>NZ_JAAAHS010000321.1 GCF_009908195.1 Streptomyces boluensis | reverse complement strand
CCCACCCCCGCATCACTTTCCGGGAACCTCCCTACGACGCCCAGGAGTTCACCCCCGTGCGTACCCTCCGCACCCGCCGCGCCACCGCCGCGGCCCTCGCCGCCGCTCTGCTCGGCACCCTCCCCGCCTGCGCCACGACCGACGCTCCGGCAGGCAAGGCCACCCCGCCCGCCGCCGGCAGCGCCGCCGACGACGGTGCCCGGCCCGGTGCACCCATCGCGCTCGACGGCGCGGTCAACGTCCGGGACCTCGGCGGTTACCGCACCGACAAGGGCCGACACATACGCCCCGGCCAGGCGTTCCGGGCCGACTCGCTCGGCAAAGCCACCAAGGCCGACGTCAAGAAGCTCTCCGCCCTAAACCTGGGCACCGTCGTGGACTTCCGCACGCCCCTGGAGGTGAAGCGCGACGGAGCCGATCGCCTCCCCGCAGGGCTGAAGGTCACATCCCGCGCCGTGAACGACCTCGGCCTGTACGCCAAGACGATGGAGGCCATCGGCTCCAAGGACCCGGTGAAGCAGGAGGACATGCTCGGCGGCGGCAAGGCCGAGCAGCTCATGCGGGACATCTACCGCTCCTTCGCCACCGACCCGGACTCCCGTCGGCAGTTCGCCGCGACGCTGCGCGACCTCGCCAAGGACCGCAGGACGCCGCTGGTGTTCCACTGCACCTCGGGCAAGGACCGTACGGGCTGGGTGAGTTACCTGCTCCTTCGTGCCGTCGGCGTCCCCGCCCGCACCGCCGAGAAGGACTACCTGCTGTCCAACGACTTCCGCGCGAAGGCCGACCGCGAGACCCGCGAGGGCCTCGAGAAGTCCGGCTACATGAAGAACCCCGACCTGCTCGTCCCGCTCCAGGACGTCCGCGCGGACTATCTCGACGCGGCGCTCGACCAGGTGCGGCGGGACTACGGCGGCCTCGACGGCTACCTCACCGAGGGCCTGGGCCTGGACCGGTCGAATCTGGCCGGGCTCCGCGCCCGGCTGGTGCGGTGACATGAGCGGCGTTCAGGTGCTCGACCTGGTCGTCCTCGCCCACGACGACGTCGAGCCGTGGCTGCGGCGCTGGCGTGCGGAGTATCTGCCGGGCGCCCGCGACCGTGGCATGGACGTGGCGGGCTCGTGGCGGAGCTGGACGGGCCCGGACACCGTGGCCGTCCGCATCCTGTGGTCGCTGCGCGACAGCGGCGCGTTCTACGCCGCGCGCTCGGCCGCCAAACGCGATCCCCGGGTCACCGAATTCTGGGCGCACACCGACGAGTTGGCGCACGAACGCGACCGCCAGGTGCTGCAGCCCATGGAGGCGGAGGCCGTGACCACAGAACAACCGGCCACGGAACAACCGGACACGGAAGGAGCGCCCGCATGACCCGCTGGGTGGCCCTGCTCCCGCCCGAGCAGACGGATCCGTACGACGCGGCCGGCGCGCTGCCCGGCGTGTCCGGCTGCTCGGCGGCGCCGGATCTGCCGGGCAGCTTCGGTGGTCGGGGCGCGACCTGGGACCTCACCGCCGAGCGCCCGCCGAGCGCCGTAGCGGCCGAACTCGGCCTGCCGGAACCGGTGGACGAGGTGGCGCTCACCCCCGTACGCGGCCGCAGCGTCCCGTCGTCCGGACCTCGGGTGAAGCGGACCCTGTTGTTCGCGGTCCGGCCAGAAGCGAGCGACGCCCTCGTGGCCCGTCTGGAGTCCGACCTGCTCGCCATGCCCGCGCACATCACGTCGATCCGGTCGTGGGCTCTGAGCCGGGTCGACCAGGAGCGCACGCCGGGGCGTTGGACGCACGTATGGGAGCAGGAGTTCGCGGACGTCGAGGGCCTCACCGGGGAATACCTCGACCATCCCTTCCACTGGACCTGCGTGGACCGGTGGTTCGACAGCGAGGTGCCGGGGGCCGGGATCGTGCGGCCGCTGGTGGCCCACCTGTACCGCTGGAGCGGCCGGCCGGTGCTGCTCGACGCCTGAGCCGGACGGTCAACTGGCCCCGGACCAAAGGAGGTTCGGGGCCAGACGACTCAAGGTACGTCCGAGTTACTCGAAGACTCAGAGCCGCTCGATGATCGTGACGTTGGCCTGGCCGCCGCCCTCGCACATGGTCTGCAGGCCGAAGCGGCCGCCGGTGCGCTCCAGTTCGTGCAGCAGGGTCGTCATCAGCTTGGTGCCGGTGGCGCCCAGGGGGTGGCCGAGGGCGATGGCGCCGCCGTTGACGTTGACCTTCTCCGGGTCGGCGCCGGTCTCCTTCAGCCAGGCCAGGACCACCGACGCGAACGCCTCGTTGATCTCGACCAGGTCGATCTCGTCGAGCGACATCCCGGCCTTCTTCAGCGCGTACGCCGTGGCCGGGATCGGGGCGGACAGCATCCGGATCGGGTCCTCACCGCGCACCGAGAGGTGGTGGACGCGGGCGCGCGGGGTGAGGCCGTGCTCGCGTACGGCGCGCTCGCTGGCGAGGAGCATCGCCGAGGCGCCGTCGGAGACCTGCGAGGAGACCGCGGCGGTCAACCGGCCGCCCTCGACGAGGGGTTGGAGCCCGGCCATCTTCTCCAGCGTGGTGTCGCGGCGCGGCCCCTCGTCGTGGGTCACGTCCCCGTAGGCGACGGTCTCGCGGTCGAAGCGGCCCTCGTCGATGGCGCGGATCGCGCGCTGGTGCGAGCGGAGCGCGAACTCCTCCATGTCGCGGCGGGAGATGTCCCACTTGCCGGCGATCAGCTCGGCGCCGTGGAACTGGTTGACGGGCTGGTCGCCGTAGCGGGCCCGCCAGCCCTCACCCGCGTACGGGCTTGCCTCGGGCAGTCCGAGCGGGTCGACGGCCTGGCGGCTGGCGAAGGCGATCGGTATCTGCGACATGTTCTGCACGCCTCCGGCGACCACCAGATCGCTGGTGCCGGACAGCACCGCCTGGGCGGCGAAGTGCACGGCCTGCTGCGACGATCCGCACTGCCGGTCCACGGTCACACCGGGCACCTCCTCCGGCAGACCGGCGGCCAGCCAGGCGGTACGGGCGATGTCGCCGGCCTGCGGGCCGACCGTGTCCAGGCAGCCGAAGACGACGTCCTCCACGGCCGCCGGGTCGGCGCCGGAGCGCTCCATCAGGGCCTTCAGGACATGCGCCCCCAGGTCCGCCGGGTGGACGGCGGACAGTCCGCCCTTCCGCCTGCCGACCGGCGTACGGACCGCTTCGACGATGTAGGCCTCGGCCATGACCACTCCCTTGTCTGTGTGTTGTGCGTACTCGAACGTGCTGGCTGTGCTGGCGGTACGGGCGGTACGGGCTGTCACGTACGCAGGGCCACGCCCTCCAGGACCATCGACAGGTACTGGCGGGCGATCTCCTCGGGGCTGTGCTGTCCGCCCGGCCGGTACCAGGACGCGGCGACCCACACGGTGTCGCGCACGAAGCGGTACGTGAGCCGGATGTCCAGGTCGGCGCGGAACACCTCGGCGGCGACACCGCGCTCCAGGGTGCCGAGCCACGCCTTCTCGAACTTCTGCTGTGAGCCGGCCAGATAGCCGAAGCGCGCGTGCCGGGCGAGGTGCTTGGACTCCCGCTGGTAGATGGCGACCGCGGCGCGCTGACCGTCGATCTCGCGGAAGGACTCGGTGACGAGCGCCTCGATGGTCTCCCTCGGCCCGAGCCCGGCGGCGAGCACCGCGTCGTAGCGGGCCCAGAGTTCGTCGAGGAAGGTCGAGAGGATCTCGTCGAGCATCGACTCCTTGGAGTCGAAGTGGTAGTAGAGGCTGCCCGCGAGCATGCCCGCGGCGTCGGCGATCTTGCGGACGGTGGTGGCGTCGTAGCCCTGCGCCGCGAACACCTCGGCCGCCGTGGCGAGGAGTTCCTCCCGCCGCTCGGGCGACGCGCTCATCGCGGGCTCACGGGTGCTGGCTGCTGACGGAGAGCACCTCGCCGGTCAGGTACGAGGAGTAGCCGCTGGCCAGGAAGACGATGACGTTGGCGATCTCCCACGGCTCGGCGTACCGGCCGAACGCCTCGCGGGAGGTGAGTTCGTCGAGGAGTTCGGGGGTGGTGACCTTCACGAGGTGCGGGTGCATGGCCAGGCTCGGCGACACCGCGTTGACGCGTACGCCGTACTCGGCCGCCTCCAGGGCGGCGCAGCGGGTGAGGGCCATGACGCCGGCCTTGGCGGCGGCGTAGTGCGACTGGCCCTTCTGGGCGCGCCAGCCGACCACCGAGGCGTTGTTGACGACGACGCCGCCCTGTCCGGCGGTCCGCATCCGGCGCAGCGCGGCGCGGGTGCAGCGCATGGTGCCGTTGAGCGTGACGTCGATGACCTTGTCCCACTGCTCGTCGCTCATGTCGACGAGGTCCGAAGTGCCGCCGAGGCCCGCGTTGTTGACCACGATGTCGAGCCGTCCGTGGCGTTCCTCGGCGAGGTCGAACAGGGCGCCGACCTGGGTCTCGTCGGTGACGTCGCAGGGCAGGGCGGCGACCCGGCCGGCGCCGAACTCCGCGGCGAGCGCCGCCTCCGACTCCTTGAGCCGGCGGGCGTGCGCATCGGAGATGACGACGCTCGCGCCCTCTTCGAGGAGCCGTCGGGCGGTCGCCCCGCCGATGCCCGCGCCCGCGGCTGCGGTGACGACGGCGGTGCGCCCGGCGAGCAGGTTGTGGCCGGGTACGTACGGGGGTGGGGTCGAGGTCATGGGCGTACCTCCTTGGGGAGTCCGAGCACGCGCTCGGCGATGATGTTGCGCTGGATCTCGTTGGACCCGGCGTAGATGGTGTCGGAGCGGGAGAACAGGAACAGCCGCTGCCAGTCGGTGAGGTCGTAGGGTCCGCCCGCCGCGAGCATCCCGTCGGCTCCGCAGACGTCCATGGCGAGTTCGCCCAGGTCGCGGTGCCAGGTCGCCCAGAAGATCTTGCCGATGGACGCCTCGGGTCCGGGCGCGCCCGCGGCGACGCCGTCGAGCATGCGCAGGGCGTTGGCCCGGATGATCTCCAGGCCGGTCCAGGCGCGGGCGATACGGTCGCGGATCAGCGGGTCGTCCGCCGCGCCGTTCTGCTTGGCCAGGTCGATGACGGCCTCCAACTCGCGCTGGAATCCGACCTGTTGGCCGAGGGTGGACACGCCGCGCTCGAAGCCGAGCGTGGCCATGGCGACCTTCCAGCCGTCGCCGGGGGCGCCGACGATGTGCGAGGCCGGGGTGCGCGCCTCGTCGAAGAACACCTCGTTGAACTCGGAGGTGCCGGTGAGCTGGGTGATCGGCCGGACCTCGACGCCGGGCTGGTCGAGCGGCACCAGCAGGTACGAGAGGCCCTGGTGGCGGGTCGAGCCCGGTTCGGTGCGGGCGACGACGAAGCACCAGTCGGACTCGTGGGCGAGCGAGGTCCAGGTCTTCTGCCCGTTGATCACCCAGTCCCCGCCCTGGAGTTGGGCCCGGGTGCGGACGCCCGCGAGGTCCGATCCGGCGTCCGGCTCGCTGTAGCCCTGGCACCACAGTTCGTCGACGGCCACGATGCGCGGCAGGAACCGCTCGCGCTGCTCGGGGGTGCCGAAGGCGATGAGGGTGGGGCCGAGGAGCTGCTCGCCGATGTGGTTGACGCGCGCGGGCGCGTCCGCGAGGGCGTACTCCTCGTGGAAGGCGACCTGCTGTTCCAGGGTGGCGCCGCGGCCGCCGTACTTCTCGGGCCAGCCGACGCAGGTCCACCCCGCGGCGGCCAAGTGCCGTTCCCAGGCGAGGCGTTCGGCGAAGGCCTCGTGCTCCCGACCGGGTCCGCCGCGGCCGCGCAGGGCGGCGAACTCACCGGTGAGGTTGGCCCGCAGCCAGCTGCGGATCTCGGTGCGGAACTCATCGACGCTGTTCATGGGCGGCTCCGGCGGATTCTGAGCGACTCGACTTCTCGACGGCCAACGGCTCGTACGCTAACCTACCAAACACTTGTTAGGGAAGGAGGGCGGATGTCCGCTGCTCGCACTGAGCCCAGAGATCCGGTCCGCTACGAACGCCACGGCCCCGTCGCCGTGATCACCATGGACCGCCCCGACCACCGCAACGCCCAGAACTCCGCGATGACTTACGCCCTGGACCGCGCCTTCTACCGCGCGGCCGAGGACGGCGAGGTCAAGGTCGTCGTACTCGCCGGAGCGGGGAAGCACTTCTCGGCCGGCCATGACATCGGCAGCCCTGAGCGGGATGCCCATCTGCCGTTCGAGCGCAAGGCCGGACTGTGGTGGGACCACTCGGACAAGCAGGGCGCCGAGAGCCGCTTCGCCCGTGAGTCCGAGGTCTATCTCGGTATGTGCCGCCGCTGGCGCGAACTGCCCAAGCCCGTCATCGCATCCGTGCAGGGCGCGTGTGTGGCCGGCGGTCTGATGCTCGCCTGGATCTGCGACCTGATCGTCGCCTCCGACGACGCCTTCTTCGCCGACCCGGTGGTCCGTATGGGCATCCCGGGCGTGGAGTACTTCGCCCACCCGTGGGTGATGCCGCCGCGCATCGCGAAGGAGTTCCTCTACACCGGGGACCGGATGAGCGCACAGCGCGCCTACGAGGTGGGCATGGTCAACCGGGTCGTGCCGCGCGCCGAACTCACCGAAAGCACCCGGGAGTTGGCGCTCCGGATAGCCGACATGCCGCGGATGGGGCTCGCGCTGACCAAGCGCGCGGTCAACCAGGCCGAGGACCTCCAGGGCCTGCACACCGGGGTGGACTCCGTCTTCGGCCTGCACCACCTGGCGCACGCCCACAACGCGGAGACCGCCGCCGACCCGCTCGGCGGCATGGACATCCACGCCATGAAGGAGGCCTCCGCCTGATGGACCTCGACTTCACCGCGGCCGAGGACGCCTTCCGCACCGAGGCCCGCGACTGGCTCGCCGCGCACGTACCCAGCGCCCCGCTACCCTCCCTGGAGACCGCCGAGGGCTTCGCCGCGCACCGGGAGTGGGAGCGCACCCTGCACGCCGACCGCTGGTCGGTGGTGTCCTGGCCAAAGGAGTACGGCGGCCGGGGCGCCTCCATCCTCCAATGGCTGATCTTCGAGGAGGAGTACTACGCGGCCGGTGCGCCCGGCCGGGTCAGCCAGAACGGCATCAACCTGCTCGCCCCCACCCTCTTCGAGCACGCCGACGACGAGCAGCGCGCCCGCGTCCTGCCGTCGATGGCGAGCGGCGAAGTGATCTGGGCGCAGGCCTGGTCCGAGCCGGAGGCGGGCTCCGACCTCGCCTCGCTGCGCTCCACCGCGGTACGCACCGAAGGGGGCTGGCTGCTCAGCGGCCAGAAGACCTGGTCGTCCCGGGCGGCCTTCGCGGACCGCGCGTTCGGCCTGTTCCGCAGCGACCCGGACGCGGACCGGCCGCACCGGGGCCTGACGTATCTGATGTTCCCGCTCGACGCCGAGGGCGTGACCGTGCGCCCCATCGGCCGCCTCGACGGCAAGCCCGCCTTCGCGGAGCTCTTTCTCGACCGGGTCTTCGTGCCGGACCGGGACGTGATCGGGGAGCCGGGCCAGGGCTGGCGGGTCGCGATGAGCACCGCGGGCAACGAGCGCGGCCTCACGCTGCGCAGTCCGGGACGGTTCACCTCGGCCGCGGAGCGGCTGACCGAACTGTGGCGGTCGGGGCCCGCCGCAGACGACACGGCTGACACGACTGACACGGCGCTGCGCGACCGGGTCACGGACGCGGTGATCGGCGCCCGCGCGTACCAGCTGTTCACGTACGCCAACGCCTCACGGATCGCCGCGGGCGGCTCGATCGGCGCGGAGTCCAGCCTCAACAAGGTGTACTGGTCCGACCTCGACATCGCCCTGCACGAGACGGCACTCGACCTGCTCGGCCCGTACGGCGAGCTCTCCGACGAGGCCGACGAGGCGCCCGCGCACGGGAGTTGGGCCGAGGGGTACACGTTCTCCCTCGCCGGGCCCATCTATGCCGGGACCAATGAGATCCAGCGCGACATCATCGCCGAGCGGCTGCTCGGTCTGCCGAAGGGACGTCGGTGATGCGGTTCCTCCTCGACGACGAGCACCGGGACTTCGCGCGCTCGCTCGACAAGATGCTCACCGCGGCCGGGCCCGCGAAGGTCGCACGGGCCTGGGCGGCCGGCGACACCGCACCCGGACGCGCGGTGTGGGCCAAGCTGGCCGAGGCGGGCGTCCTCGCCCTCGCCGTACCGGAGAAGCACGGCGGGCTCGGGCCGCTGCCGGTCGAACTGGCGGTCGCCTTCGAGCAGTTGGGGCGGCACGCGGTGCCGGGTCCGCTGGTGGAGACCGTGGCCGCGGCCGCGCTGCTCGACCACCTTGGCGACGCCACACTTGCCGCCGACCTGCTCCCCGGCATCGCCGCCGGGACGACCATCGCCTCCCTCCGCGCCCCGGACAGCCCGTACGCCCTGGACGCCGACGCCGCCGACACGGTGCTCGTCACGGAGGGCGATACGGAGGGCGATACGGGAGGCGATACGGAGGGTGCCACGCTGCTCCTCGCGGCGGGGGCCGGTCCCGTACAGCCGTCGTCCGATCCGGCACGGCGACTGGCCCGGCCGCTCGGCGGGACAGTGCTCGCACAGGGCCCCGAGGTGACGGCCGCCGCCGGACACGCCGCGGAGGTCGCGGCCTTCGCCGTGGCGGCGCAGGCACTCGGGGTGGGCCGCACGCTGCTCCTGGAAACCGTGGAATACGTGGGTGGGCGCACCCAGTTCGGCGTCGCCATCGGCACGTTCCAGGCGGTGAAGCACCGGCTCGCGGACACGTTGATCGCCCTGGAGTTCGCCCAGCCGCTCGTGCACGCCGCGGCCCTGGCCCTGGCGTCCGGGGACCCCGACGCCGGGCGCGCGGTCGCCGCGGCCAAGGTCGCCGCCTGCGAGGCGACGTACACCGCCGCGCGCACGGCCCTGCAACTCCACGGCGCCGTCGGCTACACGGACGAGCTCGACCTGTCCCTGTGGATCCGCAAGGCCCGTGCGCTGCGCACCGCTTGGGGCACTCCGTCGGCCTGCCGCACCCGCGTGCTCGCCCCCTGAGCCACGCTCCCTGAGGCTCGTCCCCTGAGCCCCGCCTCCGGAA
>NZ_JAAAHS010000320.1 GCF_009908195.1 Streptomyces boluensis | reverse complement strand
CCCCCAGCGGTAGCTGGGGGAGGGTGGGCACAGCACCCCGGTTCCGGGCAACCTTCCCGGTCGACGTCCAGGTGGACCACCTGGTTCGCCCCCCGCACCAAGTGCCGAGCACCGGAACCCGAAGCCGATCACCCCGTCGCACGTGCGGAGAACCTGACGGTACGCCGAGGCCGCGTAGAAGCCCTCCGCCAAGTCGACCTACAGGTCACCGCAGGCGAAACCCTCGCCCTCATGGGCCGCAACGGCGCCGGAAAGTCCACCCTCCTCACCACCCTCGTAGGCATGCTCGAACCCGCCACGGGTTCGGTACGCACCGGCGGGGT
Organism: Streptomyces boluensis; assembly: GCF_009908195.1. Classification (GTDB taxonomy): domain Bacteria; phylum Actinomycetota; class Actinomycetes; order Streptomycetales; family Streptomycetaceae; genus Streptomyces; species Streptomyces boluensis. Next base: position 8,711 of record NZ_JAAAHS010000320.1, on the reverse strand, counting down.
CACCCCGCACCGGACGACGCCCCGCGAACTCATCCGGCACGTCGGCCTCGTACCGCAGGAACCCCGCGACCTGCTGTACGCCGACACCGTCGCCGCCGAGTGCGCCGCGGCCGACCACGACGCGGACGCCGCCCCCGGCACCTGCCGGGACCTGGTGTCCGAGCTGCTCCCCGGCATCGCGGACGACACTCATCCGCGCGACCTGTCGGAGGGCCAGCGCCTCACGCTCGCCCTGGCCGTCGTGCTGACCGCGAAGCCCCCGCTGCTGCTGCTCGACGAGCCGACCCGCGGCCTCGACTACGCGGCGAAGGCCCGGCTCGTCGGGGTGCTGCGGGCGCTCGCCGCCGAGGGACACGCGATCGTGCTCGCCACCCATGACGTGGAGCTCGCCGCCGAACTCGCCCACCGCGTGGTGATCCTGGCCGACGGCGAGGTCGTCGCGGACGGCCCGACCGCCGATGTGGTGGTGTCGTCGCCGTCCTTCGCCCCGCAGGTCACCAAGGTCCTGGCACCGCAGAAGTGGCTGACCGTCGCCCAGGTGGCGGCCGCCCTGGAGGGCGCGGAGTGAGTACGTCCGCTTCCGCGCGGCCGGTGCGGCTCGGCCCCAAGTCGGTGTGCGCGCTTGTCCTGGTCAGCGCGATCGGCGTGGCCGCGTTCGGCTGGCCGCTGCTCGCCGACGCCTCGTCCGGGGTGACCGCGCACGCGCAGGACGCGCCCTGGCTGTTCGCGGCGCTGCTCCCGCTGCTCGTCGGCGTGGTGGCGGCGACCATCGCGGAGTCGGGGCTCGGCGCGAAGGCCGTGGCGATGCTCGGGGTCCTCGCGGCGGTCGGCGCGGCGCTGCGTCCGCTGGGCGCGGGTACGGCCGGGCTTGAGCCGATGTTCTTCCTGATGGTGCTCGCGGGGCGGGTGCTCGGGCCGGGCTTCGGCTTCGTACTCGGCTCGGTCACGATGTTCGCGTCCGCGCTGCTGACCGGCGGCGTCGGCCCGTGGATGCCGTTCCAGATGCTCACCATGGGCTGGGTGTCGATGGGCGCGGGGCTGCTCCCCGGCTCCCGACTCCTGCGCGGCCGGGGCGAGTTGGCGCTGCTCGCGCTGTACGGCGCGGTGGCCTCGTTCGGCTACGGGCTCGTGATGAACCTGTACGGCTGGACCATCGTGCCGGGCCTCGGCTCGGGCATCTCCTTCCAGCCCGGCGACCCGCTGCACGAGAACCTGGTCCGCTATCTCGCGTACTGCGTGGCGACCTCGCTCGGCTGGGACCTGGGCCGCGCGGTGATGACCGTCGTACTGACGCTCGCCGTGGGCGGGACCGTGCTGAAGGCGCTGCGCCGGGCCACCCGGCGGGCCGCTTTCGAGGCGCCCGTCACATTTTCGGGGCCCGCGCCCGAGGCGCAGGTCACAGCCGCTGAGCCGCGACCGTAAGGGCCCGCTGGCCGTACGTAACGGAATGGGTCCCTTCGGGGTGAGCCCCCGCACAGGACTTTAGTCCTCCACTACGTGCCCTAGTAGGGCCTCAGCCATGATCCACGGACCCCCTGAAACGGGGTCTGACCTGCGCTGTCGACCCCCATATCAGCACAAGGGACTTTTCTCCCCATGTGCGACCAGAACTAGTAAAAGGGGTCATTGCGGCGACGTAACAGCCCTGCTTCTCTGGATGACGTCGCAGGGCGCCGACCGCATCGGTCACAGCGCCTGTGTCTCGCCCCCACCGCACCCCCCGTGCGGCACCGGCTTGCCTCGTGACGCTCCCCGTCCCCGTTGGAAGGCTCTCTGTGTCCGTCTCCATCCTCCGCCGCATCGCCGCCCCGAAGAAGACCCTCGCCGGTGCCGCCGTGGCACTCGCCGCCGCCGGCATGGCCTTCTCCGCGACCCCGGCCGCCCACGCCGCCGCCCCCGCGGCCGCTCCGGCCGCTGTGGCCCCCGCGGCCGCCGGGTCCCCGCAAGCGATCGCGAAGAAGATGATCCCGGACCCCGCCCAGTACGCCGCCTTCAGCAAGATCGTCTCGCACGAGAGCGGCTGGAACCCGAAGGCCACCAACTCGTCCTCCGGCGCGTACGGCCTGGTCCAGGCCCTGCCCGCCTCGAAGATGTCCTCCGCGGGCGCCGACTGGAAGACCAACCCCGAGACGCAGATCAAGTGGGGCCTGGACTACATGAACGACCGCTACGGCAGCCCGGTCGACGCGTGGAGCCACTGGCAGTCGAACGGCTGGTACTGAATCGCTGGCCGCTTGGTTTGAGGTTTTCGCGTTGGGTCGCACCCCTGTTGGGGGTGCGGCCTTTTCGCGTTCCCGGTGCGTGCATGTTCTTGTCGACTGCGGAACCGTCGATCGCCCTCCGGGCTCGTCCTCAAACGCCGGACGGGCTGGATTTCACAGCCGCTGCAGAATCGTCGCCGTGGCCAACGCCCCGCCCGCGCACATCGTGACCAACGCAAACTCCTTGTCCCTGCGCTCCAGTTCATGCAGGGCCGTCGTGATCAGGCGGGCGCCGGTCGCGCCGACCGGGTGGCCCAGGGCGATCGCGCCGCCGTTGACGTTGACCTTCTCCAGGTTCTGGTCGAAGACCTGGGCCCAGCTGAGCACCACCGACGCGAAGGCCTCGTTGATCTCGACCAGGTCGATGTCCTTGAGCGACATGCCCGCCTTGCCGAGCACCGCGCGCGTGGCGTCGATCGGGCCGTCGAGGTGGAAGTGCGGGTCGGAGCCGACCAGGGCCTGGGCGACGATGCGCGCCCGGGGCTTGAGCTTCAGGGCGCGGGCCATCCGCTTCGACGCCCACATGATCGCCGAGGCCCCGTCGGAGATCTGCGAGGCGTTGCCCGCGGTGTGCACGGCGGTCGGCATCACCGGCTTCAGCCGGGCGAGCCCCTCCATGCTGGTGTCGCGCATCCCCTCGTCGCGGTCGACGAGCCGCCACATGCCCTGCCCCGCTGCCTGCTCCTCCTCCGTCGTCGGCACCTGCACGGCGAACGTCTCGCGTTTGAAGCGCTCCTCCGCCCAGGCGGCCGCGGCCCGCTCCTGCGAGATCAGACCTAGCGAGTCGACGTTCTCGCGCGTCAATCCCCGCTTGCGCGCGATGCGTTCTGCGGCCTCGAACTGGTTGGGCAGGTCGACGTTCCACTCGTCCGGGAACGGCTTGCCCGGCCCGTGCTTCGAGGCCGCGCCGAGCGGCACCCGGGACATGGCCTCGACACCGCAGCTGATGCCGACGTCCATCACACCGGACGAGATCATGTTGGCGACCATGTGACTGGCCTGCTGCGAGGACCCGCACTGACAGTTGACGGTCGTCGCGGCGGTCTCGTACGGCAGGCCCATGGTGAGCCAGGCCGTACGCGTCGGGTTGGCGGACTGCTCTCCCGCCTGGGTGACGGCGCCGCCGACGATCTGCTCGACACAGTCGGCGTGAATGCCGGTGCGGGCGAGGAGTTCGCGGTAGGTCTCGCCGAGCAGATAGGCCGGATGCAGATTGGCGAGCGCCCCTGAACGCTTGCCGATGGGGGTCCGTACGGCTTCGACGATGACGGGTTCCGCGGCCATGAGCCAGTCCTCTCCTCGCACATCTCGCCCGTCCCGGGGTGATCCCGGCACCCCGCCAGCACGGACAGACAGAACTAGTACGCGTTCTAGTTCTGAGAGCAGTCTTATGAGTGCGCCCCGTCTACCGCAAGGGTCTTGCACGGACCACGTCCGCAACAGATGCCGCCCGAAGCCTTGCCACTTGTAGAACCGGTTATTACCTTCAGACTGATTCTGATGGGCCGTCAGACGATAACGGCCGACATGTACGCCGCTTTGTATGCCGCTACGCATTCCGACATACGCCCATGTCCGCCCGGTACGACTCTGGAGTTGCCGATGCCCTGTCCCGCGCTGCCCGACGGGTTCGACGCCACCGACCCCGACCTCCTGCAGAGCCGTGTGCCGTTCCCGGAGTTCGCCGAGCTGCGGCAGACCGCGCCGGTGTGGTGGTGCCCGCAGCGGCGCGGCATCACGGGCTTCGACGACGAGGGCTACTGGGCCGTGACACGGCACGCGGACGTCAAGTACGTCTCCACGCACCCGGAGTTGTTCTCCTCCAACACCAACACCGCCGTCATCCGCTTCAACGAGCACATCAACCGCGACCAGATCGACGTCCAGCGGCTGATCATGCTCAACATGGACCCGCCCGAGCACACCCGGGTCCGCCAGATCGTGCAGCGCGGCTTCACCCCGCGCGCGATCCGCTCCCTCTCCGACGCGCTGCGCGACCGCGCGGCCGCCATAGCCGACGAAGCGAAGCAGAGCCTCGCCGCCGACGGCTCCTTCGACTTCGTCACCAAGGTCGCCGTCGAACTCCCGCTGCAGGCCATCGCCGAACTCATCGGCGTACCGCAGGAGGACCGGGCCCGGATCTTCGACTGGTCGAACAAGATGATCGCGTACGACGACCCCGAGTACGCCATCACCGAAGAGGTCGGCGCCGAGGCCGCGATGGAGCTGATCGGCTACTCCATGAATCTGGCGGCCGACCGGAAGGCGTGCCCCGCCAAGGACATCGTGTCGCAGCTCGTCGCGGCCGAGGACCAAGGGAACCTCTCCACCGACGAGTTCGGCTTCTTCGTGCTGCTGCTCGCCGTCGCGGGCAACGAGACCACCCGCAACGCCATCAGCCACGGCATGCACGCCTTCCTCACCCACCCCGACCAGTGGGAGCTCTACAAGCGCGAGCGGCCCGCGACCGCCGCCGAGGAGATCGTCCGCTGGGCGACCCCCGTCACCGCGTTCCAGCGCACCGCCACCCAGGACACCGAGATCGGCGGCGTACCGGTCAAGGCGGGCGACCGCGTCGGCCTCTTCTACTCCTCGGCCAACAACGACACCGAGGTCTTCGACCGGCCCGACCGGTTCGACATCACCCGCGACCCCAATCCGCACCTCGGCTTCGGCGGCGGCGGTCCGCACTTCTGCCTCGGCAAGTCCCTCGCCATCCAGGAGATCGACCTGATCTTCAACGCCCTCGCGGACGCGCTGCCCGACCTGCGGCTCGCGGGCGACCCACGCCGGCTGCGCGCCGCGTGGCTCAACGGCATCAAGGAACTCCAGGTCACCACCGCCTGAGCGGGCCCGCCGGGAGGCCGCGGAAGACCACCTCCGCCTCCCGGAAGCGGCCGTGTTCCGTCGATCCCGTGCGCCGGTCGTCCATGATGGGCCGGTCCGCAGGGGGGCCGACCGACAGGACCGCGCCACGTGAGAGACCTGCGGCGCGCACACCGGACGCTGCTCGCCGTGTGCGCCACGCTCACCCTGCTGCCCGCCCTCTTCGTACCGCTCTCCCTGCCGCTCGGCTGGGACGAGATCGTCTACGTCAGCCGCTTCCCCGCGTTCGCCCACGGGCTCGACGTGCCCTTCCAAGCGCCCCGCACCCGTGGCGTGCCCGCCCTGGCCGCCCCCGTCGCCCTCTGGTCGGACTCCGTGGTGCTGCTGCGGGTGTGGCTGAGTCTGGTCTCGGGGGCCGCGCTGTACGCCGGGTTCCTGCCGTGGCTGCGCGCCCTGCCGGACCGCCCGCGCACGGTCCCGCTCGCCGCCGCGGGGTACGGCACGCTCTGGTCCGTACTGTTCTACGCCGGTTCCGCCATGCCCAACCACGCGACGGCGATGGGCGCGACGGCCGCCGTGGGCTGCTTCGTCCGGTACGGAGGCGGCGAGCGACGCCCCGCCCTGCTGTGCGGGCTCGCCCTCGGCCTGGCCGTGGCCACCTCGATGCGCCCCAACGACGCGGTGTGGATCGCGGCGCCACTGCTCCTCGCCCCGCTCGTACACCGGCCCTGGCGGGCGTTCGCACCGGCCGCTGCCGTACTCGCCGGTGTCCTCGCGGGCGTGCTGCCGTGGGCGATGGAGGCGGTGCTGCGGTACGGCGGCATCCCCGAGCGGCTCGCCCTCGCCAGCGGCCAACAGGGCGACATGCGGCCCCGGTTCGCCCTCCCGTACCTGGTCACCGCGCTCGACGGCCCGCTGCTCTGCCGCCCCTGCGCGCGCGACGGGCTCCAACTCCCGGTGGCCCTGTGGTGGTTCGCGCTGCCGGTCCTGGTCGGCGCGGGCCTGTGGCTCGTCCGGCGGGAGCCGCCCCAACTGCGGGCCGCGCTCCGGCTCGCGACGGTGGTCGCCGTCTCGTCGGCCCTCACGTACGCCTTCCTCGTCGACTACACCGCTCCCCGGTTCCTGTTCACCGCGTACGCCCTGCTGATGCTGCCCGCCTCGGTGGCGCTGCTCGCGCTGGTACGTGCCGTACGCGCGCGTGGCCGGGCCGCGGTCGCGGTGCTCGTGCTTGTGCTGTGCGCGCATCTCGCCGTGCAGTGGGTCACCCTCGCCGTGCACGTGCGGGTGCAGACGGAGGCCCGGCGGGACTGGGTCCGCATCGCGGGGGCGCTGCGGTCGGCGGGGGTCGGACCGGGCTGTGTGCTCGGCGGCAACAGTTCCGTCGTCCCCGTCGCGTACACCGCCCGCTGCCATCCCGCCGTACAGCACCCCGGCCGCATCCCCGACGCCCTGGCGCTGCGCCGCGCGGGTCCGCCGCCGGAGCTGCGGCACTGGCGGGTGCTCCCGGTCCCCGGCAGCTACAACGGCTGGCGGATCGCCCTGCCGCCAGCCTCCGTGCCGAGCCGCCCGGCCGCCGCTCGCTGACCGTCCGGTCCGGCTCCGACGGGTTCCGGCGCTCCGCGTCCGGCGGGGCTCGGTCTCTCCCGTACGTGAGCAGGGTCCTGGTCCGGTTCAGGGTGCCGTGGCCGGGGGCCGCTCAGCAGGTACGTGAGGCCGAATCCGGCGCCCACGACGGCGGCGCCGCCCACCGCGTCCAGCACCCAGTGGTTGGCGGTGCCGACGATGGCGAGCACCGTGAACGCCGGGTGCAGCAGGCCGAGCACCTTCATCCACACCTTCGGCGCGAGCAGCGCGATCACCAGGCCGCACCAGAGGGACCAGCCGAAGTGCAGCGACGGCATCGCGGCGTACTGGTTGGTGACCGAGGTCAGCGCGCCGTAGTCCGGCCGGCTGAAGTCCTGGACGCCGTTCACCGTGTCGACGAAGCCCAGCGTCGGCATCAGGCGCGGCGGGGCCAGCGGGTACAGCCAGAAGCCGGCCAGGGCGAGGACGGTGGCGAAGCCGAGGCTGGTGCGCGCCCACCGGAACTGCGCGGGTCTGCGCGCGTACAGCACCCCGAGCACCGAAAGCGGCAGCACGAAGTGGAAGGACGTGTAGTAGAAGGTGAGGAACGCCTCGGCCCAAGGGGTGTCCACCACAAGGCGGTTGAACCAGTGCTCGATGTCGAGGCCGAGCGCCCGCTCCACCGCGTGGATCTGCGCACCGTGCTCCTCGGCCGCCGCGCGTGAGCCGGTCGCCATGAGCCGGGTCTGCTGGTAGATCGAGTACCCGACCCGGATCAGCAGGAGTTCGAGGAGCAGGTTGGGGCGGCCGAGTGCGCGGCGCCAGAACGGCAGCAGCGGCACCCATCGCAGCCGGGCCGGGGCCGGCGTCGCGTACCGAGTCGGCCACGGCCGTGCGTACTGCGGTGCGGCGCGGGACAGGAACGGCACCGCGCAGGCCGCGGCGACGGCCACGAGCAGCAGGGCGTTGTCCCTGACCGGGTGTGCGAGCGCCATGTTCGGCACCATCATCCGCGCGGGCAGCACCAGGACGACGGCCACGGCGACCGGCCACACATAGCGGTCCTTCGCCCGCGTGCCGACCCTGCCGACCGCCGTGAGCAGCACCCACAGCAACTGGTGCTGCCAGGCCGTCGGCGAGACCGCGACCGCCACACAGCCGGTCACCGCGACACCGAGCAGGAGCTGCCCGTCCCTGGCGTACCGCACCGCGCGGCGCAGCCCGAGCAGCACGACGGCCGCGCCGAGCACCACGAACAGGGCGGTCTCCAGCGGCCCTTGGAGTCCGAGCCGGAGCAGGGCGCCGTGCAGCGACTGGTTGGCCACGTCGTCCGCGCGGGCGCCGAGGCCCGCGCCGGCGATGTGGTGCACCCAGTACGTCCACGAGTCGTGCGGCAGCGCGGCCCAGGCCAGCGCGGTGGCGGCGGCGAAGGTCACGCCGGTGGCGACGGCGGCGCGGCGGCGGCCGGTCAGCCAGAGCAGCGGGGCGAACAGCAGCACCGTCGGCTGCAGGGCCGCGCCCACCCCGATGAGGACGCCCGCGGTGCGCTCGCCGCGCACCGCGCAGCAGCCGAGCAGCACGAGCAGGACCGGGATGACGCTGCTCTGGCCGAGGTGCAGGGCATTGCGCACCGGCAGGGACAGCATCAGCAGACAGATCGTCACCGGCGCGGCGAGCAGCGAGGTGCGCGGCGTCACAGGTCCGGGCAGCGCGCGGGCGACGACCAGGCCGAGCGCGACGACGAGCAGCAGCGTGCCGAAGGTCCACGCCACCCCGAGCGCCTGCTCCGCGGACCGGGTCAGCGGCTTGAGCACGAGGCCGGCGAAGGGCGTGCCGGTGAACGTCCCCGTGTCGTACAGCTCCGTGTCGTACAGCGAACCGCTGACGCGCAGCACGCCGTGCGGCCCGATCCAGGTCTCCAGGTCGGTGAGACGCTCGCCTCTGGGGCTGCTGAGCACGACCGCGAGCTGCCTTGCCGCGAGGACCGCGGCGACCAGCCAGAGGAGCACGCGCAGGGCGCCCGTCCCGCCGCCCACCGGCTCCCCGCCGACCGTCTCGGCC
>NZ_JAAAHS010000032.1 GCF_009908195.1 Streptomyces boluensis | reverse complement strand
GGAGGGGGCCGCCCCAGCGCGAACGGGGAGGAGCGGGTCAGCCGCGCTGGCCGAGGACGATTTGGAAGGAGGCGGGCTCGATCAGGCCGCCGACGGCGGTGTGCTCGTCGAGCAGAGCCCGGGCGCGGCGCTCGAAGTCGTCGACCCGCTCGCCGAACAGCGGTCGGGCGGCGAAGGAGGTCGAGTACAGGTAGCCGATCACCGTCTCGGTGGTCCACTCCCGCTCGACGGTGACTGTGTGCTCCTCGACCTTGCTGAACGCGGACTCGGCGAGGATGTCGCAGTACGGCCGGTTGTGCGTCGCGTACTTCTTACCCACCCCGGCTCGCCGCTCCTCTCCCAGGTACTCCTGGATCAGGGCGCGCAGGGCATCGGTCCAGGCGGTGCGCGCGGTCCACAGGCTGCCGTCGCCCATGACCGCGACGGTCGCGTCCGGCGCGGTCATGTCCTCCAGACGTGACAGCACCACGTTCTGGTCCATCCAGTGGAAGGCGCGGCAGACCGTGACGAGGTCCGCCCGGTATGAGGCGGGCGGGGTGAACGCCTCGGCCGGAGCGTTGTGCAGGCGGACGGTGACCGGCAGCCCGGTGAGCGCCTTGTCGGCCTCGGCGAGCATGCCCGCGTCCTGCTCGACGACGTCGATCTCCGTCATAGCCCCGGCCAGGGCCAGGGGGACTTGCCCGGTGCCGGACCCGAGGTCGAGCAGGGCCCGGTGCTCCTTGCCGGCCACCCGCCTCGCGAGCAGCTCGACGGCTTCCGTCGGGATCCCGGGCCGGTAGGCGGCGTAGTACGGGGCGGTGGTGTCGAACTGGCTCACGGGGAAGAACTCCTGATCATGTGGGTTGACGGAAGGACGGTCTGCTCGATGTGCTCGACCGCACGGGTGAGGTCCGGTACGACCGTGACCCGGTCGGGGTGCTCGGCCAGCAGCCGGAGGGCATCGGCGGACGGCGGGCGCGGGTTGATCCACAGGGCGTGGGCTCCGGCGGCGAGGGCGCCGCGCACGTCGTAGTCGAAGCTGTCGCCGACATGGAGCACCTCCGCGGGATCACGGCCGTGTAGTCGAGCGACAGTTCGCACGGCACGCGGGTCCGGCTTGGCGAACCCGAGCTGCCACGACGGGTGATGGGCCTGGAGGTGAGGGGCGAGGAGCGCGGCGACGTCGGTCTCCCGCTCGTCCCAGTAGCTCACATTCGACAGCGTGACCACCGGCGCGATCCGGGCGATTCGCGCCACCGCCTCCACGGCGCGTGGCCACAGGACGAAGCCGGGCGGACGGTGGTCGTGGCGGAAGGCGGACGGCGCGATGCTGAGCGCGGCGCACACTGTTTGCGGGGCTGTCGCATCGTTGCGCGGGTCCAGGGCGTGCAGAATCTGCTGGGCGACCTGCTTCGCCTGCCGGACCGGTAGCGGGGACAGCTCCACCAGGCGTTGCGTCAATGTCGTCCCAGACGGCTCTCCCAAGGTGTATCCGACGTCGAGGCTCACCAGACGCACCGGGTCCGCCGCGCTCACGAATCACCCTCCAGAGCCTCGATGATCATGCCGATCCGTTCGGCACGCACGGGACCGGGGTCGGCTTCGCCGAGGAAGGTCAGAAGTTGCCGTGCCTCGGCCGCCGACCAGCCACTGGTGTCGACACCGGCCTCGGCTGCGGCCTGGGCTAGGTCGTCGGGGATCGTCGGCGGGCGCACGCCGTGCGGAATCAGCAGTGTGCCGCTCCACTCCTCGCCAGCCTGTGCCTGGGGCAGGACGGATACGAGGGACGCAAGGACGGTGACGTCGTCGAACGTGAGGATGCGGACCGGGAGTTCGGGCAGGTACACCGGCTGGTCCAGGCAAAGGGTCGTGGACAGGAAAGTGTCGTGCCCGCTCAGCCGCTCGTCCACGATGAACAGCTCTGTCCCTTCGCGCCGCTCCAGTCGGCCGTGAACCGCCAACTCGCCCGTGTGCCTGGGCATTAGCGGCGCACCTCCATCCCGAGGCCGGGCCGGTCGGGGAGAGCGACGTGCCCGACGTCCGGCTGGAGCGTGCCGCGCAGCGCCCGCTGGCGGCGTGGCTCCCACACCACCTGGTACTCCACCGCGCCCGCCGCGTCCGGGAATGCGGCGGCCAGGTGCACGGCGGGCAGGAACGCCCGGCCGTGCAGGTGGACGGGCACCGTCGCATCGTGCGCGGCGCCCAACCAGCCCGTCGCTTCGGTGATGCCGCCGCACCACACCGCGTCGAACGTGAAAGCGTCCGGTCGGCAATGCTTCAGCAGGGCGACAGCGTCCTCCGCATGAGCCAGCCGCTCGCCGAACGCGACCCTCAGACCGCCAGCGTGCTCGCGCAGATGCGTGTACGCGGCCCGGTCGGTCCGCTCCAGCGGGTCCTCCACCCAGCGCACTGCCTCCGAGGTGAGGAGCGGCGCGACTTCCGTGGCTCGCAGATGGCCCCATGTGCCTAGGGCGTCCACCGCCACACTCTGCCCCGCCCACGCTGCCGCATGTTCGGCCAGCTGTGCGACTTCGCCGGGTTCCGCGTCGCGCAGCGCCCACTTGGTGAAGGCGAACCCCTCGCTGGCCGTGGCCTTGACCGACTCGGCGGCCGAAGGGGACGTCAGGTCCAGGGAGAGCCAGGAGGAGTAGATCGGCACCTGCCGTGCGGGCCGGTCGCTGAGCAGGGCCGCGACCGGGAGGTCGGCAAGACGGCCGTGCAGATCCCACACCGCGCAGTCCAACGCCCCGACAGCCCAGCGACCGAGTCCCGCCGAGTGAGGACCGAGTTCGGCCAGGAGCGTGCGCCGCAGACCCTTGTGGTCGGTCACTGGGTGCCGCAGCGCGCTCCGTCCGAGCCGGGTGGCGACGAGCGCGGCGGGGAGCTCGTCGACCGGAGCGAACGCTCCGGCCACCCCTCGGGCCTCGACCACCACGGCGAACCGGCTGTCGCCTGCCTCCCACGGACCCGCCACGCTCTCTTCGAGGCGCTCTACCCGCACCCGGTCGATGACCGTGTCAGCGAGATCCATCGACGAGGTCCTCCCCCTCGTACGTGAAGTACCACAGCGGCCGGTAGCACTCCCAGCCCACCGGCCTCAGCTCGGTCGAAGCCATGGCCCGCTCGATGGCCGTACGCGCCTGCAGGTAGTACTCCAGGCTGTCCGCGCCCGGCGTCCGCATGCCCTGCATCATCACCGTGTGCGCCTGGAAAATCTGGAAGTTCGGGAACGCGTTGACCACGCCCGCCAACACGTTCACCCCGCGCACGAGCTTCTCCATCGGGTCCAGCCCGACGATGTACGTGTACGAAGTGTCCAGCCCCGCCGCCCGCGCCCGCGCCAGCAGATCCGGCATCTCGTGAGGTCGGAGGTCGGCCTTGGTGGACTTCATCAAGGCCTCCCGCCGGGTGAAGTGCTCGGCCGTCAGCCTGAGCACGAACGGGGATACCTGCGACGCGATGGTCTCCAACGCTTCGTCGCTGCGCAGCACGGAGGTGAGGAAGCCGATCCTGGCCTGGACTCCAGCCCGCTCCAGAGCGGGCCGCAGGGCGATCAGGTGAGCGACAGCGGCCTCCTCCCGCTCGAAGCATCCGGTGGAGACGGTGACCTCGGTCAGTTCGGCCAACGTGCGGCGGGGGTGCTGCTCACCGAGGGCGCGCAGCAGGTCGTCAATCCCCTGCTCCTCCTGCAACCGCGGGTCAGCGGCGGCCTCCAGGGTGTTGGGGCACCAACCACATCCGACGCACCGGCTGCGGGCGTTGGGGTTGAGAGTCACGGCACGGCCGCCGTTGCGGAAGTACCCTCCGACCGCCTCGTCGGCGTCGATGCGCTCTACGTGCGCGACCACCTCGTCGTTCAGCGACAGCTCGTCACCCCGGAGCAGGAATGGGGAGGCCGGCTGGTTCAGAGGGACGATGATCTGCCAAGGCACATCGGGGCGGCGCGTGAGGCGCAGGCTGACCCGGGCCCGGTGACGGTCCTGGTCGGAAGTGATCCCGTACAGGTTGACAGCGATCAACAGCACGTCCTCCACGGGCACCCCGTGGGTCAGAGCAGCCCGCTCCAGGTGACGCAGACGTGCTCCGCCGACAGCGCTATCCGAGGGTATGGCCGGGCTCTTGGAGGGATGCGTCATGGAGGGCTCCAACTGTCTCGGATGTGTAGGGGTGTTGCTGCGGGTCGGGTTGGCGGTGTGCCGTATGCGGCCCCTCACGGCAGGGTCCGCCCGGTGCGGCAATCACGCGCCGGCGGCAGCCAGGTCCTCCTCGGCCCCACATCCGCGGGAGACAGGCGAGGTACCGAGCCGTACGGCGCGGTCAGGAGGTGAGGAACGTTCACGCCGTCCGCCCTCACCCGGGGCCACCAGATTCAAGTACCGCCGTGGCTTTGGCCGCGCGGAGCGGCTGCACTTCAGCAGGTGTCTGATCCGGGACCGAAGCGGTCCGGTCAACGCCGCGGACAGCACCGGCCTCGTGTGCGACCACGTGCCCAATCAGGGCGAAGCCGATCACATTCGCCCCGAGCAGGACGAGACCGGTGGTGCGCCCCTCCGGCTCCAGGCGCCGGTGGCGGGGCGCACGGCTGATGAGTAAGCGCGCGAGGCTCATTACGCCGTCCCGGCGGGCTCGGCGGACAAGGCGGAGCCCCGATGTTCGCTAATCAAGCCGTAGTCCCGGATCAGCCCGGGACCATCGCCGTCACCCGGCACGGGGACAGCAACGTAAAGACGGGGGCCGCCGGACTCGTCCCGGAGGACGAGAAATCCGGCACCGAGCAGGGGCCGACATACCCGTGCCATGCGGCGGGTTTCGAGATTGTGCCGACGGGCCAGAAGTCCGGTCGGCAGCGGGGTACCGGACCGGTAGCTCCCGGAGAGAATCCCCTCACGGACTTCCCGCACAAGGTCCTGGTCCTTGGGGTGTGCCTCGTCGGGGCGCAGCCGCTGTACCGGTGCTCGGCGCGGGATGGCGATGTCGCCGTCGGCGTCCAGTTCGCGCATTGCTCCCCGGGTGAGCTTTACCGTCTGCGCTGTGCGGCGGGCCAGGTCCTCGACCGGGGGCAGCGCCGTGTCATAGGGGAGTTGGCGGACGACGGCGCGTAGCGCGGCACATGCCGCGGCGAGGTCCTTGGGGGCAAGGGTGTTCACGCGGCCACCGCCACCTTGGGGCGGTGCGGGCTGATGATCCGTCCGTCGGGTAGCAGTTCTCCGGTGTCCTCAAAAAGCACGACGCCGTTGCACAGCAGGCTCCACCCCTGCTCGGGGTGGTGTGCCGTCAGACGGGCCGCCTCACGGTCGGCGGCTGCGGCGGTGGGACAGACGGGTTGATGGTCGCACATGCTGAATTCCTCTTATGGCAGGGGCAGTTGTGGTGCGGCGAGTGAGGACGGTGACCTCGCCAGCCGGATCGGTTTCGGCAGATATCGCGGGCACGGGACTCGTCCAGCTCGGTTCTTCGTCGCCAGACCGAGCGAGCCCCGGGCGTGGCGGGGAGTCCTCCGCGCGGCGACTCACAGGTTCAGCCGCGCGGAGGACGGCCTGGAGGCGCCCCTGCGGGTCAGATACAGAACGGGGTGTCTACATCCTTCGGGGCGGATGTACTGCTGGCGCCTTGAGGTGAGGGATCCCGTGCCGGTCCCGGATGCTTTAGCGCTGTGCCGATCTGGGAGCGGCGAAGGAGCGGGGCCGGCCGCGAACCTCCCCCCACGGAGGCGCGGCCGGGGCACACCGTCAGGTGCGCCACCTCCCTCGGGCGAGGAAGGCCCGGTCTTGATCCCCGCCGTGATCGCGGCCACGGCCGGGTCAGGCGGGAGCGGGCCCGTCCTGGCGATCGGCCCGCGCGACCCTGTCCGCAGCCCTCACCAGAGCGTCGTTGAACTGCTCGGCATGCGGGTCTCCCACCGCCTCCTGAACGCGCAGGTGCCCGAACTTGTCCCAGTACCGCCGGGCGACATCACTGTCCATGATCATCGAGGCGTAGAGGTCCCGCTGACGCTTGCTCACACGGCCCAGCCGGTCACGCAGACTGAAGCTGCAGAGCAGGGAGTTGGCGGACATCAGCCCCATGTACTCCTCGACCGCCATTCCGGCGGGCGCCCACTTCGACGCCACCGCGGGATCCGTGGAGATCTGTGTCAGCCAGTCCAACTGGTTCCGGGCGAGGGTCGCTTCGGTCCTCTCCCACTGGCTCTTTGCCTCCTGGAGCAGGCGAGCCATGCCGACCCCGGCGACAGCCGTGCCCGCGAGCAGTACCGCGGTACCAATCTTCATTCGGTAGTCCCTTCAATCAGGGGGTTACTGGTGTTGCCGCCCAGGACGGACGGGTCGGGAAGGGCGGCGTCCAGAGCGGACAGCAGCCCGGTCACGAGGCGCGCCGAGTTCTTCGCGCGGAGGATGAGGGGCAGAACTCGGAGGGGGCTCAGTGGCAGTCCGAGGGCGACCACACGCTTAGCTGAGGATGGGCGGCGTCCCGCCAGAGAGGATGGCGGGACGCCGCACCCGGTGACGGGGCGTCGCTGCTATCGCCGCCCGCGCCTCTGGACTCGCCATCCGTACCCCGTCGAACAGGCGACGTTCTCAGGAGGACAGCCTCGACTCCTGGCGAACCGACCCGACCCCCTTTGCCGCGTCCACGGCTCAGAGATCCCTGACGCCGACGAGCACGCGGCCGAGCAAGTGCGGGTCGGTCTGTGGCCGTCTGCGCCCGGTCGACGGAGGTCGGCCCGGTGGCCGCTCCAGGCTCTCGCTCTCACCGACGCGACTCCCGGGGCTAAGGCCAGCCTCGGCCCACACCACCTTGCCGGGCATGCCTCGCGCCGGGTAGTGGCCCCAGCGACTGCTCATCATCGCAACGATCAAGACCCCTCGTCCGCCCGTCGCCTCAACCCCGGGTTCCTTCAGCACGGGCGGCCTAACGTCGCGGTCACACACCGACACCCTGACGGCGTCACGGACCATCTCCAACGTCAGCTCGAAGGTCTGCACGTCGAACCGCGAAGAAAACAGCGAAACCTCCTCGCTCTCCTTCTCCTTGGGGTGCCGTACCGCGTTGGTGGTCAGCTCGGAAACGATGAGCTGCACCGTCTCCACGACGTCCGAGGGCACGCCCCAATGGGAGAGGACGTCGGCGGCATGCAGCCGCGCCAGGCCCACAGCCGTGGGAGTGTCGGCCAGCGTGAGCGTGTCTCGCTGGTGTGGTGCCTGGGACATGGTGACTCCCTAGTCGGGAGAGGAGCGCGGGGTGCCGCTGGCTCTCACTTCGTGTTGGGGACCGCCTGACCCGGGTTCGACTGTTGAGCGGTGGTGAGCTGCCGGCCCGGGTTCGTTTCGTCACCCGAATCCGATACGCCAATGCCGGCTGATCACTGCTGCCGGTTGGCCCCGGGCCGGGTACGTCCACAAGGGAACCGCTGCGGCACCGTGGCCAGGAAGGGTGCATGCAGGATGTCTTCGACCACGCGGGTTGGCACGGTTGGTGAAGGGTTGCGCAGATGACGGATGCAGGGCATGACCGCGAACAGCGAGGTGCGACAGGGCAGTTCGCGGGCCGCCGCATTGTGGTGACAGGAGGCTCCAGAGGGCTCGGCGAGCACGTGGTGCGACTGCTCCTGTCCGAAGGAGCGCGGGTGGCGACGTGCGCCCGAAAGCCTGAGTCGCTGGAAGCACTCCGCAGTTCGCTGGATACGCCGGCTGCTCTGTTCGCGCGGTCTCTGGACGTATCCGTACCGGAGTTGCTGGAGCGGTTCGTAGAGGACGCCGTCTCAATGCTGGGCGGGGTGGACGGCGTCGTCGCGTGCGCAGGCGGTGCACGCGGGCGGGGAATCACCGAGGCATCCCCCGAGGACTGGGCAGCGACGTGGGAGATGAACGTCGGCCACGTCGCCCGGCTGGTCGCAGCGAGTACCCCACACCTACGGGAAACCGGCGGCGGATCGATCGTCGTGGTGGCCTCGGTCTCCGGGTGGAAGCCGGGTCCGCAGGCTCAGTACGGGTCAGCGAAGGCAGCCCAGATTCACATGGTGACGTCCCTGGCCAGAGAGCTGGCCAGGGACGGAATCCGCGTGAACGCAGTCTCGCCCGGGTCAATGCTCATCCCGGGCAAACGATGGGACCGGATGCGCCAGGAGGACCCGCCGGCCTTCGCACGGTTCCGCTCGGAGTTCCCAGCGGGAGAGCTGGTGCGGCCGGAGGAGGTGGCGGATGTGATCGCCTTCCTCCTCTCGGACCAGTCGAGAGCGGTGACCGGGGTCAACCTGCCCGTGGACAAGGGCCAGAACGCGCCGACGCCGGAAGGGTACTGACCGACAACGTCAGGCAGCTGTGCCGAGTACCGGACGAGCCTTCCGCTCGAAGTCGCGGACAACGGCTTCGCCTCGGTGAGGAGCAAGACGTGCACGGAAATCGCGAAGCGCTTGGACAGACCGCTCGCTGTGGACTCCGGCGAGCAGGTCCACGGCGTTGCTCGCGGTGCCGACTGCCTCGTCCAGTCTGTTCTGCTGGAGGAACGCCGTCGCGAGCACCGAGCGACTGATGGCCTGCCGACGGCGACGGTCGCCGTTCGCCTCGACGGACGCCAGGGCGAGGCGCTCGGACTGCCCCGCTTCGTTGAGATCGCGATGGACCAGGGCAGCTTCGGCCTCCAGATAGTGGTGGTCCAGGAAGCGAACCCACGACGATTCCTCGGCAGGGCCCCGGCTGGCGTCCAGGTCCCTGCTAGCCGCCAGGAGGGATGCCGTCGCGCGCTGGGAATCGCCTAGGACGGCGTACCCGCGGGCGGCCATGGCGTGCAAGCGCATGAGCCCGAGCGGGCTTCCCGTCGACTTGGCGGTCGCGATACCCGCTCTCGCCAACGAAACGCCTTCGGCGGGGTTCCCGAGGCTGGTGGCGAGGTGCGACATGCCAGCCAGGATCTGCCCTCCGAGTACGCGGTCGCCGCCCTCGGCGCACAGCCTCAGCGACTGGATCATGTAGCGCTCCGCGAGCCCGTAGTCGGCGGAGTCGTACGAGCACCACCCAGCCATCGCCGCTAGTTTCGCAGCCGAGGTGTACAGGAGGCGGCGCTGATGCTGGGGCAAGTTGCGCTGCTGCAGCATGGGGGCGACTTCGGTGCTCAGATAGTGCACGATGCTCGCTCGGACTCCACCGCCGCCGAAGCGGTTGTCCATCTCGTCGAACATCTCGATCATCGCCTGGACCTGCGCGGCAGGGCCGCTGCCGGCAACTACGGCTAGCCGGGGGGCTTGCTCGTCCTCCAAGAGCCACAGCAACCACTGCCGTTGAGGGTCTAGAAGGGCTGTCGCGACGTACGGCGCCGCTCCGAGGAGGCTGCGCCGCGAGACATCGGTCGAACCGAGCTCCGCGAGCGTATGAAGTGTTTCACCCACATCTTCACGGTACGTCAAAGCCCTCGCGACCACGGGGCGTTGGGACTGCTCAACAAAGCCGATATCCACGGGGGATACGGGGCGGCCTAAGAACCAGGCCAAGGCAGCGGCGATGAACTCCGGGGCGCGGCCTCGCGGGTTCATCCCCTTTCCGAGCCAACGGGATACCGATGCCTTGTCATAGCGGGAGACCTCGCCCTGTAGCGCACCAAGCTCATTTACCTTGCGCGCCAAAGCGGCGTGCGAACAGCCAGCCTCCCCGAGCACTGCCGCGAACGCGGCATTGGCCTCTCCGCTCCCCCTCGAACTACCCATGTGCAGATGATGCCTTGTGGCTCACGCTGCGTCCCAGCCTTCGGACACAGAGCCACGAAACACAACCCCCGTACAACCGAACAACCCTGTCACTCCCTCCTCCCGAACTCCGCCCGCGCTGACACTGAGAGGGCTGTGGGGCTCACGCCTCCCGGCGAGGACGCCGTTACAGCACCACCGGCACCCGGCCGCCCTGGAGGGAGAACCCATTGCAGCCCGTAGTGATCTTGGACTGCTTCACCGTCGAGCCGAGCGGCCTCGGCGTACCGCCCTACCTGTCGACCTACGTCCGGAACGCCTGGTCGGCACTGCGGCGGGCCCGGCCGGAGGCGGATGTCCGGTACGTGACCATCGACGACGTTCGCTGGTGCCTGGCCGGAGGCAAGCCCACCGTCGAACCGCCCCAGAGCGATCGGCTCACGTACTCCGCCACCGTCAACCGGGACGCCGCCATTCAGCTCCTGCGGGACGCCGAGATCGTGATCGTCATCGCCGGAGACGCGGTGCCGTCCGTCCATCTGCACGCCGTGAACGGGTCGTTCGAGGAGATCGCCCGCGCGCTCGCCTGCACGCGGGGTCGCCGCTATCTCCTCGGACCTCTGTCCGCCTACGCTCTGGCCTCCCCTGCGGAGTACGCCGGGGTGTTCGACGCCGTCCACACCCATACCGTGACGTCCGGCGAGCTGCTGCTCGGCAGTCGGCGCCCGGCCGACTATGAGCAGATGCGACGCGAGCGCGACTCGTTCGCCGGCCTCGTCGAGCAGATGCCCTGGCGTCCGATCGCCGAGCTGGAGCTGTACCGCGGCTGCACCCGACGCAAGTTCTGCGACTTCTGCAACGAACCTGCGAAGTCGCCCCTCGTCGCCTTCCGCGAAGTCGACGATGTCGTCGCCGAGGCAGCACAGCTCTACGCTGCCGGCGTTCGCAACTTCCGACTCGGCCAGCAGACCTGCTTCTTCTCCTACCGCAACCGGGACGAGGACGCGATCCGCGCCCTGCTCAGCGGCATCCGCGAGCACTGCCCCGAGCTGGAGGTGCTCCACATCGACAACGCCGATCCGTTGGCCGTGGCCGCGCCCGTCGGCTTGCGCATCGCCAAGCTCGTGGCGGACTTCTGCACGGAGGGCAACTGCGCGCCGATGGGCATCGAGAGCTTCGACCCTGCCGTCATCGAGCGCAACACCCTCACCTGCACACCCGAAGTCCTGGTGCGCGCCGTCGAGCACGTGAACACGGCGGGTGCCGCTCGCGGCCCCGGTGGCCTGCCGATGCTCCTCCCCGGCCTGAACCTGATATACGGCCTCCCAGGGGAGACCCACAGCACTCATGTGGCGAACCTTCGCGGCCTAGCCGGGATTCTCGAAGCTGGCCTTCTATGCCACCGGACGAACGTGCGTCTTGCGAGGGCGTTCCCTGGTACCCCGCTCGCCGCACTCAGTGAGCGCGGGCCGCTGCCGTCGGCCGAGCACTTCACGTCATGGAAAGCCGACATCGACTTCACCTGGGATCAGCCGATGAAGGAGCGGGTGTACCCAACCGGCCTTCGGGTGCCCGGACTCCACTCCTACTTCATCAGCGAAGAGGGCACTTACTGGCGACGGCTGGGCTCGTACTCCATCCAGGTTGTCGAGCGCGGTACCGCGGTGCCGCTCGGTACCACCGGTGACCTGGTGGTCACCGGCCACTCGCCGCGCATGATCTTCGGAGAACGCGTTGCATCCGCTTCCTGACGGGACGCTCACGACCCTGGCGGCCCTGGATGCGACGGCGGATCGCACCATCCGTGCAGGTCTCCTGCTGCCCTGGGCCAACGTCGCCGTGGAGACCGAGCTGGCCCGCCTCGGCCTGCGCCACACGATCTTCCACCACACACGGCTCGTGCCCGCGTCCCGAACGACGGCGATCGACGCCTCCTTCTGGCACGGGCTGCGCGAGTCATCGGTTCAGGCGCTGGACTCGTTGTCGCACATCCCGCTCGATGTGGCGATGCTGGCATGCACGTCGGCGCACTTCACCGGTGGCCCGCCGCTACCGAGCGGCGTGTTCACCGCCTTCGACGCCCTCCTGCAGGCTCTGACCGAGGCGGCCGTGGCGCGTGTAGTCCTCGTCACGCCGTACCCCGGGCCGGTGACCAAAGCGGAAGCTGCGGCGTTCACCGAGGCCGGCGTGGAGGTCTTGGCCCATACGAGTCTGGGCCTGACCGACGGCTACCCCGACGTCACTCCCGACCAGGTCCTTGCCCTGGTGGAGCAGCTACCGCAGGGTGCCCTCAATGTCGCTGGAGCGGTGATCCTTTCGTGCACCGGGTGGCACACGTTGCCGGTGATCGCCGAGCTGGAGCACCGGTTCGGAAAGCCGGTGCTGTCGTCCAATCTCGCCATGGCACTGCTGGCCGCCCGAGTTCCTGCTGGAGTCGGATCATGACGATCGAACGCGTGAAGCCGACGCCGCTTGAAGTTCGGCGCGTCCACCGACTGGTTGCTCGCGCCGCCGGTCTGCCGGACGTGCGGACTGAGGTGGAGGCCAATCACGACGAGAACCGATGGTGGCCGACCTCGTTCGGCGATCCGCGGGTACGGATGCTCGCCGCCGGCTGGTCCTCCCGGATCTCCTACCGAATGGTGGACACCTACGCCAGGGTGATCACATCGGCGGATTCCCGTGGCTTCGACGGCCTCGTCGCAAGCAAGGACGCCGAGTTGGCCTCGCTGGTGCGCCCCATTGGCCTGCCGCAGGCCCGGATCGGCTACATGCGCTCCCTCGCCAAGCTGCTCCAGGGCTGGGAGGAGGAGGGGGTCGATCCGACCGCGGAGTCGGCGGATCTCGACAGCCTGGTTCTCGACTTCGCCACGCGGGTGCGGGGTGCGTCCTTCAAGGTCGCTCAGTGCGCACTGCTCACCGCCCGCGGGTACCACTGCGGCATCATCCCGGTGGACTCCGGCATGGTCACCAAGCTGGCGCCCATTCTGGGCATCGCCCTCCCGTCGGGCCCCGTGGCTCACGAACGGATGCGGCATGTCCTCGAAGCGGTCGTTCACGCCCGTTCGGCCGAGTTCCGCTCTCTGATCACCGCCAACGAGTACCAAGTCACCATCCCAGACGGGGTGGAGCCGACGTGGTGGGTGCACCTCGTCTTGATTTATTTCAAGCGCCTGTACCTCAACGGTCCCTCCCCGCAGCTCTGCCGTCGACGACCGGTCTGCACGAAGGTAGTCGGCTGCGCACACCCAACCCCGATTACCTGATGGCCCATTGAGGGAGCGCGTGGTGCGGCTCGACGTGATCGGCAACATCAGCCGGGACCTGACCCGCTATCCCGACCACCGGGGCGGGGTTCGGCTCGGCGGCGCGGCCCTGTTCGTATCGCTGGCGGCCACGAAGGCTGGCCGCCGGGCGGCACCTGTCTGCGTCCTCGGAAACGATCTCGCCCACCTCCCCGAGGCGCCGAGCCTGGACACGCTCGACTGGTCGGCGCGGCTCCAGGCAAGAGGCACGTCAACGACCTTCGACCTGGAGTACGACCTGCAGGGCGAACTGGTGGAGGTCCGCACGGACTACGGCGTGGCAGAGGCTTTGACCGAGCATGCGCTGGGGCACGCGAGCACGCACCCGCGCGCCACCTTTCACGTCTGCTGCCGCCGTCCGCTGGACGTCGAGGCGGTACTCGCTCAACTCGCCCAGACCACAGCCCAGTTCAGCGTGGACTTCTTCCTTCCGAGCGCGGAGGCGATGATCCGCGCTGCCGCACCCTGGCTGTCGGCGGCGGGCACTCTGTTCGTCAACGCCTCCGAGTACCTGCTCCTGGACCAGGCGGTCGACTGCGACACGCTGCGAGAGGTGGTCGTCACCGACGGTCCCCGGGCCGCCGTGGTCCACAGCTTCGGGCGTCGGGTCGCCTCTGCTGTTCCGCCACCACGCTATGCGCACGAGGTCTCCGGTGCCGGGGACACCCTCGCCGGCACCTACCTGGCCCACCGCTTGCGCGGAGCGACAATCGCCCAGGCTCTAGCGGAGGCGACAGCAGCCGCAGCCAGGTACGTCGCGGCCCCGTCCATTCCGATCCCCGCGCCCCGACGCGGCTGACCTACCGACTGGGGGCCCTTCCCTTGACTGTCTACATAGCCCACCGCCTCTTCGCCGCCCACGACCGCGCTCTCGCTGCCGACCTCGCCGATCGCCTCGCCAAGAAGGTCGGTCCCAATCACGTCTTTCTGCCGTTCTGCGACACCGACGAGGAGGACCTCGTCGCCGAGGTCAAGGGACGCCGCCTGTTCGAGCTGGACCGCGACCGTCTCGGATCGCTCGACGCCATGGTCGCGATCCTGCACGGCCCGAGCCTCGACGACGGGGTCTGCATGGAGATCGGATACGCCGCCGCCTCCGGCGTCCCCGTCGTCGTGCTCACCACCGACTTCCAGACCTACTCGTTGACCGAGGCCGGCCCTCACTTCGAATTCCCCGACCCCCTCCTCCAGGCCGTGGCCAACGGCATCGTGCGCGTGGCCAAGCTCGGACCGCCGACTCTGCCGCCCGCCCCGAGCCAGTCGCGGTTCCAGGAATTCGAAGCACGCAACGTGGCCCAGACGAACACGGCCCTCGACGCGGCCGTCGACGCTTTGCTCGACCTCCCGAATCGTGCGCCCCTTCCAACGAGTTCGCCCGCAACCATCGGTACGTCGGTGTACGTCGAGGCGTCGCCCTACACGGCATCGGGCAGAGACCACCTGGCAGACACCTGTGCGGATGCCGGCCACCCCGTGGTGGTGCCCCGACGTTTCACCGCGTCGGACCCGATGTCGGGGGCATTGGCCGATCTGACTGCGGTTCGCTCGGCTGCCCGCCTGCTGGCCGACGTCTCCGGCCCTGAGACACCGCCGGGTGCCGCCCTGCTCATCGGTGCAGCTCTGGCCAGCGGCGTACGCATCGCAGCCTTCCAGCCGCGCCCGGCCCTCACGCACGCTCACGGCCGCGAGCCCAACTGGCGGAACCTCATGATCCAGTACGCCGTCGACGCTCACCTCAACGACGAAGAGGCCGTCCTGTCCTGGCTGGCCGTATGAACCCCGACGAGATCGCTGGCTATCGGACCGTGGTCCTGGAGGGTTGCGACGGAGTCGGCAAGAGCACGCTCGGCGAGCGCCTGTCGACACACAACGGCTTCACCATGGTCCATTCTCCGAGGACTCCCGACCATCTCGACCTGGCCAGCCGCTACAGGACTATCCTTGCCGGGGACGGAAAGATCCTCTTTGACCGGTGCTTCATCAGCGAGCTGGTGTACGGCCCGGTTCACCGGGGTCGCTCCCGGATCAACTGGTCCCAGGCGATCGACCTGGCCGAGAGCGTCATCAAGCGCTCCGGTGTACTCGTCCACCTGACCGCGCCCCCCGCCGTCATCCACCAGCGACTCCTGTCACGCGATGGCGAGGCGATCGGCCTGGAGGAAATCACTGAACTAGTGACGGGTTACGACAGGGTCTTCTCCACCCTCGCGGACTACACCCGTGTACTCACGCTCGACACCTCGCTTCTTGACCTCCCCTCGACAGGGTGACGACTCGCGGAAGCCGGCCCGTCGGGCACACCGCTCCCGCTACGCTTCTAGGGCACCTGCTGTACCGCCGCTGGAGGAGCCTTGGACATCGGAGACGCCCAGAAGCTCGCCTGGGAGAACAAGGAACTCAAGGGCTTCAACACCACAGATGTGGCACTGGAGTTCGGCCTCCTGACCGCCGAGGTGGGTGAAGCCTTCACCGCGTGGCGCAAGGGACTGCCCGACCTCGGAGAGGAACTGGCCGACGTCTTCCTCTACCTGGCGGCCCTGGCGCAGATGAATGACGTGGACCTGGGCTCCGAGGTCGCCCGGAAGATCGAGAAGAACGCGGGCCGCACGTACGGGCGGAACGACCATGGGGCCCTCGTCCGGACAAGCACCTCGTAGGTAGTTACGCCGCCCGGCCCGTACGAGCACCGACGACGAAGGCCCCCGACATCTGTCGAGGGCCTTCGTCGTGCCGGTCGGAGTGCAGGACACGCTGCTCCTAAGCAGCGAGGTCGTGGCCCTCGCCTGCACACGTACACCGGGCCAGGATTAGAGACAATGCCCGACGCTCGTGCATCCTCGTCGCGGAAGGGATGGCCCCGTGCCCCTCGCCGTTCTCCTGGCCGGTCTGACCGGCTCCGGGAAGACCACGGTCGCCCAAGCCCTGGTCGGCCACGGCTTCACCCGGCTGTCCGTGGACGAGGAGGTTTTCCGCATCCACGGGCGGTACGGCGTGGACTACCCCGAGAACACGTACTTCGAGCGCGAGCGGCCTGTCGTCGAGGCGATCCGGCAGCGATTCATCAAGGAGATCGAGGCCGGGCAGGACATCGTCCTTGATCACGGTCTGTGGCGCCGTGCTGAGCGCGACGCCTGGCTGCAGGCGGCCCGCGATGCGGGCGGGCACCCCCTGGTCGTCTACCTTCCGGTCGACCGCGACGAGCTGCTGCGGCGCCTGGCCGAGCGTAATGAGCGCGAGGACGCCAACGCCCTCACCGTTTCCCCAGAAGCCCTCAGCGACTTCTTCGCCCGCTTCGACACCCCGGCCGACGACGAGGAAATGATCGTCTACACCGGAGACCTAGACGCGCTGATGGCGGAACTCTCCGAGGCCAGAGGGCTCTAGGGCCAACCGCTGCCAGGCAGGCGGAGGGGTGGACTTACCTGTGGCTGGTGACCAGTTTGACCAGGCGTTCAGTGTCGGTGAGGTCGTCGAGGACGATGTCCGCGCCCGCATCGCGCAGGGCCTCGGTTGAGCTGCGGCCAGTATCGACCGCGATGACCTGAACGCCGTGTGAGCGCCCTCCTTCGACGTCCGCCGGGGTATCGCCGATGAGCACGGCGTCCGCCGCCATGGTCGCAGAGCGACGCAGCGCGAGCGCGACCAGGTCGGGGCGAACGTCCGCGTCCTCACCGTAGGCGCCGGCCTCCCACTCGATCCGAGAGTCCAAAGCGAACACGCGCAGCTTGGTCGCCGCGACCGCGCGCACGTTGCCGGTCACGCCGTCTGCCGAACGCCAGCCGTGTGCAAGGCTTCCAGTGCAGCAGCAGTTCCGGGAAGGGCAGCACCCCGCTCTCGAAGGTCGCGAGCGTTGGCGACGTGCTCCTCCGCGAGGACTTGCGCGAACCGTTCGAAGTCGGCCCGAGTCGTCTTCAGGCCATGCAGCTTGGCCGGTTCGCGGAAGATCACTGGTTCGGCGATTCCGCTGATGGCCGCCTGCGCCCGCATCCGCTTACCTGTCACCTGCTCGAATGCCGCGGCGGACAGGGCACGGCCGACGCCCCGCGTCTCGATGAGGGTGTGGTCGATATCCCACAGCAGCAGCCGAGGCATGAATTCCCCTACTCGGGTGTTGGAACTGAGCTGTTTCGCCTGGTAGTTGCGGACCGTACCCCGGAACTCGCTTCCACTCGGGGGCGGGCGGCCCTTCAATCCGCGCCGAGCACAGCCACGCGCGCAGCGCGTGCCCAGATGGACTGCTGGCGGGCCGTGAAGCCCATACGGTTCCAGTGGAACAGGACGTGTCGTGCGAGGACCCCACGCTTCCCGAGGCAGAGGTCCCCGCTCTCCGCAGCTTCCGCCAGGTGCCGACCACTGCGTTCCAGGGCCTCTATCCACGCCCGCACGGGTGCCAGGGGGCCGGAGTCCAGGAGCGGGCGGGCATCGGTCAGCAGAAGGCGCCGCATCGGTTCGGCCATGGCGCTGACCTGCTCAGGGAGTACCTCCTCGGCCAACGGCCGCCGTTCCTCGACTCGTCCCCACACATCGCCCTGCTCACCGAACTCCAGTCGGGCCGCCCGCATCAGCAGCGTCATGGCAAGAAGCGATGTGGCCTTGGCATCCAGCAGTTCCGACGGCTCGTCGGTCGCCGCGCGGAAGTAGTCGAGCATGCCGTCGCTGTCGGCGTGAAACAGGGCGTGCGCGAGCGTCATCCCGGTCGGGCCGCCGAAGGCGACGGTCTCCGGCTCGTACAGGGCGGGCCGCCAGCCGGAGGCCACGCCCCAGGAGACGGAACTGTCGAGTGCTTCTGTGACGTGGCCGATGGCGTCCTCCGCAGGCACGCCGGTGGCGGAGTGATAGCGCAGCCGCCAGTGCGGGGCCTTCCGTACGAACCACCACAAGCCGATCGGCTCGGCGCGCAGAGCGGGCGCGAGGTGGGCGCGAAACGCCTGCTCGGCGTGCTCGTGGTCAGCGAACCGGATGTCGACCTGGTGCCATCCGGACGGTTCGGCGTCCAGCTCGGCGCGGCCGGCGGCCCGGTACCTTTCGATCGCGTCGGCAAGCCGGGGTGCTGTGGTGCCAGCCGAGCCAGCCGCTCCTTCGATACTCGCTCCGCCGAGAACTGCGAGCACAGCGTGCTCGACGCGGTCCGGGTCGTAGCTCATGTCAGGAGCAGGCAGACGTCCCACTGCCCTTGGGGCTCGGCGCCCGACTCGGCGTCCTGGAAGGCGAGGGCTGCCCCGGCCTTCCCGGTGAGGAACCCTGCCTCTTCCGGGGCGTCCGCCGTCAGGAATCTGCTCGTGATGGGCCTGATCCGCTCTTCGAAGATAGTCGGGGCTTCAGCGTCCTGGGCGACGCGCTGCGCGGTGCGAAGGACACC
This sequence comes from Streptomyces boluensis, assembly GCF_009908195.1. Classification (GTDB taxonomy): domain Bacteria; phylum Actinomycetota; class Actinomycetes; order Streptomycetales; family Streptomycetaceae; genus Streptomyces; species Streptomyces boluensis. The sequence goes on along the minus strand of NZ_JAAAHS010000032.1, from coordinate 17,292 downwards.
GCCGAACCCGTGGCAGAGGCCGCGGTCGGCCACCTTGTCGAGCTGGTCCGGGTCGCTCAGGCAGTGCAGAAGGGCACGTTCGGCCATCCGCTTGCGGTTGCCGTCTTCAAGAACGATGCCGACGAGCTGCTGGGCGCGGGCCAGGCCCGGGGTGCCGTAGCACCACGAGGGGGTGGCTGGCTGGGCGGGCGCGGCTCCTCTGTGGCTGATCCAGCGCGGCCAGCGGGTTCCTCGAAAGTCGCTCTGCCGCATCTGATCGAGCCATCGGCAGATGCGGCGGATCGCGGCCTCGTGGCCATCCACCGTGACGTCCGCGCGCATCGCCAGGGAGAGGAGAGTGAGCGGGCCTGTGATGCCGTGCGCCATCCCTGCGTTCGCGTGTCCTCCAGGGGTGGCCGTCTTGTCGCTGGCCGGAGCGTGGTTGACCCACCAGCCCGGCAGAGTCTCGCCGGTCTCGCCGGTGACGGGCTCTGTCAGGCGCACCAGGTACTCGAGGACGCCCTTCAGCTCGGCGCTGCAGGGCTGACGGCGCAGCAGCAGCGCGCCGATGCCGGTCAGGCCACGGAACAGGTCGTACTCGGCGAAGTCGGGGCGTCGGCCGGCGTTGATCCGGGCGTGCGCGGTGGTCAGCCGTTGCCAGGCGTGTTCGGCCACGACACCGTCGAGCGTTTGCAGCGCGCCCGCGTAACGGTCGGTCCCGTCGGCGGCCAAGTGCAGAGCGAGGGCCATCGCGGGGGCGCCGAGGAAGAGGTTGGCGTCGCGTCCGTCGATCAGTGGCCCGATGCCCGCGAGGGCGCGGTGCGCCTCGCTCCAGTCCACGGTGCCACGGCGGGCACGCTCGATGTGCAACAGGGCGGCGCCCAGAAGGCCGTGAGCGAGGGACTGCCGGGAGGACTGGGATGTGTCGGGGGACGGTGGGGCTGTGGTCACCGCTCGGCTCCTTTGTGGCGGACGCTCCAGGACAGGGCTGCCGCGCGGGCCATCCGGCGGCAGAGGGCTTCGGCGTCACGGTCGATGCCCGCGACGCGGTTGTGGTGCATGTGCAGCAGGGACGGCAGGACGCCGGACGGGTCGAGCCCTGCTGCGTCGAGGGCCTGGTGATAACGGGCAAGGGCGTCTCGTCGGCGCTGCCACGCGTCCCGGACGGTGTCGCCCCCGGGGAGGCCTGTGAGAGCCGGACCGGCGTCGGCGCTCTCCGTGAGCCGCAGCACGAGGGCCTGTGTGTGCCGTGGCGCTGTCACGCCGTCGCTGCGCAGCAGGTGTTGGACCAGCCAGGAGTGCCCTGCGGCGGGGGAGCCGAGGAAGCCGGTGGCGATGTCCACGTATGAGCCTGCGGTGATGGCGGGACGCAGTTCCGGGGAGAGCCCCAGGCGCATCTGGGCCAAGGCGGCAGCCGTGTCGGCAGCGAAGTACCGCTCTGCGACTGCCAGTTCGGCGCCGGAGCCGTATCGGCCGGTCTCCGGAAGGTAGGTGTCCCACTGCACGCGCTGGATCAGGCCCTCGTCACGCAGCTCGTCCGCCCATTCCGCCACCGTTCGGGCCGCGTCTCCGAACGCGTTCGGAGACGGCAGGGGCAGCCGGATACGCAAGTGCGGTTCGGGGTCCGCGTACCGGATGAACCACGCCTCCGGCGATGTCTCCAACTCGTCGAGCAGCCGGGGCAGGTGGGTGGTCAGCACCTCGGGGGCGCGGGCCTCGCTGCCGTAGACCTTCAGGTACGCGTCGTCCGTGGCTCCCGGAAGTCGGCCGGCGTCGCGCCGGGCAACCGCGTAGCGGGTGGGGGGCGGGGTGGCCGTCTGGGCGGCGGCGAAGCACATGGTCACCTCATGAGCGCGGCCGATCCAGCCGTACGCGCTCTCTTCGGGTGCCTCGTGCAGGGAGAGAACGCGGTGATGGTCCAACTCGGCGCGGAGCAGGTCGCGGTGAGCGGACAAGTCGAGGTCGAGGCGGAGCTGCTGGTCGCTGGAGCCGACGTACACAGCGCGGGGAACGCCGTACTGGATACGCCAGTTGATGAAGTCCTGCTCCCAACACTCGGGATCGTCCAGGTCGCGGGCGCGTAGGCGCCAGCACGCTGCGGAGAGAATCGTGCGGCCGAAGCGGACTTCTGGGAGGAACGGCAGCGTCGCGGCGGCGCCCCAGGCGAAGGGGGCAAGGATGGCGGCGTGGGAGCGGTGGACCTCGCACAGGAACCGGACCAGGGGATGTGTCGCCGTGCTCAATTCGACCGCGCTCATCACGGACGGCTCCAGGCAGCGCCCGGTGGAGAGGGAGACGAGGTAGAGCCGCCCGGCATCCGCTACGACCCCCAGGTCATCCAGTTCGATCGTGGCGTCTGGGTTGTACTCGCCGATGGCCAGTGCCTCGGGAGCGGTCAAGGGCGCTCGGGCGACGTTGTAGGTCTGGCCCTTGAGCGGAGGCGAGGAGAGCTGCACGCGTACCGCGTCCTCGGTCAGCGTGGGCAGAGCGTTGTACTCGGCCGCCATTCGGGCCTGGTCCGCCGGGTCCAGCATCGGCAGGAATCGGCCGGTGAGCGTCCCGGCAGCCAGCGACAGTCCGACGGTGGACAGGGTGAATCGTCCCTCGGTCAGCGCGCGGGTGGACTGTGCCAACACGCTGAAGCACAGCTCTACGTGGGCGGGGACCGCCGTGGGTTCGCCCAGGGAGAGGGCGTCGATGTCCTCCTCGGTGAGGACGATCTCCCGTTGGTCGGTGAGAGCCGCGTCCTGGGCGAGCCGGAGCAGGTGTTCGTCGCGCGGCGACGTGGCAAGGACGGGGCGAGGCAGGACGGTACCGCGGTAGCCGACGGGAAAGCCGAGGCCGGTGTCGGGGTCAGTCAGCTCGCGCACCGGCACGACGGTCCCCATGCTGTACCGCTCCAGGAACCTTGACCGGTAGTCCGTCCACGCGGCAGAGCCGTGCGGGTAGGGCGTGATCCTGGTCATGAGGTCCAGGGCTCGTTCTGCCTCGCGGGCGACGTGTTGCGGAAGGATGATGTCGGCGTCTGGTCGGATGTTGACCATGAGGGTGCGGTCGGTGACGCCGGTTAGCGTGCTCATCGCGGCGGTCACCTGCTCGCGCAGTTTGGGCTGTTCCTCGGCGGGTGCGCGGTCATGCTGTTCCAGGAGTCCCTGGATGGAGCGAAGCCGGGTGACCGCAGGCACGTCGGTGCCGCTCTCTTCGAGCCGGGTAACGAGGTATCCCAGCGCATCGGGGCAGGTCATCGGCGCTCGGAGTTCGGTCAGCAGGACGCGGTGCGCGACGAGGTTGCGCACCATGTCCTCGATGGCGGCCTTCGGAGCCTCGGGGTGTTCGATGCCGAGCTTGGCCATCAGGACGTGAGCCGGGATCGGGTGGCGCGCCAGTTTCAATGCGGCCTCGCCGGCCCGGGTGCGCCGGAGGCTTGTGTCGGTGGGACCTTCGCTGCCCGGCTGGTTCAGGACGGTGATGCGGGAACCGCGCACGATGTGGCCGGGATCGGCGACCACCGTCAGGTAGTGGAGCACCGCAGGGTCACGCTCAAAGGCGGTGGTGATCTCGTGCAGCCACGCGGCGGAGGCGTGAGCGAATGCCCGGTCCGCGTGCCCCCAGTGGACGTGTGCCTCCTGGCCAGTGTGCGCGACGGCCGGACCAGCGAACAGCCCGAAGGGAGTCGCGCGGTAGCGCATCCGCAGAAGGTAGCGGGCCAGGGACCGGCCGGTGCGACGGGCGCGAGACGGACGTGCTGTACCGGCGACGACTTCTCGTACGGCCGATGCGAGGAGGGGTGAGGCGTGGCTGATGGCTTCGGCGCGCGGATCGTCTGCCCAGACGTGTTCGATCCACTCGGTGACCTGCTCTGTACTCGCGCTCTCTCCGGGCCAGGTGGGCGCGGCGCAGTTGAGCGGAAAGACCGATGCCCTGATCATGCTCGCGTCAATGCTGCGGTACATCCGTACTCCTTCGGCTCGCGGCGCACCCGGGGGCGGGCGGTTGAACGAACCCCCGCCCCCGGGCACCGTCAGCTACTGGTGCTGGTACTGCCGGTCAGCCGCCGATGCAGGTGCTGTTCGAGCAGGCCGACGCGCAGGTGGAGGTGCAGTTGTCGCTGGTGTCGTTCAGCAGCGAGCCGAGAACGGGAGCCGAGGCGATGGTCTCGATCGCCAGGTCGAAGTCCCCGCCGTCGGCGCGGAAGTCGGTCGCCGCCTTCAGCACCGTGCTGCTGGAGCTGATCTGCTGTGCCATCTCGTTCTCCTCCAGGGAGTTGTAGGGATGTGCTGACTACCTGGACCGCGGTCGTTGTGGTGGCTACGGCCAGGTGATCGTGACCCGCGAGTGCCGCCGCTCGATGCGTCGGCCGTCAGCGGGAAGGCGGTCATCCGGCGTGCCCGCCGGGTAGACCTCGATGTGCGCCCGGTCGCCTCGGTGGTCGCGGTCCCAGGTGCGGATCTCCTCGACCAGGCGCTCGGCGAGCTGCTGTCCGTGCGGGCCGTGCCCGATGGCACCCAGCTCGTAGCGGTCGTCCTCGTCGGTGGCCCGCACGGTGCGGTAGGCGAAGGAGTCGCCGTCCACGAGCGTGGGGATGCCCAGCGGGGAGGCTGAGGCCACCAAGCCGCGCTGCCGTGCGCCAGGCTTCGCGGCCAGGAGCGGGAGGTTGTCGAGCTCGGTGGTCAGCCACATGTCGAGGTGCTCGTTGGACTCGCTGCCGCCGAGCGTCACGCCCGACCACGCCTTGTTCGGCGGCGTGATCAGCGCCTTGGCGAGGGCGTCGGTGTCGGGTTCGGGGTGGCCGTCCAGGCGCAGGCCGACCTCCTCGCCCTCCACGTCGTGGAGGACGGCGAGACGAACGCGGTTCTCGCCGAGGCCCTGCATGGGGACGAAACCGCACAGCTCGACCCCGTCGCTGACGAGCCTGTCGCCGTCGCGAACGAGGGCGACCGTGCGCGTCAACCCGCGCATCCGCAGGGGTACGACGAGGCGTCCGCCGTCTTTGAGTTGGGCGGTCCATTCCGGCGGGATGTCGGCGGCCTGGACGGTCACGATGATCCGGTCGAACGGCGCGTGCTCGGGGGCACCATGCTCGGCGTCGGCGGTCAGCACGGTGACGTTCTGGTAGCCGGTGGCCTTCAGGAACCTGGTGGCGCGGTCCGTGACCTCCGGGTCAATGTCCACGGTCACGACGTGGCCGTTCTCCCCGACTACCTCAGCCAGGTTGGCGGCGTTGGGGCCGCCTGAGCCGATCTCCAGCACGGTCATGCCCGGAGCGAGGTCGGCCTGTTCCATCTGCATGGCCTGCACACGCGGCGCGGACACCGAGCTGATGTCCACCCCGTGCTCGTCGGTCTTGGTGATCGCGGCAAATTCGGCGTCATACGTACGGGCCATGTCCACCTCGGGCGTGGCCAGGTGCCGCCGCACGTTCCGGAAGGCGGTCACGACGCCGGGGCTGCGCGCCGCTCCGAATTCGATGAGCTTCTGCGCCAGGTCGTCACGCAACTGCTGTTCCGTACGGCCCTGTTCGCGGGTGCTTTCGTTCGTCATGTCGGTGCCTAACCTTCGCTTCGGGTCTAGCGGGTTTGCAGAGGCCGGTGCGCTGCCGCGAGGGCTCGCTTCAAGGACGAGGCGAAAGCCGCGCGCCGGGCTTGTAACCGCTCGGCGGCCCGACCCGTCACACATCCGGGCCGCCGAGCGGCGGTCTAGGAGGCGGCACCATCACGGTGCCTTCGTGAGTGTGGCGGCCGGGTGCGGACCAGATCCTTCTGCCTGCGCCGTACGCGCTGGAGGAAGGACCGGCGAGTCAGATGCTTCGGCGGCTGCGGGGTCCTGCACCCACCGCTCGATCAGGAGCAACGGGATGAGGAGCACTACCACTGCCACGAGTCGGTGACTCAGCGGGAGCGGCATGATCACGCCGCCCCAGAGATCAGCGGCGAAGTGGCCGATGAGCAACGGGACGAGGCGTCCGTATCGCTGGTAGAGCCAGACGCGGCCCGCGGCGTACAGGGCCATGCCGACGGCAGGAAGTCCGAAGTAGCCGTGCAAGACAACCTCGATGACGCACACCGTGGCGTAGATCTCCCAGGAGGGACGACGGGCGGCTGTCAGCAGCGCGATGACGGCCGCAACGATCACCACGTCCTCGATCGCCACCGCCCACACGGCTGCGAAGACAAGGTCGCTCGGGCTGGAGAGACCGAGTGTGGAGAGCTGATCCACCTTCATGACAGGCACGGCCGCCGTGTCGAGAAGGCGGAAAGCCTGCTGCAACAGCATCGTCGCGGCCCCGCCTACAGCGCATGCGAGGAAGGTGTACTTCACTACCGTCCATACCTGGGCGCGTCCCCGGGGCACGGCCACCGCGCCGGGCCCCTTGTCCAGGTTCAGGCCCTGTGCTCGGCACACCTCCAGTGCCAGCCATGCCACCACGCACCCGAAGATCGCCTTGCCCACCGGCCCAGTCCCGGGTGCAGCGGCGCAGACCGCGAGCGCCCCGGAAGCGACCGCGGCGCCCCGGTGGAGCAACCGCCGCCGTGGGCGGGTCCGACAGCGTGTGGTACGGGCTATGACCACCCACGAAAGCCAGAAGAACAGAATCACGGCGGCCGCAACGTGCCCCAACTGGAGCAGGCGGAAGGCTCCCCGTGGCCACTGCACTCCGTATAAGGCACCGGCCTGCATGAGGCCGCCGGCCACTGGAGCCAAACCGGCGATCAATATCAGCCCTCCCACTTGGATGACGAGGGAGAGGGGCCGTGACCTATCGGAACCCACTGTGTCCAATGTGCTCACGCGGTCACCGCCAGCACGAGAGAGGGGAGAGCCCGGTGCGGGGCGATGACCTCGCCGTTGGGCAGAAGCTCGCCGGTGTCGAAGAGCAGGACGCCGTTGCAGAGCAGGCAGCCTTGTTCCGGGTGGGGCGCTATGAGATGCGCGGCCTCCCTGTCGGGAGCGTCTGCCGTGGGGCACGACGGGGTGTGCGCGCACATGGTTCTGGTCCTCTCGGGTGCGGGGAAAGGGAGTTGGGCCCTCTTCAGCGGTTACGAGGCCGTGGGGGAGCACGTTTCGGAGACAGTTGAAGAGGGGGTTCGTGGGTGGTGCCGCACGAAGCGGGCGATGGCGTCCTCGCTGTAGCCGTAGAAGCGGCCGAAGACCGTGTCGTCCTCCCACCACTCGGGGGTGGGGTCGCCCCACTCGACCGTGTGGCCGGTGTCGCGGTACGGCGACCAGCGCATACGGAGCTCGCCTACGTTCTGACATTCCGTCATCGCCCTACTTCGGGTTCGGGACGCCTTCAGGCGACAACCAGTGAACGACCGGCACGACAGCGGCGACAGGTGGAACCAGGTGGAACTACAGCGCATGACCCCGGTGATTTTTACCTTCGCGCTGTCGTGGCCTGATCGCGGAGCGCTACCTTCGTCCTGTGTACGCGAACACGAAGCTGGAAGCGCGGATCGAACAACTCGGCTTCTCCCAGGCCGGGTTGGCCAGGGAAATTAACCTCGCGGTCGAACGACTTACCGGCTCTCATGGCTCGGTCACTGACGCAGACGTGCGCCGCTGGCTGCGATACGAGACCAAGTGGCCGCAGGACCGCATCCGGCTTTGCATCGAAGAGGTGCTGGACGCCTCGTCCGAGGACTTAGGGTTCGTCCCCCGACGACGGAAGAGTCGCGCACCATCGGAGGACGGGCCCGTGCAGCGTCGCGCATTCGTTAACGCAGTGGGTGGAGCGGGCTTGGCCATCGCTGCTCCGAAGGCAAGTCAGAGACGGCTGGGTGTCAGTGACGTCGACAGGTTTCGCCAGGACTACGTGAAGATCCTTCAGGAAGACCGAGTTGTGGGTGGCACGAGGCGGGTGGAGAACCTGGCCATCGAGCTTGGCACGCGGGTCCAATCCGCCCTCACCACCGGAACGGTCTCCAGTCGCGTACGGGACATGCTCCATCGCCTTGCTGCCGAAGCGATGGCAGCTGCGGCGTTTGCCGCCCTCGACGCAAGCTCCCCGAAGCGGGCTCGTGCACACCTGGACAAGGCCATGACCCTGGCCGGCCTGTCACGGGACAGCCAGACGATGTATCGCGTGTGGGATCACCTGATGCTCGCGTCGAGTATGCGAGAGAACCACGCTGAAGCTGCGGCTAGCGCCGAGGTGATGAAGCGTTCGACCGCAGCACGACGTGATCCTCTCTTTGCCTCTCTCGGGCACATGCGCAACGCCAATGCGCTGGCCCGACTGGATCAGCACACAGACGCCCTACGCGCTCTCGGGCTGGCAGAGAAGAACTTCGGCCGCAGCACTCAGGCTGTGCACTCAGACTGGATCAGCTTTTACGGGGCCGCCGAGTTCGACGCCTTGTCCTCGTACGTATGGACCGCGGTCGGGGAGCACGGCCGGGCGGAGTTCTGTCTGCACCGAACACTGTCGGCCATCCCCGAGGACATGGCCCGCGACAGAGCGCTGTTCACCGCGCACCTATCTCTGGCGCAGGTCAGGCAGGGTGAGCTTGAATTGAGCTGCGCCACGGCGAAGAAGGCATCAGCCCTGCTGCTTCCCGAGTCTGGGTCGCAAAGGACTGCCAAGACCTTGGCCAGGGGGCGTGAACTGCTCATCGCCTCCGGATCGAAGGCGCCTGAAGTAACCGGGTGGACCGAGGAGTCTCGTCAATGGATCTGAGGCGGTACGGCCACGTCGACGCTCAAGATGTGCGTTCGATGCTGCTGGACATCCACGACGAGGTGTACGCGGACAACCCCGACCCGTTCCATTCTCGCGAGCGCTTCACGTACTTCCTGGACCGGTGGTCCTCACGGACGAACTGGAGGTGCGTATCCGGCTGGGAGAACGGAGGCCCGGTCGGCTACGCCTACGGCTCAGTTCTCGCGCCCGGTGGTTGGTGGCAGGGCAGCACCCGGCCCAGTGATCTACGAGGCCCCGTCTTCGCGTTGTCTGAACTCATGGTGCTACCCAAGTGGCGCGGGACGGGCAGAGCCAAGAAGATCCATGACGCACTGATAGCCCCCGTGGATGCGAGGGTGGTCTCGCTTCAGGTGGAGATCGCACACGAGAAGGTCGTGCGGCTCTACGAGAGCTGGGGGTACCGAAAGGTGGATGAGTCCAAGTCACACGACGACTCGCCCCAGTACGCAGTGATGCTCAGGGACCTCCGGTAACTGCACCCACCGAGCAGTGCCAGCGCGAGCACCTGGACCGAGCACACCGCCGCCTGGAGGCCCAACGCATGACCTCGGCACCCGCCATCGAACTCCGCTCCTTCACCGAACTGGACGCCGTCCGCGACGACTTGCTTGACGTGTATGCCGAAGTACGGGCACCGCTGCTCCATCATGCGAACTACGCGGTGTCCTCCTTCGGCGAGCGGCTGGACCGGCACGGCACCGAGGCCGGCTTTCAGGCGGTACTCGCCTACGAGGGCGAGCGTCCGGTGGGGTACGCCTACGGCAACACGATCGAGGACGGGGACCGGTACTGGCAGCGCACCAACCCCGCGCCAAGCGAGAAGTACACCGTGCGTGCAGCCCTGGCGCTGAAGGAGATCGGCGTGCGCCCCGCATGGCGGGGCACCGGAGTAGCGCGACACATACACGACACGCTCCTTGCCGGCTGTGATGAGTCGTACGTGACGCTGATGGTCAACGAAGCAGCAGGGGACGGGAAAGTCCACGCTCTCTACGAGTCGTGGAGATACGAGGACATCGGCCACAGCCAGCCGTCACCGGCCTCGCCCCGCCTCACGGTGATGATCCGCTCAACAGGCTGACCCTGCTTCGCCCCGTAGGGGCGACTCTCGGTCATCTCGCCTATACCGGCGATCAGTTGAGCATTACTTTGGAGCCGTGCCCGCCCTGAACTACGAGCTGGGGCGGGTCGGCCAACGTGGTCAAAGATCGTTTTCGGTGGCGGGGGCGCAGGATGGCGCGCGAGAGAAACGAGCAGCTGGCCGCACTCTCCTGGAAGCTCGCTGGTCACGGGCACAGGCGGCATCCGCGTACAACCGGGTCTCCGCCGAGACACTGAACGGCGAGGTGCGGGAGAACTCCAAGGTCGGCCGCTCCCACGTGAGCATGTGAGTGGGAGGCACCCAGCCGACAGGGGTCGCGCCCGATATCTTGTGCCAGGCGCTGTCCCGTCGTTTGAAGCGTGAGATCACGCCGCAAGAAGTCGGGTTTGCAGCTTCCACCTCATCAGCGCATGGGCGCTGGACTGGCGCGTCGATCCCTTGATCGCGCTGAATGACTTGGGGAGTGGCGTGGACACGGACCGGCGTCGGCTGCTGGCGGGTGGCGTGTACTGCGCGGCGGCCTTGCTTCTGCCGGACGAAACGTGGTGGGACGCCATGTCGAGGCCGTCGGCGGAGGAGCCTTCGACAGGCATGCGGGTCGGGCGCGGAGACGTCGAGACTGTACGAGAGCTGACCCTGGCCTTCTCGCGCATGGACCAGCGGCGCGGCGGCGGCCACGGCCGGCGCGCGGTCGACGAGTACCTGAAGCACGAAGCCAACGAATTCGTCCGAGGCCGGTTCGCCGACGACGCGACCCGTCGCGCGATGTTCTCGGCCTCCGCCGAGCTGGCCTACGTGTCCGGCTGGATGGCCTTCGACAACAGCGAGCACGCGGTCGCGCTCCAGCGTTTCAACGCCGCGGTGAAGCTCGCTGCCCGCTCCGGCGACGCACCCCTCAGCGGGCACATCTTGCGGGCCATGGCGCACCAGGCGCTCGATCTGGGCTTTCGAGGCGAGGCCCTCCAGATCGCGCAGACTTCGGTGCATGGCGAGCGGTACGCGGCGGCCACCCCCCGCGAGCGAGCGCTCCTCGGTGTGGTGCACGCGCGCACCCTCGCCGCGAACGGCCATAAGCAGCAGGCAGCAAGGGCGCTGCTTCGCGCCGAGGACGACCTGTCGAACGCCAACGACGGGATCAGGGAGCCGGACCGGACCTTCTTCTTCGGCGAGGCGTCTCTCGCGCACGAGACCGCGTGCACCTTGCGGGATCTCGGTGATCACCAACGTGCGGTCAAACAGTTCCGGCGCTCCGTACGCACGCGCGGAGCCGCGTTCCGGCGCACGCACGCGGTCACCCTCGGGTACATGGGCGCCGCGCAGATCGCGCAGGGCGGCGTCGAAGAAGCCTGTGCGACGTGGACCAACGTCCTCGACGCGATGGAGGGCGGGATCTACTCAGGACGTGCCCGCCAGACGGTCGTTGACATGCGGCAACTTCTCTCTCCCTATCGCAAGCGCGGCATCCCCGCGATAGGCGCGCTGGACACCCGTGCGGCCTCGTACTTGGCCCAAGTAGATTGATCATCCGTGTCGTCGACACCCAATCGAAGGGCTGGGGCCATGGCTTTGGAGATCAAGCCGATCGGGGAAGTTGTCGCGGGCCGTACCGATGTCGCCGACGACTACTGGGGAGGCGTCGAGTCGGTGATCCAGCTCGACGAGGAATTCCCCCTCGATGCCGTCCAGGGCCTGGAGGAGTTCTCCCACCTGGTCGTCGTGTGGCACTTCGACCAGGCGTCACCCGATGACGTCGAGTGCCACGCCCGCAGCCCGCGCGGAAACACGCAGTGGCCGGCAACGGGCACATTCGCCCATCGCAATCACCGACGACCCAACCAACTGGCGCAGAGCTTCCCGCGCCTGGTGAAGGTCGACGGGCTCAGCCTGCATGTGACCGACCTGGACGCTGTGGTCGGCACGAAGATCTACGATCTTTCGCCCTACTTCACGGAGATGGGACCGCGCGGGACAGTCCACGAGCCCGCGTGGCCGGGCGAGATGCTGACAGACTACTGGGCCGAGCGGGCCTGACGTCGACCGTGCCGGGGCTCAGAACTCGGGTTGCCGTGGTGGAGCGGCTGCCGCATGCCGCCCTCGACGAGGTCTGGCGCAGATGAATGACGTGGATCTGGGCTCCGAGGTCGCCCGGAAGATCGAGAAGAACGCGGGCCGCACGTACGGGCGGAACGAGCATGGGGCGCTCGTCCGGACGAGCGCCTCGTAGGTAGTCCCGCTGACCGGCCCGTACGAGCGCCGACGACGAAGGCCCCGACATCTGTCGGGGGCTTCGTCGTGCTGGTCGACGTGCAGGACACGCTGCTCCTAAGCAGCGAGGTCGTGACCCTCGCCTGCGCACTCTCCCTGACCTCCGTCGGACTGCTGCCGTTCCAGCCCCAACAGCCTCAACAGGTCAGCCGTCACCACCCGGTAGGCGTTGCCGAGGCGCAGCACCTTGACCGGGTACTCCCCCTGCTTGGCGAGTCCGTATCCCGTGGACCGCCCGATCATCAATGCTCGGTTCGAGGTGTCGAGATCGATCACAGCGGGGAGGGCGAGCAGCTCGTCGCCCGTCAGTCCTCGTGCCGCGCGAAACGAATCGGATGCCACCATGACGCTCTCCTTGCCATATTCCGTGTTCCAATGACACGGAAGACCTATCATGGAGTTGCAGCAGCACCTCATTGGTTCATATGGTGTCACCATGACACCTGATCAATGGTCGGCAGCGTTCACCGGTCGGATCGCCCAACGCCTGCGACACTCACGTAAGGCCGCCGGCCTCACCATGGCCGAAGTCGCGCAGGGCTGCGCGGCCCGCGGCTTGCCGGAACTCACCGAGCACTCCCTCAAGAATCTAGAGTCCGGGCGTAAGGCAAGTATCAGCGTGGCGGATGTCGTCGTGCTCGCTGACGTCATGGACGTCCCACCCGTAACTCTTCTCTTTCCACTCGGATCCTCTGCGACGGTCGAGGTCCTGCCGGGTCGCGAGCTGTCCACCTGGGACGCGGTCGCGTGGTTCACCGGCGAGTCGCCTCTGGACGAGCCCGCCCTCGAAGGCTCCTCTCGGAACGTCCTAGACCTCTTCCGTCAGCACGGTGACCTGGTGGCTGCCGCGATGTCCTCCTACGCCATGGCCAGGGAAAGGCGACGGGCGGCCAGCACCACCTTGGACCGGGCCCGCAGAGCCACACTCCTGCAGCGCGCCGAGGGCTACGAAGAGCACGCGTTCGAGGACTGCCAGGAACTGCGCATGTTCCGTGGCCGGATGCGCGACCGCGACCTGGCACCCCCGGCCCTCCCTGACGAGTTGACCTTTGTCGACCAGCCCGAAGCACTGCCCCCCTCGGAGGACAGCGAGTGAAAAACGGCAACCTCATACGACGGTGCCGCTGCACGGACCCGAAGACCAAGAAGGAGTACGGCGCCTCCTGCCCCAAGCTCAAGTCTTCGCGCCGACACGGCACTTGGACCGCCGTCCAGGAACTCGAACCCAACCAGAACGGTGACCGCAGGCGGTTCCGTCGTGGCGGCTTCGAGACCTCCACCAAGGCCCAAGAGGAGCTGGACAAAGTCCGCGCCCTCATGGCCATTCCCGAGGAGGACGACGCCTGGGGCAAAACCCAGATCAGCGACCTCCTGGAGAACTGCGTCAAGGACAAGGACCCGGTCCCGGACTACGACGAGACCCGTCGCCGCTTCAAGACAGGGCAGTCCCTGAACTCCAAGGTCACCGTGGCGGAGTGGCTCGACACCTGGCTGGCGGGACGCAAGCGTCTGCGGCGCGGTGGGGCGGCCCGCTACGAGTGCGATATCCGCGTCCACCTGAAGCCGCATCTCGGCCACCTGCGCCTCGACAAGCTCCGCGTACACCACATCAGTTCGATGTTCGACGCGATCAACGAGCGCAACATCGAGATCCAAGAACAGAACGCCCAGCGGCGCGTGGTCCGCGATGACCTCAAGGCCACGCCGAACAAGGGTGCCGAGAATCGCGCGCGGCGCCTTTGGCTGCGGGCTCAGCTCGACGCGATGCCTCCATTTCGGCGGATCACCGGCCTCAACACCCAGCCGCACATCCGGGACACCCTGCGCGCCGCGCTGAACGTCGCCATAGCCCAGCAGGTGATGCCCGCTTTCAACCCTGCGGCGCACGTCGAGTTGCTGCCGGGCACGAAGCCCAAGGCCCTCGTATGGAGCGACGAGCGCATCGCGCGCTGGAAGGAGACCGGCGAGAGGCCCTCGCCGGTCATGGTCTGGACCCCCGAGCAGACGGCGACGTTCCTCGACTTCGTCGAGCAGGACCGGCTGTACGTGCTCTGGCGGCTCATCGCCTTCCGGGGCACACGACGTGGCGAAGGATGCGGCGTCCGTTGGGAAGATCACTCGGCCAAGGCCCGCTCGCTCGCCATCGCCACCCAGCTCGTGCAGGACGGCTGGGCGGTCCACGAGGGTGCGCCCAAGACCGTAAGCGGCATCCGCCTGATCGCCCTCGACGAGGAGACCAACCAGGACCTCCAGGCTCACAAGCTCCGCCAGCAACGGGAACAGGAAGCGTGGGGCGAGGGCTGGCAGGACACAGGTCGGATCTTCACCCAGGAGGACGGCTCCCTCCTCCATCCTGGCAAGGTCAGCGACCTCTTCGAGCGCCTAGTGGAAGCCGCTGGCCTTCCTCCGATCCGGCTCCACGATCTTCGCCACGTCGCAGCCACGCTGATGCTCGCTGCCGGTGTCGACATCAAGGTGGTCTCCGAAACGCTCGGCCACTCGGACACGCGGATCACCCGGGACATCTACCAATCGGTCCTGGACGATCTCGCTCGTGACGCCGCCGAGAAGGTCGTACAGCTCGTGCCGCACGCCCGGAGGGCCATGGCGGCAGTGAAGGATGGGGCGCCGACTGTCTCGCCCCGCCGGCCCAGGATGACGCCTCCACGCAAGAGCGACGAGGTCAAGGAAGAACGGTCCGCCTGACGCAGGCGAGAAGGAGCCCCGGTCAGCTGGAATCTGACCGGGGCTCCGGCATGTGATGGACGTCACGCATCAGACCCAGCGAACTGCAGGTGATTGCGCAGCGTGACCATCTTCCGCCCCAGTGACAGCCGCGCCAAAGCGCGGCTCCCCCAGCGACCGCCGAGCCAGCCTCGGGCGAGCCGCCAGCACATCGATCCCCCGCTGGCCCTAGCTTGCCGAGGCTCCGCTTCGCACTCCGAGCGCTGCCGCCACGGCCGAAAGCGAGCCCGGCATCCATGCGCATGACCACGAGAAGACACGCTGGTAGCGATGCGGAACCACCCTGCCTGCCTGCTCGGCGAGCGACTCCAGGACTATTGGACCTGGCCGAAGCCCTGTCAGGCGGCGCTGCCAGGCAACGACTTGTAGGGGTGGAACAACAACCAGGCCGCTGACCGTACGCCTTCATCGGCACTCTCGGCCACCGCCGCTGCACGCCGTTTGCACGTTTGGCCACCGGTCGGCCACCAAGGGGCGCCTGGCGCGACCTCTGCGCTGACACGCCGACAGATTTAAGGTCACGGAATAGAAAAAACCCCAGGTCACGGCGAGTGAGTCCTGGGGTTGATCCGAGCCCCCTGTCGGATTCGAACCGACGACCTACGCATTACAAGTGCGTTGCTCTGGCCATCTGAGCTAAGGAGGCACACCGCGCGGGATCGTGCGTGCGCGGGGGTTTCCACACTTTACACAGTGGGGTCCGGGGTGGGCCAAGGTGAATCCCGTGGTCGTCGGTCCGCCCCGTTCCCCGGGGCCGCAACCTCCCGAAGAGCACGCGCCCCGTGCCCCGACAGGCGACCCCGGCGCTCGTGCTTGATAGAAACAGTGCGGCGCTTGTTCGAATCTATTAGGGCGAGGGGCGGCCATGGAGTCAGAGGTGGAGGCGGTCGCGGCGCGGGTCGTCGGGATCGTCGGCGAAGTGCTCGGGGAGAGAGACGTACCGGTCGGCGAGCACTTCCAGGACCTCGGCGGCTCCTCGCTCCAGGCCATCCGGATCTGTGCCCGCGTACGCAAGGAGCTCGGCGTGAAGGCCGCGCCCGAGGCACTCTTCGAGAGCGACACCGTCGGTGAGTTCAGCGCGGCGCTCGCCCGCGCCGTGGACCGTGCGTGACGCCACGGGGCACCGGCTGATCCACACCGCCGTCGCCCGGCACGCCGCCCGCACCCCCGACGCCCCCGCGCTCCTCCAGGGCGACCGGCGCCTGACGTACCGCGAACTCGACCGTGCCGCCGACGCGTACGCCGCCGAGCTGCGCAAGCTCGGCGTCGGCCCCGGCACCCTCGTCCCGGTGGCCCTCGACCGGACCCCGCAGCTGGTCGCCGTGCTCCTCGGGGTGCTCAAGTGCGGTGCCGCGTATGCCGCGTTGGACCTCGCGTGGCCCGAGGAACGACTCCGTACCGTCGTCGCCGCCCTCGCCCCACCCGTCGGCGTCGGCGAGGCGCTCACCGGATGCGGAATCCCCGTATGGACGCCAGGGGCGACGGAGGCGCAGGGGATACCCGGTACGCCGAGTACCCGCGAGCCATCGCGCACGCCGGCGGCACCCGAGACGCCCACCACAGACCAGCCACCAACGAGCAGCAACACCACCCCCGCCACCATCTTCTTCACCTCAGGCACCACCGGCACCCCCAAAGGCGTCATCTCCCCGCACCGGGCCACCACCCGGCTTTTCCCGCCCGGAGGGTCCCTCGTCGGGCTCGGGGCCGGGCGGGTCATGGTGCAGGCGGCGCCCGTGGCGTGGGACGCGTTCACGTTGGAGGTGTGGGGGCCGTTGCTCAGCGGCGCGGCCTGTGCGATGAGTACGAGCCGGACGTTGCTCCCCGAGGAGCTGCGCGAGCTGATCGCCCGGCACGGGGCGGACACCCTGTGGATCACCTCGTCCTTGCTCAACCTCTTCGTCGACGAGGACCCGGACTGTTTCGCCGGGCTCACCCACGTGCTGACCGGCGGCGAAGTGCTCTCGCCCGCGCACATACGGGCCCTGCTGCGCCGCCACCCGGACACGGCGGTCTTCAACGGGTACGGCCCGGTGGAGAGCTGCGTCTTCGCCACCCTGCACCGGATCACCCCCGCCGACTGCGACCGGCCGGACGGCATCCCGCTCGGAACTCCCGTACCGGATACGGGAGTCCACCTCGTCGACGGCGAGATATGGGTCTCGGGGGACGGTCTCGCCGACGGCTACCTCGGACTGCCCGAGGCCACCGCGGAGAGCTTCACCGAGCTACCCCGAGCCACCGCGGAGCACCCCACCGCCGCGCACCCCACCGACCTGGACCGCGTCCGCGCCTACCGCACCGGCGACCTCGGCCACCGCGGCCCCGACGGGCTCCTGTACTTCCGGGGCCGCACCGACCGCCAGGTGAAGGTCGCCGGGCACCGGGTGGAGCCCGGCGAGACCGAGGCCGTCGCGCGCCGTGTCCCCGGCGTCCGGGACTGCGCCGTCCTGGCCGTCGACGACCGGCTCGCCCTGTACTACACCCCCGACCCCACCAC
>NZ_JAAAHS010000319.1 GCF_009908195.1 Streptomyces boluensis | reverse complement strand
CCCCTTGACACCCGTCCCCCATAGCCCGGACTATCGCTGCGTGAACCTGTCAGACAGCCAGACAGGTGGCCCGGGGCCGCGGCGTATCAGCGCCATGGAAGCGGTCCTCGCCCACCTCCGCGGCGCCATCGAGCGCGGCGAGTACGCCATAGGCGACAAGCTCCCTTCCGAGGCGGAGCTCTGCCGGACCCTCGAGGTGTCCAGGCCCGTGCTGCGGGAGGCCCTGCGCGCCCTGCAGACCATGGGGCTCACGGTCGCCAAGACCGGTAAGGGCACCTTCGTGATCGCGAACACCGTCGAGGACCCCACCTTCGGCGACTACGCGGCCAGCCACCTCCTGGAGGTGCGCCGGCACGTCGAGGTCCCGGTGGCCGGGTACGCGGCACTGCGCCGCACCCCGGAAGACCTGGATCATCTGACCCATCTCCTGGACCGGATGGAGCGGGAGACGGACACCACTGCCTGGGTCGCGATGGACACCGTCTTCCACCTCGCCTTGGCCGAGGCCGCGCAGAACCCGGTCTTCCGCCGGGTCATCGAGGAGATCCGCGACGCGCTGGCGCGCCAGTCGGCATTCCTCAACGAACTCGGCGGCAGGCGCGAGAAGTCCAATCGCGAGCACCGGGCGATCGTCGAGGCGCTGATCGACGGTTCCGAGCACGACGCGGAGCAGGCCATGTCCCACCACCTCGACCGCGTCGACACGACCCTCACCGAAATCGTGCGCCCCACACGTACGGACATACCTACGAAAGGCAGCCCCGACGCGTGAGTGACCAGCAGCTCAAAGATGAGACGCGCACGTCCCCCCGGCACATCGACGCCGGTGACGCGGGCTACAGCAAGTCGCTGAAGTCCCGGCACGTCAACATGATCGCCATCGGCGGCGCCATCGGCACCGGCCTCTTCCTCGGCGCCGGCGGCCGCCTCGCCGACGCCGGGCCCGCACTCTTCATCGCGTACGCCGTCTGCGGCCTCTTCGCGTTCCTGGTCGTGCGCGCCCTCGGCGAACTCGTCCTGTACCGCCCGTCGTCCGGCGCCTTCGTGTCGTACGCCCGTGAGTTCCTCGGTGAGAAGGGCGCGTACACCGCGGGCTGGATGTACTTCCTGAACTGGGCCACCACTGGCATCGCCGACATCACCGCGGTCGCCACCTACACCCACTACTGGGGCATGTTCTCCGACATACCTCAGTGGGTGATCGCGCTGGTCGCCCTGGCCGTGGTCCTCACCGTGAACCTGATATCGGTGAAGATCTTCGGCGAGCTGGAGTTCTGGTTCGCCATCGTCAAGGTCGGTGCGCTGGTGCTCTTCATGTGTATCGGCATCTTCCTGCTCGTCACGCAGCACCCGATCGACGGCAGCACCCCGGGACCGGCCCTCATCGCGGACAACGGCGGCGTCTTTCCCAACGGTCTGCTCCCGATGCTGCTGATCATCCAGGGCGTCGTCTTCGCTTACGCCTCCGTCGAGTTGGTCGGTGTCGCGGCCGGTGAGACCCAGAACCCCGAGAAGATCATGCCGAAGGCGATCAACTCGATCATGTGGCGCGTGGGCCTGTTCTACGTCGGCTCGGTGGTGCTCCTTTCGATGCTGCTGCCGTGGAACAAGTACACGTCCGCGGAGAGCCCCTTCGTGACCGTGCTGTCCAACATCGGCATTCCGGCGGCGGGCGGCGTCATGAACCTCGTCGTGCTCACCGCGGCGATGTCCTCGCTCAACTCCGGTCTGTACTCCACCGGCCGCATCCTGCGCTCCATGGCGATGTCCGGCTCCGCACCGAAGTTCACCGGCGTGATGAGCCGCAGCCAGGTCCCGTACGGCGGCATCCTGCTCACGAGCGGAATCTGCGTGCTGGGGGTCGGCCTCAACTTCGTGGTCCCGGCCCAGGCCTTCGAGATCGTGCTGAACTTCGCCGCGATCGGCATCCTCGCCACCTGGGGCATGATCATGATCTGTCACCTGGTGTTCTGGCAGAAGACCCAGCGGGGCGAACTCGACCGCCCCGGCTACCAGTTGCCCGGCTCCCCCTGGACCCAACTCGTGACGCTGGCCTTCCTCGCCACCGTCCTGGTCCTCATGTACGCCGACGGCGGCGCCGGACGCACCACGGTGCTGTGCCTGCCGCTGATCGTCGCCGCGCTCGTCGCCGGTTGGTACGCCATCCGCCGCAGCCGGGCACGCACCCCGTCCGACGTCGACGCCTGACCGGCTCGGCACCCCTCCCCCCTTCGTCAATCTCGTCGATCCTCAAAGAGACAGTGATGTACGGCAGTTCACCGGCGGACGCACCCCTGGTCCGCGAACCCCTCCACGCTCCCGTCGCCCACCTCATCCGCGGTGGCGTCGTCGAGGGCATCCACTACGGCTCCGTCGTCGTCCTCGACGCCGACGGCGGGGTCCGGTTCCAGATCGGCGACATCGAGGCCGCGTTCTACCCGCGCTCGGCACTCAAGCCCGTCCAGGCCGTCGCCATGCTGCGGGCCGGACTCCCGCTCGACGGTGACCTGCTGTCGCTCACGGCCGCCAGCCACTCCGGCGAGGAACGCCACCTCGCCGGAGCCCGGCGCATCCTCGACCTCGCCGGAGTCACCGAGGACGAGCTGCGCAACGTCACGGACATGCCGTACGGAAGCACTGTCCGGGACGCCTGGCTGCGCGAGGGCCGCTCGCCCTCGCGCCTCGCGCAGAACTGCTCGGGCAAGCACGCGGCGATGCTGTACACCTGCAAGCTCAACGGCTGGTCGCTGCACGACTATCTGGACCCCGGCCACCCGCTCCAGATGACGATCGCCGACACCGTCGAGGAGCTCACCGGGCAGCGCATCGCCCGGGTGACCGTCGACGGCTGCGGCGCCCCGCTGTTCTCCGTCTCGCTGCACGGCCTGGCCCGCGCCGCCTCCCGGATCACCTCTGCCGCGCCCGGCGCCCACGAGGCCCGGGTGGCGGACGCCATGCGCGCGCACGCCGAGATGGCCTCCGGTACCGGCCGTGACGTGGCCGCCCTGATGCGGGCCGTGCCCGGCCTTCTCGCCAAGGACGGCTTCGAGGGCGTCCAAGTGGCCGCGCTGCCGGACGGCCGCGCGATCGCGGTGAAGATCGCCGACGGCGCCGACCGGGCCCGTGTCCCGGTCGCCGCGGCCGCCCTCGTGCGGGCCGGTGTGGACCCCGAGCTGCTCACCGAGTTCGCCGGGGAACCGCTCCTCGGCGGCGGGCGGCCGGTGGGTTCCGTACGGCCCCTGCGCGCCCTGGACCGGGTCACGTTGCCGAACTGCGCCTGACCCCCTCGCCCACTCCGTCGTCACCCTCAACTTCGTATCTCTGATGCGTACTTCGGAAAGAAGACCGACACCCTCATGACCGCCGCAGCCACCCGCAGCGAACACGATCTGCTCGGCGACCGGGACATCCCCGCCGACGCGTACTGGGGCGTGCACACCCTGCGCGCCACGGAGAACTTCCCCATCACCGGCACACCGATCTCCGCCTACCCGCACCTCATCGACGCCCTCGCCGCGGTCAAGGAAGCCGCCGCCCTCGCCAACGAGGAACTCGGTCTGCTGTCGCCCGAGAAGGCCGCCGCGATCGTCGCCGCCTGCCGCGAGATCCGCGCCGGCAAGCTGCACGACCAGTTCGTCGTCGACGTCATCCAGGGCGGCGCCGGCACCTCGACCAACA
The DNA here is from genome assembly GCF_009908195.1 of Streptomyces boluensis. Taxonomy (GTDB): domain Bacteria; phylum Actinomycetota; class Actinomycetes; order Streptomycetales; family Streptomycetaceae; genus Streptomyces; species Streptomyces boluensis. Next base: position 5,391 of record NZ_JAAAHS010000319.1, on the reverse strand, counting down.
TGAACGCCAACGAGGTCGTCGCCAACCGGGCGTTGGAGCTGCTCGGCCACGCCAAGGGGCAGTACGAGCACCTGCACCCGAACGAGGACGTCAACCTCGGCCAGTCCACCAATGACGTCTATCCGACCGCCGTGAAGGTCGCGACGGTCTTCGCGGTGCGCGGCCTGCTCAAGGCGATGGCCGTCCTGCAGGACTCCTTCGGGCGCAAGGCCGTCGAGTTCCGTGACGTCCTGAAGATGGGCCGCACCCAGCTCCAGGACGCGGTGCCGATGACGCTCGGTCAGGAGTTCTCGGCGTACGCCGTCATGCTCGACGAGGACCGCAGCCGCCTGGCCGAGGCCGTCGAGCTGATCCACGAGATCAACCTGGGCGCCACGGCGATCGGCACCGGCCTCAACGCACCTGCCGGGTACGCCGAGTCGGCACGCCGCCACCTCTCCGAGATCACCGGACTGCCCCTTGTCACCGCCGCCAACCTGGTCGAGGCGACGCAGGACTGCGGGGCGTTCGTCCAGATGTCGGGCGTGCTCAAGCGGATCGCCGTGAAGCTGTCCAAGAGCTGCAACGACCTGCGGCTGCTTTCGTCCGGGCCGCGCGCGGGTCTCGGTGAGATCAACCTGCCGCCGGTGCAGGCCGGTTCGAGCATCATGCCCGGCAAGGTGAACCCGGTGATTCCCGAGGTCGTCAACCAGGTCGCCTTCGAGGTGATCGGCAACGACGTCACCATCACGATGGCCGCCGAGGCGGGACAGCTCCAGCTCAACGCCTTCGAGCCGATCATCCTGCACTCCCTGTCGGAGTCCATCACGCACCTGCGCGCGGCCTGCCTGACGCTCGCCGAGCGCTGCGTGGACGGCATCACCGCCAACACCGAGGCGCTGCGCGCGAGCGTCGAGAACTCCATCGGCCTGGTCACGGCCCTCAACCCGCACATCGGGTACTCGGCGGCCACCGACATAGCCAAGGAGGCCCTCGTCACCGGTCGCGGCGTCGCCGAACTCGTCCTGGAGAAGGGCCTGTTGCCCGCGGAACAGCTCGCCGCCCTGCTGCGGCCCGAGGTCGTCGCGGGCAGCGGAGCCCCTGTGGCCTGAGGCGGGCACCTCACGCGCGGGTGAGGGCCTGTCCGGCGGATCAGTGCTGAGCTGCGTGTCAGAGTCGGCATCTCGGGCACTCTCCGCCGGGCAGTCCCTGAGGGGCAGGGGCAGGGCCGGCGTCACCTCCTGAGTGTGGAGGATGGCGTCGAACCAGCTCGCGAGCGATCCGCGCGACAGGTGGTGGACTGCGTCGTGCTTGGGGTCGTGGAACGGGCCGGTCAACCGCGTGCGGGTAGGGATGTCGAGGAAGCGGCGGACCGGCTCGGGGCGCGGGATGCCCAGATCCAGGACGTACCCCGCCGCCCTGATCCCGGCGGACGCCACAGGCTGGCCTCGGTCCATACCGTGAGGCGGCGATGCATGGTGGCGGGCGAACGACGGCCGCAACGGGGCGGCCAGCTACCGGAGTTCATCAGGAACCAGGCGCTTCGATAAATCAGCAACCACGACCGGCATCGTGCCGCACGAACATCAAGTCACGTGAGACAACCTCTAAGCCTTGATTGGTGCGGCCGACCTGGCGGCCTGCTCGATCTTCGCGCAGTGGGCTGCACGGGCTTGCTCGTCGATCTGCTTCTCGTGTTCGGCGCGCACCCCGGTCCGGCCGTCGAGGCCCTCGCGCAGGATATCGGCGTGCCCGGCATGCCGGATGGACTCGGCGAGGACATGGACCATGACGGCGAACAGGTTCGTGTTGGGAGAAGGCTCCGGCCACCACGGCACGTGGCCGGGGGCGTCGAGGGGAAGCTCGTTGATCGTCGCGTCCGAGTGTTCCCACGTGCGCCGGTAGAACCCGATGATCTGATCGCGGGTCTCGTCCTCGGTCGCCCACAGATCGCTGCCGTTGGAGTGGTCCTGCCACCGGCACAACGGTTCCGGGGAAGGGCGGTTGAAGACCTCGCCGAAGTACCTGGCCTCTACGGTGGCCACGTGTTTGACCAGGCCGAGGAGGTTGGTCCCGGTCGCTGTCAAAGGTCGGCGGGCGTCGTATTCGGACAAGCCGTCGAGTTTCCAGAGCAGCGCCTTGCGGTCCCGCCGCAGTCTCCCGTGCAGGTTGTCTTTGGCGAATTCATCGATCATGCGGCTTGAGCCTGCCATGGGCTGTTCGTGGTCTCAAGATCCCGTATGTGGTCCGCAACGACCGGCAGGGCCGAGGCCTGGTCATGGCCGCCGCCCTGACCTGCTACAAGAAGCTCGCGAAACTTGCCACGTGAGACAACCTCTTAGGTACGTAATGAGCCCCGTCCTACAGCTGCGTTGACCTTCTCTGTATCAATGAACTCGGATAGATGGAACTCGACCGCCTTGGCGCCGAACTCCTCTGCAACGGGCGGGAGGCGATCAGAAAGACGACACCGGCCCAACCCTGCTAGGCCATAGGTGAGTTGTTCGGCTAGCCCCTCCCTCCTTGAACGTGCGACCGTCAGATTCGCAAGAGCCCATGCCCATCCGGCGGGCCACGAGGCAGCACAGCAGCCGAAGCCCCAGGCCGGCCGGGGGCAGGACCAGGCCGTCGAGCCCGAGCGGCACTTCACTCGCTCGGCCGGGTCGCGGCCTGCCGCTCATCGGTTGCAACCGAGTAGGCCGCCCTCGTCGTTTCGGTCACCCTCGAGCCCGTATGTGGTCGGCCGCTCGTTCCGCCTCCCGTATCACCGCTTCCTTGTCCACGCCGAGCAGTGCCCCGTCGGCCTTCCGTAGTCGGCCGTCGACGAAGACGTGCGAGACGTTCGGGGGCTGGCCGTTGAGGACGATCTGGCTGATCCAGTCGAAACGAGGGGCGAAGTTGAGGGTGCCGGGGTCGAGGACGAGGACGTCGGCGCGCTTGCCGGGGGTTAGGGAACCGAGCCTGTCGGCCATCCCGATGCACTCCGCGCCGCCGAGTGTCGCCATCCGCAGCGCTGCCGGGATGGTGGGGTGGATCTCCGCGTCCTCGTGCAGCGCCCGCTGCAGCCCGACAGCGGCCTTCATGACGTTGAACATGTCCGAGGTGTCGTTCGTACCGCCGTCGTGGCCGAGCCCGGCCCGTATGCCACGCCGGTGCATCGCGGGGAGCGGCATGATCCCGGAGGCCAGGCGCATGTTGCTGAGGGGGCAGTGCGCCACGCGTACGTCGTGGTCGGCGGTGAGCGCGATCTCCTCGTCGGTGAGGTGGATGGCGTGGTTCATCAGGAGCCGGGGGCCGAAGGCGTCGGCCTCGCGGAGCGAGCGGATCGGGTCGTCCTTGCGGTCGTCGCGGTGCTCCAGGACGTGCGAGTTGAGCATCAGGTCCAGGTCCTGGGCGACCTCGTGGAAGCGGCGCAGCTCCTTGATCGCGCTCATGCCCGCGTGTACCGAGACCTGCGCGGAGGCGAGCGGCAGCGGGTCGAGGAGTTCCTTCTTGATGCGCGGGATCAGGTCGATCGCGCCGGCGTTCTGGGTCATCGCGTACACGAAGCGCAGGCCCGCGTCGTCCAGCGCCCGTATGTACTGCTCGCTGGTGTCGTACGGGATCGGGTGCACCCAGTCGACGACGGTCGTGACACCGGCCTGCAGGGCGTCGAGGGCGGCGAGGTGTACGAAGCGGTACATGTCCGCGGCGTCGATCTTCGGGAGGGTGGTGCGGTTGCAGGACGCGAGCCAGCCGTACAGGTCCTGGGTCGCGCAGCCGCCGCGGATGCTGGTCTGCCAGAGGTGGTTGTGGAGGTCGACGAAGCCGGGCAGGACGAGCTTGCCGCGCGCGTCCACGACCCGTGCGCCTTGCGGCGCGCTCAGGCTGTGCCCCACTGCGGCCAGCCGTCCGTCGCGGATCAGGACGTCGGCGTGTTCCAGTGTGCCCAGGTCGCCCTCGCCGACCTCGGGGTCCATGGTGAGGACGAGGTCGGCGCCGCGCAGCAGGGTGCCGTGCCCGTCGCCGCCGGGGTCGGGCGCGTTGGTTGCCTCGCGGGTCGGGGGCGCCGCGCTCGCGACTCCGGCGGCCAGCGGCACGCTCCCGATGCCGGCTAGTACGGTCCTGCGGCTCGGTTTCGGAAATGTCATTCCAGCGTTGTACCGCGGGTAACACCGTAAGCCGAGGGGTGGGCGCAGGCTGGCTGACAGTCTGTCAATTACGCCAGGGAGGCCGGGTCGATCGCGCCAACTCTTCGTGCGAACAGCCCACTTGACCAGGCATCAGCTACTCGCTATATATCCCCTCCCCATACCCCCCTGACGAAATGGGGTTCGCGCGAACACTGGATACGGAGCCCCACTTCGTGAGCGGACGCGAGCACGCACGACACCACTCCCCCGGCGGGAATCCGCCCGTGGTGAGGGGCGGCCCCGCAGTTCGATGCGGGGCCGTCGTCGTGTGCGGGGTCAGGCCGCGTCGACCTCGTCGCCCTCCCTCTCGTCCACGAGCCGGAGGACGAGAGGGAGGGCCGCGAAGGTGAAGTATTCGCGGCCGCGGACCGGTGCGTGTCCGGCTCGACGTAGTTCGATGCGTACGCGGCGCTCCAGTTCGAGGGCGGTGTCGCCGGACAGGGCTTCCAGCAGGCGCAGTTGGGTTCGGTATCCGTCTCGGGCGTGGTCGCCGAGTCGGCTGCGGGGGTCGCCTGAGGTGATGCCGAATTTCACGGTGCTGTTGTCGAGGTCGGCGACGACGTAGAAGACGTCCCAGACCTTGTTGGCGCAGCGTCGGCAGATGCCTTCTCCGCTGGGTACGCCGTCCGGCCGGGTGAGGGCGGTGTGGCTGTTCTTGCAGCGGATGCGGTGCGGGGTGCGGGCGCCGAGCCATTCGGTTTCGAGGACGGTGCCGCCGAGTTCGGTGACGCGGGAGCGGAAGCGGCGTTCGGAGTCCTCGGGGTCGACCTTCGAGCAGGTGCGGCAGATGCCGCCGCCTTGCTGGACGCTGCTCGGGATGGGGCTGTGGTGGTGGCCTTCGGGGCAGCGGATGCGGTGGGGCTTCTGCGAGCCGAGCCATTCGGTTTCGAGGACCGTTCCGCCTTGGCGTGCGACGTCGGCGCGGAAGTTCTGCCAGGTGGCCTCGGCGTCGCGTCCTGCGCAGGCGCGGCAGATGTTGTAGCCCTGCTGGACGCCGTTGGGGGTGGAGGTCACCTGATGTCCGTGGGCGCAGACGATGCGGTGCGGGGTGCGTGATCCGAGCCAGCCGGGTTCGAGGAGGTAGGCGCCCTCCTGCTCCAGGCGCTCGCGGAATTCCTTCTCGGCCTGCTTCGGGTCCTGCTTGGCGCAGGCGCGGCAGATCCCGATTCCGCGAGCGGTGTTGTTGGGGTAGGGGGCGGCCTCGTGCCCGTACTTGCAGCGGATCCGGTGGGGGGTGGTG
>NZ_JAAAHS010000318.1 GCF_009908195.1 Streptomyces boluensis | reverse complement strand
CCCCAGACCCCGCTCCTCAAACGCCGGAGGGGCTGAATTTGGCTGAAGCATCAGCCAAATTTGAGCCCCTCCGGCGATTGAGGAGGCCCGTCTGGCAAGACCTACGCGGTCTCCCGGCCGCCGCTCACCGGCCGGCCGCGTGCCCAGTCCACCAGGCCGAGCAGGGAGTACAGGCCCCAGGCGCCTTCGAGCAGCGCGAAACCCCACTGGTTCTCGGCCACCGCGTCGATCGCGAGGAGCGAGGAGCCGATGAAGTTCAGCCACAGATAGCGGGCGGAGCCGAAGGCGACCCGGCCCGTCTGTGCGAGCACGAACGCCCCCAGGATCAGGGCGGCGCCGAGGAGCTGCAGGGACATCGACACGGGGTACGTCACTTTCACGGGGGCGCCGGGCGGCGGGACGCGCGCCCGGCGGGGAAGCGGGCTCAGCCGGCGAGCGGGTCCAGGCGCATCGGCGCGATCTTGCCGTCCAGCATCTCGCCGAGGCCACGCACCGCGCAGGTGTCGGGCCGCTCCGCGATGTGCACGGGCATCCCCGTCGCCGTACGCAGCATCTGGTCGAGGCCCGGGAGCAGCGCACTGCCGCCGACCATCATGATGCCCCGGTCGGCGAGGTCGGCGACCAGGTCGGGTGGGCAGCTGCGCAGCACCTTGCCGAGGCCGTCGAGGACCGCGGTGAGCGGGGTGTGGATGGCGTCGCGGACGGCCGCCGTGTCCACGTGCACCGAGCGGGCCAGGCCGGTGGCGACGTCGCGGCCGTGGATCTCGGTGGACTCCGGGCCCTGCGTGGTCAGGCCGTTGCCGCTGAGGGCGAGCTGCAGCGGGCGCACCGACTGGCTGGGCAGCATCAACTCGTGCTGGTGGCGCAGGTGCTGGACGATCGCGTGGTCGATGGCGTCGCCGCCCACCGGGATCCGCTCGGCCGTCACGATCGAGCCCATCGACAACACCGCGACCTGTGTGGTCGCCGCACCGCAGACCAGGATCATCGTCGCCTCGGGCTGCTCCACCGGAAGGCCGCAGCCGACCGCCGCGGCGATCAGCGTGTCCACCAGCTCCACCCGGCGCGCCCCGAGCCCGATCAGCGTCTCGGTCGTCGCGCGCTGCGCCAGCGGGTCGGCGTCGTGCGGCACACAGGCCGCGGCCCGCAGCCGGGGCTTGCGGCGCAGCGTGCGGCGCAGCTTGTCGTCGAGCAGGTGGCTGAGCATCCGCTGCGCCATGTCGATGTCGACGACGGTGCCGCCGGAGACCGGTCGCACCACCCGGATGTAGCCGGGCGTACGGCCCGTCATCCGCTCCGCGAGCTCGCCGACCGCGATCAGCGCCCCGGTCCGGGTGTTCACGGCCGCGACACTCGGCTCGTCGACGACGAGCCCGGCGCCCTTCACGTACACCCGGGTGCGCGCGGCTCCCAGGTCGACGCCGAAGTGGCAGCGGCGCAGCTGCTCAAGGCTGACGGTCATGGCGGTTCCTCCCGAGGCGCAAGACCATGTCTGTCCATTGACTTTCCTTGTCATCCTGCGGCCGGAGCAGGGGCGGCGCCTGTTGAGGTGGGCCGGGCGAGGTGCCTCTGTACGGGTGGTTCTCGCGCCGCCGACCCGCCGCCCACCCCGCTCCGGTAGCCGCCCGGACGCTCCCGGACGCCCCCGACCGCCGTCGGCAGATTCACAGAAGCGTTGCTCTTCGGCCATTTGCGGGAGCTACTGTCGCGGCAACGGGCCCGAGCGGACTGGGCGGGGCGGGAACTTCCCGTTCGTTTCTGGCCGTTGATGTTGAAAGTCCGTCACATGCTGTGTTGTTGCGGTCACGGTGCGAATGGAAATCTCCATCCCGGTGCTCGGAAGGCACCTAGGGCCCTCGGGCCCGACGGCCGGTGCCGCGGTCTGGCGCGCGAACCGGCCGGACCGGGGCTCCGGTTGCTGTCGTGGGGGCGGCTGCCGTGGTTCCTGGGGGAGAAGGGGAGCGGTCCCGCCTCGCCGTTCATGGGGGGCGAGGCGGGACCGTCCCGTACACGACTACGAGGAGGGGCGAGGGGTATGGGCGCGCGCAGAACACCCAACGGCCGGCTGCGGGAGCGTCTTGAGGAGGCGCAGTGGAGCGGCGCCGAGCTGGCCAGGGCGGTGAACGCGGCGGGGCGGCAGGCCGGTGTCCGGGCCTCGTACGACCGCTCCAACGTCTCGCACTGGCTGGCCGGCACCCGGCCCCGGCCCTCGGCGCGCGACCTTCTGGTGCGGGCCTTCGCCGAGCGGCTCGGGCGCCTCGTCACCGTGGAGGAGCTGGGCTTCGGCGCGGTCGGCGCGACCCGCTCGGAGGCCACGGCCGATGCGGGCGGCCCGTTCGGCTACGGGGGCTACGCGGGTAGCGCCCTGCGGTACGGGACGCGTCCGGCGCGGCAGCAGGTGTACGGAGCCGCCCGTTCCGTGCCCAGGTACACGATGCCCGTGCAGCCGGGACCCCGTGACGCGGCGGACGCGGCGGGCGCCGGTGCGGGGCGCCGGGTGGCGGTGCGCCGCGTCACGGTGGGCACCGGGGGTGGCGGTGGCGCCCGGCGCGAGCTCGCCGACCTCGTCCTTGAGCACCGCGACCCGAGACAGCTGCGGCGGCTGCGTGAACTCCCGTACCGCAGCCCGCACTTGACGCCGCCCGGCGGGTACGCGGCGGCGCGGGACGCGGCCGACCGGGAGCCGAACGAGTGGGAGGCGCCGGACGCGTGGGACACGGACGACGGGCGGGACGGACCGGAGAGCGCGTCGGCGTCGAAGGACGAGGGGCGGGCCGGGGTCGTCGTGACCGCCGCGCTCGGACTCCTCGAACGCAGCGGCGGCCGGGCCGTGCGGGAACTCATCGTCGGCGAGCTCTCCGGCACCGACCGCGCCGAGGCCGCCCGGCTCTGCCGGATGCTCGGCCGGGCCTGGGCCGACGACCTCGGCCACGGGGCGGCACAGCGCGCACTCGAACTCTCCGCCGCGCTCGCCGCCGAGGCGCGCCGGCCCGTGCTGCGGGCGGCGGCGCTGCGCGACATGAGCGTCCTCGCCCTCGAACTGGGCCGCACCAACGAGGCGTTGGCGCTCGCCGAGGCCGCCGTCGACCAGGGCTTCGACGGGGCGGGCGCCGGAACGCGGGCGTTCCTGCTCACCCAGCGCGGCGTGACCCGCGCCGTGGCCGGGGACAGCGGCGGCGCCGTGAAGGACATGGACGGCGCGGAGTACTGGATCGACCGCGGCGACGACGACGAGAACGGCCCGTACTCCTTCGGCGCCCTCCTCTACCAGGTCGCCCGCATGCACCGCGCCGAGGGCGACCTGCGCCGCTCCGTGTCCGCGCTCGAACTCTCGCTGTCCATGCGGCCGCCCGCCGAACAGCGCTCCCGCGCCCTCATCCGCATCGAGCTGGCCCACCAGCGCCTCGGCACCGCCGACTACGCGGCCGCCGCGGACGAGCTGCGGATGCTCGCGCCCGGCCACGAACCGCTGCGCTCGGCGCGGGTGGACGCGGCGCTCGCGTATCTGCGCAACCGGGCGCTGAGCCCGGACCCGGCGCCGCTGCCGCGCATCGCCTACCGGGGCCGCTGCTGAACCGGCCCCCTGGCCCCGTTGAGCGGCGCGTTAGCATCCCGTGTGACCAGCGAGACATCCCGGAGCGGAGACGAGAAGCACGCCGCGCGGGCGGACGACATGGCCGAGGCGCGGCCGAAGCGGCGGATACTCGCCGACCTCACCCCGCTGCGTACCTCCGTCGACTACCGGCGCCTCTGGATCGGCAACACCGTCTCCTGGCTCGGCCAGGCCATGACGGCCCTGGCGATCTCGCTCCAGGTGTACGACATCACGCACTCCAGCTTCTCCGTCGGGCTCGTCGGCCTCTTCTCCCTCGTACCGCTCATCGTCTTCGGCCTGTACGGCGGTGCCATCGCCGACACCGTGGACCGCCGCAAGCTGGGCCTCGCCAGTTCGGCCGGGCTCTGTCTGCTCAGCTTCGTGCTCGCGGGGGCGGCGCTCGCCGGGTACCACCGGGTGTGGCTGCTCTACACGATCGTCGCGCTGCAGGCGGTGTGCGCGGCCCTCAACTCCCCGGCCCGTACGTCGATGATCCCCCGGCTGCTGCCGCCCGAGCAGTTGCCCGCCGCCAACGCCCTCAACTCGATGACCACCACGTCCGGCACGATGTTCGGGCCGATGCTCGGCGGTGTCGTCGTCGGCGTGTGGGGCTACCAGGCCGCGTACCTGATCGACGCGGTGGCGTTCAGCGCCGCGCTGTACGCGATGTGGCGGCTGCCGTCGATGAAGCCGGACCGCGGCGCGGACACGGCCGGTTCGGGCCGGGCGTCCGTCCTCGACGGGCTGCGCTTCCTCGCCACCCGGCCCAACGTGCGGATGACGTTCTTCACCGACATGTGCGCCATGGTGCTCGCCCACCCGCGCGCACTGTTCCCCGCCGTCGCGGTGCTCTGGTTCGGCGGTGACGCGCGGACCACCGGACTGCTCGTCGCCGCGCCCGCCGTGGGGGCGCTGCTCGGCGGGGTGTTCTCCGGCTGGCTGGGGCGGATCCGACGGCACGGCCTGGCGATCCTGCTCTCCGTCGCCGCGTGGGGCACCGCCGTCGCGGTCTTCGGGCTCACCCGGAACCTTCTGCTCGGCATGCTGTTCCTCGCCCTCGCGGGGTGCGCGGACACGATCTCGATGGTGTTCCGCTCGACGATGCTCCAGGCGGCCACGCCGGACGAGATGCGGGGGCGGTTGCAGGGCGTGTTCATCGTGGTCGTCGCGGGCGGCCCACGCCTCGGCGACTTCCTCGCCGGCTCGGTCGCGGACCTCACATCGCCGCAGCTCGCGATCACCGGCGGCGGTGTGGCGTGCGTGGTCGCGGTGGGGGTGCTCGCGCTGCGGTGGCGGGGGTTCGCTCGGTACGATGCGCGGTCGCCGCGGGCTTGAGGGGTGCCGGGTGCCGGGGGTTACGTCGACGGGTCGAAGTCCAGTAGTACGTCCAGGGAGTCGACGATCAGCTCGCAGCCGGCCTCGCGGAGCCGCGTGCGTACGGCCGTGTCGTACGCGTAGCCCACGAAGGTGAGGCCGAGAGCGCTGGCCGCCTCGAACTCCGCCGGAGAGGAACCGACCATCACGGCCGCGGCCACAGGTGTACCCGTGGCGTGCAGCGCGCGTCGCAGGCCGGCCGGGTCGGACATCAGCTCACTCAGGTCGTCGGAGCGCCCGAAGACCCCGCCGGGCACGGGAAGGGAGCGGTTGTCCAGCCAGTCGAGCATGACGTCCCGAGACGTGTCGGAGACGACGGCGACGGTACGGCCCGAGTCCTGCAGCGCGCGCAGCAGCCGCTGCCCTGCGGGGTGCGCCCGGGTCGGCCGGCTGGCCTCGATCCCGGTGAGCTGCCTGTTCAGGTCCGCGCCCACCGGGTGATCAGCGTACGTACGCAGCACATCCAGCGGGTGCACGGTCCCCTCGCTGAGCCGGGGCACGACCGGGTCGCCCCGCAACGTCTCGTCCACGTCGCGGAGTTCGGTGACGAGGAGGGTGAGTTGGCGGGTCACGGTGGCGGCGGTATTGCCCTGATAGAGGCGGGTCAGGGGGCCGTCGAAGCCGAGGAGGACGGTGGTGGCCTCGGTGAGGGGGCTGGTGGCGAGGGCCCGGCCGGGCGGCGCGGCGGTCAGGCTGAGGATGCCGTGCTGGGCGGTGACGCGGGGCGACTTCGGTGAGCGGAGTTCCTTGCGGAGCTGGCGTAGGGCGGCCGGGGCTGCGCCCGGTGGGTGTTGTCGGGTGATGCGGGCGGCGGACTCCCGGAACGCGTCCGTGAGTTCATCCGCCTCCCGGCCGTCGGCGCGCTGCGGGCCGGGGTACCGCCAGCGGAACTCGACGTGCGCGGTGAACGGCCGGCTGTTGTCCGAGCTGGGCAGCGTGAAGTGGTGTTCCGCGCGGTCGGCCGACGGGTCAGGGGCCCGCCAGACGCAGTACCAGGCCGACGGTGTGTCCCCCCGGCCCGTGCCGGTCAGCGGGCGGAAGAGGCGTGGATCGGCCAGCCGGGACCTGACGATCAGGCTCTGGTACAGCTCGTCGGAGAGCCCGAGGGCCAGGGGCGCCCGGACCTGTTCCGCCCAGGCCTCGCGTACGTCGTCCGGGCGCACCCCCATCAGGGCGCGCAGCGGCGGCCCCCCGTCCGGGCGCCCGCGGTGGATCTCGCGGTGGATCTCGCCGAGTTGGCCGAGAGCTGTGCGCAGCAGGAACGGGCGGGGCTCGACCGCCGTGACGACCACCTCGTGGCCCTCGGCCGTGGGGTGCTCGGTGACCCGGGCGCTAACCCGGACCGTGTCCGCACCCTCCAGGATCCGGGTGAGCAGAGTGCCCAGAGCCTGGTGCGCCTGCTCGTCGGCCGGAGTGGTGAACTCGACGAGCAGGCGTGCCTCGTGGGCGTCGATCGACTCGCGGATCTCCCGGAACACGCGTCTGACCGCCGGGTCGACCCGGATGGGGGACGGCAGCCCGTCCTCGTACTCCTGGTAGACGGCGACGGCCTGCTCGCGGCGGCCGAGGCCCCGCAGCGCGACCATGAGGAGGCGCACGGCCTGCGGGTTGCCCGGGTACCGCGTCAGGAACTCCTTCAGGTCGGCGGACGCGCGCGTGAAATCGCCCTGGGCCAGATCGAGTTCAGCCATGGTGAGCCGCACGGTCACCGCCAGTGCCCTCAGTCGCTCGCGGGTGTCGGGGGCGAAAGGGCCCCGCACCCCGGGCAGCGGATCGTCCCGGGTGAGGTCGCACGCCCTCCGCATCAGGCGTTGGCTCTCGTCCAGATCCCCGGCCTCCCGCGCCCGCCGAGCCGCCGCATCGAGCTCCTCCACCCGCAGAACATCCGTCGTGTCGCCGTCGAGCAGCTGCAGGACCAACCCTTCCGAGGTCCGCCCCAGCACGTCGTCGCCCAACTCGCGCCGCAGCAGTGCGACGCAGCCGCGCAGCCGCACCTCGGCCGGTGTTCCGTTCGGCTCCACGTCGGCCTGGGCCAGGAGTTCTTCGTACGTGAGGTGCTCGCCGGGGCGCAGCAGCAGCGCGCAGAAGACGGCCTCCTCGACCGAGCCGGGCCGCTCGATGGTCGTCTGGGTCCGGCCTTCCTCTATCCGGACCTGGCCGAACAGCCGGTAGAGGCGGGCCGTTCGGTCGTGCGGAAGCGCCCGGTTGCCCAGCGCCGCCAGTTCGTGGAGCGCGCCCCACGCCCGGTTCTGCCCGAACCGGAGGTCGTTCAGGATCGAGGCCAACTCGACGCGCCACGCGGCGGGTGCGGAGGCCAGCTGGTGCGACATCACCGACGCGTTCGTCGGCCGGGCGCCCGTCGCCATCGCCTGGACGTGGCCGCCCACTCTGCGCAGGTCGTCGCGGAGTGCCGGCTCACCGGTCGCGCCGAGGTCGAAGCCGCAGAGCGTCGTCCGGCCGCTGTCCGAGACCATGATGTGGGCCGCGGTCAGGTCGCCGTGCGGGATGCCCTCGTCGTGCAGGGCGCTGACGGTGAGGGCGAGCGCCCGCGCGATGGGCAGGAACCGCGCCGGGGGCAGGCCGCCGAGGACGCTGCGGGAGAGCAACTCCTTCAGGCTGAACCCCCGCACCAGTTCGGTCACCAGGTAGGGCCCGCCGTGGACGGGGTTGTCGCCCCACTCGATGACGCGCGCCACGTTGGGGTGTGCGAGTTCGGCGAGTGCGCGTGCCCTGGCCGCGACGTCGTGGCGCTCGTCATCGCCGATGTGCGGGAACCGCTGGACCAGGACCTCCTGGCCGTCGGCGTCGTTGTGCGCGCGCCACATCGTGCCGCTGAGGCCCACGGGCCCGAGCGGACGGTACTGCTGGGGCAGGAGCAGACCCCAGCCCGCACCTGCCCGACCCGACTCCAACTCCCGTAGCAGAGAACGGAAGTTGGCTGACATGTCGACGAAGTGGTCCCAGCGCTGGGAGTCGGCGAGGTCGGCCAGGATGCGGCCCAGGGCCCGCAGGTCACCGTTGCGGCTCTTGCCCGGCCGGTCGTGCAGTGCGAACCCACTGATCTTCGGCGTGCCGTCCGGGGCGATCAGGATGTTCTCCGGGACAAGGCGTCCGTGCACCAGGCCCGCGTCGTGCAGTGTCATCAGCGCGTCGAGGAGTTGCGTCGCGATCTCCTCCACGCCGCGTGCGTTGGTGCGGTACGACGCCAGGTCCGGTCCGTCGACGTGCTCCATGGCCATGTAAGGGCTGCCGTTGTGCAGGCCCACGTCGAGGACGCGTACCAGGCTCGGGTGGCTCGGTAGTTCGCTCGGCCAGCCGGACAGGTCGCGGTCGCCCAGGCGCAGGACCACCGTCTCCCCGGTGTGTACGTCGCGGGCCGACCAGTATTTGTCGTTCCGACCCAGCGCCTGCGCGGCGGGTTGCCCTACCTCGTACCGCCCCCCGACCAAGGCACCGGACCCGGACACCCCGCCGAGCCGCCGCACACTCTCCTCCCGCACCGTCGCGAACGCCTCGCCCTCCGGGGCGGCGTGGCCCGTGCCGGGGCCAGGCGTGACGGCCGGGAAGTCGCCCGCCGCGATGCCCGCGCGGGCATCGATCAAGCCGCCGATACGGGACAGGAGTTGGGTGGTACGACCCTGGGCGGTGCGGGGCAGGGTGTGCAGGAGGAGTTCGCGTACGCCGGGGCGGAACGTGTACGTGCCGGGCGGCGCCGAAGGGGTCGTCGTGAGGACGCCGCTGAGGATGACCTCGGCGAGGTGCTGCGGCCGGGGGTGCGGCTCGACCGCCGCCTGGACCAGGCGCATCACCGGGAGTTCGGGGCGGCCCACCGCCAGGTGCCCGGCGAGCCGGAACGCCTCCGGGGACGCCAGCGAGCGGAACCGCTGGACGAGTTCCGTGGGCGTCAGCAGGTCCGCCTGGTCCGCGCCCGACACGTCGCCGTGCGCCCCGTGTACCCCGGCCGGCGGGCCCAACCGCGCTACCGCGCCCGGCAGTTGACGCCCGCCCGCGTCCGCGACCAGTTGTGCCCAGTGCGCCAGCCAGGTCGCCGTCGGCTCCAGAACCGGAAGCGGCGGCAGGCTCGCGGTGCCGTCCGGCTCGTCGTCGTACGCCTCGAAGCGGAGCGCCGTGTTCGGGGCCGCGGGGGCGGGGGCC
>NZ_JAAAHS010000317.1 GCF_009908195.1 Streptomyces boluensis | reverse complement strand
CCCCCTCCGCCACATCCTGCGCCCCGATCGGCCCGCCCCGAGCCGCGCGGCGGGCCGCGAGGCCGTGGAGGAAGGCGGCCGTGGACGCCGCGTCCACGGTGTCGAGGCCCGCGGCCAGGAGAGCGCCGGCCAGGCCCGAGAGGACGTCCCCGCTCCCCGCCGTGGCCAGCCACGACGTCCCCGTGGGGTTCACACGCACAACGCGCCCCGGAGCCGCGATCAAGGTCGTCGATCCCTTGAGCAGAACCATCGCCCCGTACGCCTCCGCGAGCCGCCGCACCGCCGCGAGCCGGCCCGCCTCGACCTCCGCCCGCTCGACCCCGAGCAGCGCCGCCGCCTCCCCGGCGTGCGGGGTCAGCACGGTCGGCGCGGTGCGCGCCCGCACCTCGTCCCGGTCGGCGAACCGCAACCCGTCCGCGTCGATCAGCACCGGCACGTCCGCGGCAAGCACGTCCCGTACGCGATCGGCGTCGTCGCCGAGGCCAGGGCCGACCACCCACGCCTGGACGCGGCCCGCCTTGGACGGGGGCCCGGCGTGCACCAGCGCCTCCGGGTACCGCGCGATCACCGCGTCCCCGGCCGGGCCCACGTACCGCACCGCGCCCGCACCGCCGCGCAGCGCGCCCGCCACCGCGAGCACCGCGGCGCCCGGGTAGCGCGCCGAACCGGCCGCGATGCCGACGACCCCGCGCCGGTACTTGTCGCTCGAAGCACCCGGCACCGGAAGCAGCCCCGCCACATCCGCGTACCGCAGTGCCTCCAGGTCGGCCTCGGCGGGCAGTTCGAGGCCGATGTCGATCAGGCGGACCGCGCCCGCGTGTTCATGCGCGGGATCCACGAGGAGACCGGGCTTGTACGTGCCGAACGTCACCGTCGCGTCCGCGCGTACCGCCTCCCCGCGCACCTCCCCGGTGTCCGCGTCGACGCCGCTCGGCAGGTCGACGGCGACGACGAACGCCCGGGAGTCCGCGGCGAGTTCCGCCAGTCGGGCCGCGTCCGGGCGAAGGCCGCCCCGGCCGCCGATGCCGACGATGCCGTCGAGGACCAGGCGGGCGTCCGCGATGTCCCGTTCGGGGGTGGAGGACACCCTGCCGCCCGCCGCGAGCAGCGCCCGCAAGCCGCCCGCGTGCGCACGCTCCGGCGCGAGCAGCACCGCCGCGACCCCGGCCCCGCGCCGCGCGAGCCGGGCGCCCGCGTACAGCGCGTCGCCGCCGTTGTCACCGCTGCCGACCAGGAGCACGATCCGGGAGCCGTAGACCTTCCCCAGCAACTCCGCGCAGGCGGCGGCGAGTCCGGCCGCCGCCCGCTGCATCAGCGCACCCGCGGGCAGCCGTGCCATCAGCTCCCGCTCGGCCGCGCGTACCGTCTCGACACCGAACGCTGTGCGCATACGAGGACGCTCACCCTTCCGCGATCACCACGGCGGAGGCGACCCCCGCGTCATGGCTCAACGACACATGCCAGCCGCGCACGCCGAGCTCCTCCGCCCGCCGCGCCACCGTTCCCTGCACGCGCAGCCGGGGCTGCCCGCTGTCCTCGACGTACACCTCGGCGTCCGTCCAGTGCAGCCCGGCCGGGGCGCCGAGCGCCTTGGCCAGGGCCTCCTTGGCCGCGAACCGGGCGGCGAGCGAGGCGATACCGCGCCGCTCACCGCTGGGCAGCAGCAACTCCGAGTCCACGAAAAGCCGTTCGGCCATCCCCGGCGTCCGCTCCAGGGACGCCTTGAACCGGTCGATCTCGGCGACGTCGATCCCCACCCCGATGATCATTCGACGGTGACCGACTTCGCGAGATTGCGGGGCTGGTCCACCTCGTTGCCCCGCGCGGTGGCCAGTTCGCAGGCGAAGACCTGCAACGGCACCGTCGCCACCAGCGGCTGGAGCAGCGTCGGCGTGGCCGGGATCCGGATCAGGTGGTCCGCGTACGGCACGACCGCCTCGTCGCCCTCCTCCGCGATCACGATCGTGCGGGCCCCGCGCGCCCTGATCTCCTGGATGTTGGACACGATCTTGTCGTGCAGGACCGAGCGCCCGCGCGGCGACGGCACGACCACCACCACCGGCACATCCGCCTCGATCAGCGCGATCGGCCCGTGCTTGAGCTCCCCCGCGGCGAAGCCCTCGGCGTGCATGTACGCCAACTCCTTGAGCTTCAGGGCCCCTTCGAGCGCGACCGGATACCCCACGTGCCGCCCCAGGAACAGCACCGTGTTCTTGTCGGCGAGCGAGCGCGCGAGCTCCCGCACCGGCTCCATGGTGTCGAGGACCCGCTCAACCGCGCCGGAGATCTCGGACAGCTCCCGGATGACCGCGTCGACCTCGTCGCCCCACTTGGTGCCGCGCACCTGCCCCAGGTACAGCGCCACCAGATAGCAGGCGACCAGCTGGGTCAGGAACGCCTTGGTGGAGGCGACGGCCACCTCGGGCCCGGCGTGCGTGTAGAGCACCGCGTCCGACTCGCGCGGGATCGTCGAGCCGTTGGTGTTGCAGATCGCCAGGACCGTGGAGCCCTGCTCACGCGCGTGCCGCAGCGCCATCAGGGTGTCCATCGTCTCGCCGGACTGCGAGATGGCGACGACCAGGGTGCGCGGGGCGAGGATCGGGTCGCGGTAGCGGAACTCGCTGGCCAGCTCCACCTCGCAGGGGATCCGCGTCCAGTGCTCGATGGCGTACTTCGCGATCAGGCCCGCGTGGAACGCCGTACCGCACGCCACGATCACGACCTTGTCGACCTCGCGCAGCACCGCGTCCGGGATGCGCAGCTCGTCGAGGGTCAGCGCACCGGACGCGCCGATCCGGCCGAGCAGGGTGTCGGCGACCGCCTTGGGCTGCTCGGCGATCTCCTTGAGCATGAAGTAGTCGTAGCCGCCCTTCTCCGCGGCCGAGGCGTCCCAGTCGATGTGGAAGGTGCGCACGTCGGCGGCGTTCCCGTCGAAGTCCGTCACCGTCACCCCGTCCCGGCGCAGCTCGACGACCTGGTCCTGGCCCAGCTCGATCGCGGAGCGGGTGTGCGCGATGAACGCGGAGACGTCCGAGGCGAGGAACGACTCGCCCTCGCCGACGCCCACCACGAGCGGCGAGTTACGGCGCGCCCCGACCACCACGTCCGGCTCGTCCGCGTGCACCGCGACCAGGGTGAACGCCCCGTCCAGGCGCCGGCACACGAGCCGCATCGACTCGGCGAGGTCGGCGCAGGCCGAGTACTCCTCGGCGAGCAGGTGCGCGACGACCTCGGTGTCCGTCTCGGAGACGAGCCGGTGGCCGCGGTCCGCGAGCTCGGCCCGCAGCGCCGCGAAGTTCTCGATGATGCCGTTGTGCACGACGGCGACCCGGCCCGCGTTGTCGAGGTGCGGGTGCGCGTTGGCGTCGGTCGGGCCGCCGTGCGTGGCCCACCGGGTGTGCCCGATCCCGCTGGTGCCGGTCGGCAGCGGACGGTCCACCAACTCCTTCTCCAGATTGACCAGTTTCCCGGCCTTCTTCGCGGCCGCCAGACCGCCGTCGGCGGCCACGGCGACACCCGCCGAGTCATAGCCCCGGTACTCGAGCCGCTTCAGTCCGGCGAGTACGACATCAAGCGCCGACTGCGAGCCGACGTACCCCACGATTCCGCACATGGCCGCAGCCTACGGCGCGGCACCGGCAGTGGGCCGTCAACCGTGGCTCGATATCCGATCCCGGGCATCGCGCAGCAGCTGCAGATACTCCAACTCCTCGCAGCGCGGCTTGCTGCCGGGCTCGTAGAGGTCGAGGCAGTCCTGCGGGTCCTCGGCGAGATCCTCGTCGGGCAGGTCGAGCGCCAGCTCGCTCCTGACCGCCTCGGCGAACGCGGCGCGTTCCACGGACCCGGATCCACGGCGGGCGAACACACGGCGGCGTACGGACATGGCGCCCCCTCAGGGCCGGGAGGCGTGCGGCTCACGCGCCCGAGGTCCGGAACGTACCCTTCTCGCCCCCGCCCGGTCTAGACCTTTTACCGCATGGCTCGTCCGCCACGTGACGCACCCCACCCACCACGACGTTCATCCAGCCGCAACAATGTTGTCGTGATCTCTTCGCCGCCCCGAAGCGCCCACCGCAGTGCGCACCGTCGCGCAGAACCGACGCCGTACGTCGATCTGACGCGCGCCGAATGGAGCGCCCTGCGCGAGAAGACGCCGCTACCGCTCACCGCCGACGAGGTCGAGCGGCTGCGCGGACTCGGCGACGTCATCGACCTGGACGAGGTGCGCGACGTCTATCTGCCGCTCTCCCGCCTCCTGAACCTCTACGTCGGCGCGACCGACGCGCTGCGCGGCGCCCTCAACACCTTCCTCGGCGACACCGGCGGCGGCCACGGCACGCAGTACGGCACGCCGTTCGTCATAGGCGTCGCCGGCTCCGTGGCGGTCGGCAAGTCCACGGTGGCCCGCCTCCTGCAGGCCCTGCTCGCCCGCTGGCCCGAGCACCCGCGCGTCGAACTCGTCACCACCGACGGCTTCCTGTGGCCCATGAAGGAACTCAAGGAGCGCGGCCTCCTCGCCCGCAAGGGCTTCCCCGAGTCGTACGACCGGCGCGCCCTGACCCGCTTCGTCGCCGACATCAAGGCCGGCAAGGACGAGGTCACCGCCCCCGTCTACTCCCACCTGATCTACGACATCGTGCCCGGCCAGCGCCTCACCGTGCGCCGTCCCGACATCCTGATCGTGGAGGGCCTCAACGTCCTGCAGCCCGCCCTGCCCGGCAAGGACGGCCGCACCCGCGTCGGCCTCGCGGACTACTTCGACTTCAGCGTGTACGTGGACGCGAAGCCGGAGGACATCGAGCAGTGGTACCTCAACCGCTTCAAGAAGCTCCGCAATACCGCGTTCCAGAACCCCGATTCGTACTTCCACCGGCACACCGCGGTCACCGAGGACGAGGCGATGGAGTACGCCCGCACCATGTGGCGCACCATCAACAAGCCCAACCTCCTGGAGAACGTGGCCCCCACCCGCGGCCGCGCCGACCTGGTGCTGCGCAAGGGCCCCGACCACAAGGTCCAGCGACTGCGCCTGCGCAAGCTCTGAGTCCGCGAACGCCCATTACGCTGCGGGCATGTTGCACCTGCGCCTGATCACCCCCGCGGACCACACCGACGAGGTGGCCCGGCTGATCGAGAAAACGGTCGGTACGGCCCATCTCGTCGTGCTCCCGGGCGCCGCCCGCGACCCGGTGGGCGACGTGGTGATGTGCGACGTGGCCCGCGAGGCGACCGACGAACTCCTCGCCGACCTACGCGCCCTCGGCATCGACAGGACCGGCGCGATCACCCTCGAGAACATCGACCTGTCGCTCTCCGACCGCGCCGAGCAGGCCGAGAAGGACGCACCCGGCGAGGGCGCGGACGCGGTGGTCTGGGAGCAACTCGCCGACGCCACCCACGAGGAGTCGACGCTCTCCCTCACCTACGTCGCCTTCCTCACCCTCGCCACGATGATCGCGGCCTGCGGTGTGGTCCTCGACAACGCCATCCTGATCGTCGGCGCGATGGCGGTGGGCCCGGAGTTCGGCCCGCTGGCCGGCTTCTGCACGGCCGCGGTCCGCCGCGCGCCCCGGCTCGCGCTGCGCTCGCTGACCGCCCTGCTCGTGGGCTTCGCGGTGGCGATGGTGGTGACGGTGGGGTTCAGCCACTTCATGGACTGGCAAGGCCTGTTCAGCGACGCCCAGTTGGGGTCCGATCGGCCCAACACCAACTTCATCTACCGGCCCGACGCGTTCTCGTTCATCGTCGCCGTCCTCGCGGGCATCGCCGGCACCCTCTCCCTGACCTCGGCCAAGTCCGGTGCCCTGGTGGGCGTGGCGATCTCGGTCACCACGGTCCCGGCCGCGGCGAACGCGGCGGTCGCCTTCAGCTACAACGAGTACGGCCAGGCCTGGGGCTCGGCCGAACAACTCCTGCTGAACCTGCTCGGCATCGTCCTGGCCGGCACGCTGACGCTGCTGGCCCAGAAGTGGCTCTGGGCCAGGCAACGCAGCAAGGCTTGAGGCCGAATATCAGCCCGTCCGGCGCTTGAGGACTAGGCCGGAGGCCGATGGAAGCGGGGTCTGGGGCGGCAGCCCCAGAGGACCGAGCCCCGGACCACCGCACCCGGACCACCGCACCCCCGGACGGAAACGTAAGACCTACCCCAGAGCCGACTTCACAACATCCGCAAGCCGCCCGGCAACCGCCCGAGCCTGCTCGATATCAGCTGCCTCGACCATCACCCGAACCAACGGCTCCGTACCGGAGGACCGCAGCAACACCCGCCCGGTGGCCCCCAGTTGACGCTCCGCCTCGGTGACCGCAGCGGCCAGCTCGGCCGAGGTGGAGACCCGGGACTTGTCGACGTCCGGCACGTTGATGAGCACCTGCGGCAGCCGCTCCATGACCCCCGCGAGCTCGCGGAGGCTACGACCGGTGGCGGCCACCCGGGCCGCGAGCATCAGACCGGTGAGCGTGCCGTCCCCGGTCGTCGCGTGGTCGAGGATGATCACGTGCCCGGACTGCTCGCCCCCGAGCGCGTAACCGTGCTCCTTCATCGACTCGAGCACATACCGGTCACCGACAGCGGTCTGTACGAGCGAGACGCCCTGCGCCTCCATCGCCAGCTTGAAGCCCAGGTTGGACATCACGGTCGCGACCACGGTGTCCCCGCGCAGCGCGTCCCGGTCCCGCATCGCGAGCGCGAGCACGGCCAGGATCTGGTCGCCGTCCACCTCGGCGCCGGTGTGGTCCACGGCGAGGCAGCGGTCGGCGTCGCCGTCGTGCGCGATGCCGAGGTCGGCGCCGTGCTCGACGACGGCGGCGCGCAGCAGCCCGAGATGGGTGGAGCCACAACCGTCGTTGATGTTCAGGCCGTCCGGCTCGGCGCCGAGCGTGATGATCTCCGCACCCGCACGCGCGAAGGCCTCGGGCGAGACCCGCGCGGCCGCGCCGTGCGCCTCGTCGAGGACGATCTTCAGGCCGTCGAGGCGGTTCGGCAGCACACCGATGAGGTGCGCGACGTACCGGTCGAAGCCCTCGTCGTACGAGCTCACGCGGCCGACGCCGGCACCGGTGGGCCGCTGCCACGGGGCGCCGGTGCGGTGCTCCTCGTAGATCGACTCGATCCGGTCCTCGAGCTCGTCGGCGAGTTTGTGGCCGCCGCGCGCGAAGAACTTGACGCCGTTGTCCGGCATCGCGTTGTGGCTGGCCGAGAGCATCACGCCGAGGTCGGCGCCGAGCGCACCGGTGAGGTACGCGACAGCCGGGGTCGGCAGGACCCCGACGCGCAGCACATCCACCCCGGCGCTCGCCAGACCGGCCACCACCGCGGCCTCCAGGAACTCCCCGGACGCACGCGGATCACGCCCGACCACCGCGGTCGGCCGATGGCCCTCGAACGTGCCCACCTCGGCGAGTACATGAGCCGCCGCTACGGAGAGTCCGAGCGCGAGCTCGGCCGTCAGATCCGCGTTGGCGACACCGCGCACGCCGTCCGTGCCGAAGAGTCGTCCCACTGGTGTCCTCCGTACTTTTATGAAGCCTTCGGAACGTCTGTTGTGCTCCGAACATTCGCCGTTGAGCGCTTATGTCGTTATACGCCCACGACCGTGGATAACACGAACGCCCCGGCAGCACAGAGTGTGCCGCCGGGGCGTTCGAGATGCAGTAGTGCAGGCAGCGATTAGCGCTTGCTGTACTGCGGGGCCTTGCGGGCCTTCTTGAGACCGGCCTTCTTGCGCTCGACCGCACGGTCGTCGCGCTTGAGGAAGCCGGCCTTCTTGAGGGCGCCACGGTTGTTGTCGACGTCGGCCTCGTTCAGGGCGCGGGCGACACCGAGACGGAGGGCACCGGCCTGGCCGGAGACGCCGCCACCGGAGATACGCGCGATGACGTCGTAACGGTCGTCGAGCTCGAGCACCTTGAAGGGCTCGTTGACTTCCTGCTGGTGCACCTTGTTCGGGAAGTAGTCCTCGAGGGTGCGACCGTTGATCTTCCACTTGCCGGTGCCCGGGACGATCCGGACGCGGGCGATGGCGTTCTTGCGACGGCCCAGGCCGGCGGCCGGCTGCGGGTCGCCGAAGCGCGCGGCGTTGGACTCCGAGGTGTACTCGCCCTCGACAGGCGCGTCCGACTCGGTGGTGTACTGCTCTACGTCGACGATCTCGGTCTCTTCGACCGGCTGCTCAACGGTGGTCTCGGCCACGATTCTCCTCAGATCTTTCTTTACGTCTTAGGGGCTGTGGCCGGAGTTACTGCGCGACCTGGGTGATCTCGAACGGCACCGGCTGCTGAGCAGCGTGCGGGTGCTGGTCGCCCGAGTAGATCTTCAGCTTCGAGATCATCTGACGGCCCAGGGTGTTCTTGGGGATCATGCCCTTGACGGCCTTCTCGACGGCCTTCTCCGGGCTCTTAGCCAGGAGCTCGTCGTAGCGGACCGAACGGAGACCGCCCGGGTAACCGGAGTGGCGGTACGCCATCTTCTGGGTCTTCTTGTTGCCGGACAGGTGAACCTTGTCGGCGTTGATGATGATGACGAAGTCGCCCATGTCCATGTGCGGGGCGTAGGTCGGCTTGTGCTTACCCCGGAGGAGGTTCGCTGCCGTGGTCGCCAGACGGCCCAGGACGATGTCCTGCGCGTCGATGATGTGCCACTGGCGAGTGACATCGCCGGGCTTGGGGCTGTACGTACGCACTTCGTAGCCTTCGCTTCTTCAGTGGATGGGGTCCAGACACACGGCACCCAGGAAGCGATCATGCAGCTGGGGCTCACAATGCCGGGGACGCTGCCCGTATGCGAGCCACTGGTAACTGCTCCAGGGAACCTACGTAAGGGCCCATCCGCGTGAGAACGATGAAGCCAATACGTATAACAAACCTCGAGACTACCCGCGCCGCCCCGTACGGGTCAAAACGCGGCTCTGGAGACCGGCACCGCCGGTTCCTCCGCGGTCCGCGGATCTGCCGCCTCCACGGTAACCGAGCCCCGCCGCGCACAGCACACGGCGACCGAAGCGGCCAGCACACACAGCGTCACCGCGTCCTGGGTGGTGCGGGCGAAGACGGTGTAGAAGTCGGCCTCGGGGGCGTTGGAGATCCAGCACTTCTCGCCGTTGAGCAGCCAGCGTGCCGGGTGCCCGTCGGGGCCCGGCCCACCGTCCGG
>NZ_JAAAHS010000316.1 GCF_009908195.1 Streptomyces boluensis | reverse complement strand
TATAAGAGACAGCGCGAGGACTGCACGAACACCGAAGCCCCCGCCAGCGCCCCCCGCACGTCGTCCGTGCGCCCCATCCACCGCACCGAGGAGTCCAGGCCGAGCCGGGTGCTCTGGGCCTTCAGGTCGGCCTCCTCGATGCCCGCGCCGTAGATCCGCAGGGTCCAGTCGGGACGTTCGGGCGCGACCAGGGCCCAGGCGTCGAGCAGCATGTCGATGCCCTTCTGGTCGTGCAGGCGGCCGATGGAGGCGACGACCTTCTCGGTGCGCGGCGAGGGCACTTCGGGCAGGTGGGCCAGGGCGTTGGGCATGAAACCGACGTTGTGCAGGCCGTCCGCGATCCAGTCGTCGGCGTCCTCCTGGGTGAGGGTGAGCCAGCGGTCGGCGTGCGGATAGTTCTGCTTGACCCAGCGGTAGCGGTGACAGGCCTTGGTGTACGCGTACGACTCGTGGCTCATGCCGATCACGGTGAGCCCGGCGGTGTCGGCGGCGCGCAGCCACTCCATCGGCCAGACCTGGGTGACGATCACGACGCCGCCGGGGCGGGCCGCGCGGAACAGTCCGGAGAGCCGGTCCACGGCGCGCCGCTTGTCGGCGGCGCGCGCCGCCTCCGCGCGCCGCCGCCTTGGCCGCAGCCGGTCCGTGGCGGTGAGCGGGCGCGGGGACGGCGGGTGCGCCGGGTAGAGGGCGGTCATGGGGTAGCCGAGCGGCTCGGGCAGGGTCAGCTTCAGTTCGGCGGGGTGTACGCCGAGGGTGTGCACGCGGTGGCCGTGGCGCTGGAAGAGGCGGGCCATCTGGTGCATCCAGGCGGTCACGCCGCCCAGTTCGTCGGTGCTGTTGGAGAACAGGAAGATGTCGCGCTCCCGCTCGCCCACGGCCGTGTCCGTGCTCACCTGCGGTTCCTCCTGGCGAAGAGGGCGTCGACCACGGCGCGCGCGGACCCGCCGTCGTCATGGGTGCCGAACTCGGCGGCGAACTCCCGCCGCCGCTCGGCGTGTTCGGTGTCGGCGGGCTTGAGGTCGGCGAACACCCGCAACAGCTCCTCCTCGCTCTCCACGACCGGCCCCGGCGCCCGCTCGCGCAGGTCGAAGTAGCTGCCGCGCTCGGTGGCGTACGCGTCGAGGTCGGGGGCGTAAAGCACGATCGGCCGGTCGAGGAGCGCGTAGTCGAACATGATCGACGAGTAGTCGGTGATCAACGCGTCGGCCAGACACAGGAGTTCACTGACGTCGTGGTGCTCGGACACGTCGACGAGGGTGCCCGGCGCGCACACCGGCAGCTCGGCCCGCTCCATGTAGTGGGCGCGTACGAGCAGGGTGTACCGGTCGCCGAAGGTCTCGGTGAACTTGGCGACGTCCAGCTGGAGTCGGTGTGCGCGGCCGTCCTTGGGGGTGCCGCGGAAGGTGGGCGCGTAGAGCACGATCTGCTGGTGGTCGGGGATGCCGAGCCGGGCGGCGAGCTCCGGGCGCGGGAAGCGGCCGCGGGCCTCGCCGTCGCGCCGGGCGGCGACCAGGCGGTCGTTGCGCGGGTAGCCGAGCGGCAGCAGCTTCTCCTCGGGCAGCCGGTAGGCGCGGCCGAGGGTCTGCACGTCGTGCTCGGAGCGGACCAGGAAGTGGTCGAAGCGGTCCACGGCGCGCTGGAGCTTCGCGCGCTGCGGGACGTTCTGCATCCGCACCCGGGTCTCGTCGAAGCCCATCCGCTTGTACGCGCTGCCGTGCCAGGTCTGCAGGTACGTGGTGTGCGCGGGCTTGCCGAGGGCGTGCGGGAAGCCCTGGTTGTCGACCCAGAACTCGGCGCGGGCAAGGGCCCACAGGTACCGCCAGGACCAGCGGCGCACCAGCTTCGCGTCGGCCGGGAAACCGGCGGGCGAGGCGGCGTACGCCCAAGTCGAGCGGATCTTGAGGCCGCTCGCGCGGATCTCCTCGTGCAGGGCGCGCGGGCTGTCGCCGTACACCTTGCCCATGTGGCTCTCGAAGACCGCGGAGCCGCGGCGGACCGGCAGCTTGAGCAGCAGCCGGTTGTACACGCGGATCTTGACGGGCCCGGAGTGCAGCCGGTCGCGCTTCCGCTGCAGGGCCTTGAGGAGTTGCTTCGCCTTGCGGGTGGGCCGGAAGTGCGTGGCGTAGTGCGCGATGCGGCGAAGCGCGGTGCCGGGGCGGCGGCAGGCCTGCAGTTCGAGGGCGAGGTGGTGGCCCGCGGTGGCGTACGGCAGCCAGGTGTCGGCGGTGAGCCGGCCGAGCGGGCGTGGCCTTGCGGGGAACCTGCGGCCCTTGCCGACCAGTTCACGCTCGGCGAAGACCTCGGCGAGCGCGCTCGCGCCGCCGCTGGTGAGGACGATCCGGCTGTCCCAGATGCGTTCCCGCAGGCCGCGCACCGGGAGCCGGCGCGGGTCGACCCGGATCCGCCAGCCGAGGGTGTCGCCGTGGTGGGTGGCCTCGTCGACGGGCAGCCGGAAGGTCTTCGTGGCGCCGCGCAGCCGCAGTTCGAGCTCGACGGTGACGGCCGCGGCGGCGGGCAGCGCGTCCAGGGGCAGCACGATCCGCCCCGCGAGGTCGAGCCGGCCCGCCTCGACGACGCAGCGGGTGAGCCGGTTGAACAGCCGCAGACCGTCGAACGGGCGGTGCTGGTGGCCGAGTTCGGTCACATCGGTGGCGGCGCGCGTGTGCGGGTCGTCGAGGCCCGCGGCGCTCCAGTGGATCCGGCCGTCCCGCTCGGCCAGCGGCGCGACGACGGTGCCGGGCCGGCTGAGGGCGTACGCGGCGGCCTGGACGCCGTCCGCGTCCCCGGCGGCGAGCAGGTGGACGCACATCCGCTCGGCGGCGGGCAGGTCGGCCCAGCGCTTCGGGTCGATCCGGCCGGTGATCCGGGCGGCGGTCTGCGCGGCGAGTTCGGCGCGCTCGCCGCGGGGCAGTCGCAGGAAGCTCCGGGCGAGCGGCAGCAGATGGTCGGTGACGAAGGCCCGGTCGCGTTCGTCGCGCAGCCCGGTCATGCCGTGGCGCACAAGGCGTAGGCCGATCCGGCTGTTGGCCTCGAGCAGCGCGCCGATGTCCCGGCCGTGGTCGAGGGCGGCGCGGTGGGTGACGATCACGTTGGGGACGAGGGCGATACGGCGGGCGGCGAGCGCGGCCCGCGCGCCGAACAGCACCTCGCTGCGGCCCAGGTCCTCGGCGTGCCGCAGGGCGTGCCGGTCCATGGCGTCGCGGCGCAGACAGAAACCGCTCACCAGGGCGTCCCTGACGACGAGTTGGGGCGCGCCGGTGAGGTCCTGGACGGTGCGGCCGCGGCCGTGCAGCGCGTCCTGCCAGTCGGGCCCCCGCTGCTTGCCGCCCGCGCCGGTGAACCGGGTCCAGCGGCCCGCGACCAGGTCGGCGTCGTCGCGCCGCGCGGCCTGGAGCAGGTTGCGGCAGGCGTGCTTCTGGAGCCGTTCGCCCGCGTCCAGGAGCAGTACGTACCGGCCGTGCGCGGCGTCCAGGCCGAGGTTGCGCAGGGCGGCGGTGCCGCGTACCTCGTGGGCGGAGTTGATGGCGCGGACCCGCTCGGGGTGCCGGCCGACGAGCAGGGCGGCGGCCCTGCGTACGTCCTCGTGGGTACCGTCGCCGACGAGGACGACCTCGACGGAGCGCAGGGTCTGCTCCAGGGCGGAGGTCGCGGACGCGGTCATGGCGTCGGGGTCGGCGCCGACGGTGACGATGACACTGAACTCGGGGGTGGTCATGCCTGGCCTCCGTTCCGTACGAGGTCGGCGACGCGGGCGGCGGCGCGGCCGTCGTCGAGGTCGCAGTACGTCTCCCGGAACGCCGCGTACGCGTCCGCGTGGGCGGCGGTGGCGGCCTCCGGGTCGCGCAGCGCGTCGATCAGTTCCTCCTGGTCGGCGATCAGCGGTCCGGGCGCCCTGGCCTCGAAGTCGAAGTAGAAGCCGCGCAGGGTGTCCCGGTAGTGGTCGAGGTCGTAGGTGTGGAAGATCATCGGGCGGCCGGTCTGCGCGAAGTCGAACATCAGCGAGGAGTAGTCGGTGACCAACACGTCGCTGATGAGCAGGAGTTCGGCGACGTCGGGGTGCCGGCTGACATCGCGCACGAAGGGGGTGGCGGGCACGGTGCCGCCGACGAGGTAGTGGCGGCGGACCAGCAGGACGTGCCCGGCGCCGAGTTCGCGTTCGGCGGCGGCCGGGTCGAGCTGCAGGTCGAGGCCGTAACGCCCGTGGTTCTTGGGCTGGTTCTCGCGCCAGGTGGGGGCGTACAGGACGACCTTGGCGTCCTCGGGGATGCCGAGGCGCTCGCGGACGGCGGCGGCGACCTTGTCGCGGTCGGGGGCGTGCAGCAGGCCGTTGCGCGGGTAGCCGCACTCCAGGACCCGCCCCTCGTAGCCGAAGGCGCGGCGCAGCACGGGGGTGGAGGCACGGTTGGGGCTGACCAGGGCGCTCCACTGGGCGGCGCGTGCGGGCAGCGTCGCGATGAAGGCGGGGTCGGCGGAGACACTGCCCGCCACGTCCCGGCCGATGCGTTTGAGCGGGGTGCCGTGCCAGGTCTGTACGACGGTCTGGCCCTCGGCGCGTTCGAACCACTGGGGCAGGTGGGTGTTGGTGACCACGGCACGGCAGCGGGCCAGCGCCTCGTACCACTCGGCGCTCCACAGCACCACGGGCCGGGCGCTGGGCGGCACCACGGCCTGCTGGTCGCGGACCACCCACAGGTGTTCCAACTCGGCCTTGTCCGCCACGAGTTGCTCGTGCACGGCACGCGGTGAGTCGGAGTACTGGCGGCCGTCGAAGCTGCTGTAGAGCACCGCGTCGCGGCGTGGTTCGGCGCGCGACCGGTGGTAGCGGGCGCGCAGTTCGGCCTGGCGCGGGCGGCCCCGGTCGGCGGCGGGCAGTGCGCTGCCGGAGTGGATGAGCAGCCGGTCGTGGGCCCGCCGCTCCAGGGTGAACTCCCGCCCGCCCAGGGCCCGTACGAGCGGCAGCACTTGGTGCTGTGCGGGGGCCACGTGCATGGGCAGGGCCTCGCCCGCGCCGCCCACCGTGCGGAAGTGGAAGTACCAGCGGCCCTCGGCGAGCGGCAGCGCCCCGGCAGGTCCCGGTACAGCGGCGGGCGCGAACTCCGCGTGGAAGCGCCCGTCGGCGAGGCGTACCGGCGAGGTGACCTCCTCGTCGTGGCCGCTGTGCCGCAGGACCAGCTCGACGGGGCCCGCGTCGAGGGCGGGAAAGCTGCCGCCGACGGTGAGCCGGCCGTCGTCGTCCCAGGTCAGGGTGGAGGCGATGGGGCGTACGGTCTGGTCGCGCAGCTCCAGGTTGCCGCTGGCGTTGGCGGTCGGGTAGAGCTCACGGCCGGGGCGCAGCGGATAGCGCCCCGTCGGCAGGGTGTCCCGCGCGCCCACCGGCACCCGGCTGCCGTCGGCCCGCAGCAGATAGGCGCCCCAGGGCTCGGCCTCCCGGCTCTCCGCACCGTCGACGGGCGCGAACGCGGTGAGCGGCACCCGCGCGGTGAAACCACGGCCCTCGATGTGCAGGGGGACGTCGACGCCCTCCTTGGAGTGCCAGTTCTCCACCCGGAGGCGCAGGTCGCGGTGTTCGGTCTGAAGGAGGGTGCCCTCGACGACGAGGGTGTCCCCGTCGAGGCGGTGGCCGGTCAGCTGGGCCGGGGTGCGCTCCACCTTGAGCTGGAGCCGGCCGCGGCTGATGACCGGCACCACGCGCGCGTGGTCGTCGAGATAGTGCACGGCGATGGGCGCGGCGGAGCCCGCCATACGCAGCGGCCCGCGGTGCAGGGCGCCGCCGCCGAGCACCGCGGTCTCGGCCTGCCAGGTGGCGCTGCGCCGCTTGGTGAGGAGCTTGCCGGGGTCGATGACGGTCTCGAATCCGGCCCACTCGTAACGGTGCATGCCCTGCCGTGAGTTGTACGTGGCCTCGCGCAGGTACTTCGTCCGCACCCGCAGCGGCACCAGGCCGCGCTTGCCGAGCCGCAGCCAGACGAACTTGACCCGGCCGGTGAGGCGGCCGGGCGGCAGGTTGCGGCGGTAGGCGAAGCCGGTCAGATGGAGGCGTCCGGCACGCCACTCGGTCCGCGTGATCTGGGCGACGAGCGGGATCTCGGACCGCTTCAGAGCGGCGGCCGCGCGCGGCAGCGGCCCGTCGAGTACGGGGTACTCGGCGCGCCGCCCGCGCAGTCCACGCACCCGGAACGCGCCGGGGTGGGCCTTCTCGTGCGCGAGCAGGGCGAGGAGTTCGGGCAGCCTGCGCTCCGTGACAAGCGCCCACTTGACGCGCAGGTGCAGCGGCAGCATCTCGTCGAGGACGGCGCGGTCCACGGCGGCGGCATATCCCCCGGCGTGCCGCAGGAACGCCTCCTGGTACGCGGTGTCCCCGTCGGGCAGTACGTCGAGGAAGTACCGCAGGTCGGCGGTGAGCACGGAGGCGTCGTAGCGCCGCTTCCCCTCGGCCCACCGGGCCCGCTCGGCACTGCTGTGACTGCTGCCGGGACCGGTGCCGCTACCGCTGCTGTGACGTTCCGTCTGTGCGGCGAGGAAGGAGGTGGCGCGGGTGCAGGCGGCGGTGCGCTCCTCGACGGCGCGCGGGCTGGTGCGGCGGTTGGTGATCGAGCCGTCCCGGTCGCGCCACACGTAGACGGCGTCGTTGAGGATGTCCACGGCCTCGGCGAGGAAGTGCGCGGGCACGATGACGGGGGTGTCCTCGAACAGCACCCCTTCGGGGAAGGACAGTTCGTGCCGGTCCCAGAAGGCCCTGCGGAACACCTTGTTGCAGGCGATCCGGTCGGCGAGCAGCGACCAGTCGCGGGTCACATGGGTGCCCGAACGCGTCGCGCGCATCGGCTTCTTGAACATCCACGACTGCTCGGTCCGGCCGGTGACCCGGAGCCGTCGCACATTGCCGCTGACGAAGTCGGAGCCGGACTCGTCCAGGGCGTCCAGCATCTTCGCGTACGCGTCGACCGGCACCAGGTCGTCGCTGTCCACGAAAGCGAGATGGCTGCCGCGGGCGTGCCGCACACCGGTGTTCCGGGCCGCGCCGAGGCCCGCGTTGGGCTGCTCGACCAGTCTGAACCTCGGGTCGCGCGCGGCGTGTTCACGGGCGATGCGCCCGCTCCCGTCCGTGGATCCGTCGTCGACCATGACCACTTCGAGGTCGGTCATGGTCTGGTCCGCCAGCGACTGCAGGCAGGCGTCGAGATAGTCCTCGACGTTGTGGACGGGGACGACGACGCTGAGGCGGGGTGCCATGCGGTGCACACGATCCTTCCGGGCGGCCGGACATACACATCAAGCCCTGTTGCGGGCCTACGGGTTAACAACAGGTGGCGCTTCGCACAGTCACCCCATGACCGCCGATCGAGTGAAAAACAGACGGCCCCGACCGCGCGGCGCTCACGCCGCGTGACCGGGACCGTCCAACTCGCCGGTTCTGTAAGCCTGTTACGGCTTGACGGCGATCCGCCCCTCGTCCATGCGCAGCAGCAGAAGCCGCTCCCCGGTGCGCTCCATGAACTCGTCCACGGCCTGCCGCGAGCCCTGCCAGTAGCCGTAGTCGTCGATGAGCAGCACGCCGCCGGGCACCAACCGCTCGTAGAGATGGTCGAGTTCGTGCTTCGTGGAGGCGTACCAGTCGGTGTCGAGGCGCAGGATGGAGATCTGCTCGGGCGCCTCCTGCGGGACGGTCTCCTCGACCTTGCCGACGACGAAGTGCATGCGCTCCTCGGGGTAAGGCACGTCCTTGAAGCCGGACTTGACGTCGTCGAGGTCGGCGACGGCCCAGATGGGGCGGTCCTTGCCCTGCGCGTCGAGGAGTTCCCGTGCGGACTTGCCGTCGCGCCGCAGGTCCTCTTCGGTGGGCGGGGTCATGCCCTCGTAGGTGTCGAAGAGGTACAGCTCGCGGTCGGTCGCGCCGACCTCGATGAGGGTCTTGGCGCAGGCCTGCATCGAACCGCCGCGCCACACCCCGCACTCCACGATGCCGCCGGGGATGTTGTGCGCGACGACGTGCCGGGTGGCGAGGATGAAGGCGTTGAGCCGCTCCGGGGAGGTCATCGTCCACGGCTTGACCGCGCGGATGATGTCCTTCGCCTGCTCGTCGTAGTCGTCCGGCAGGACCAGGCCCTTCGGCTTCGGCTTCGGCTTGGACTGCGGCGCGGGGGCGGCCGACGGGGCCGCCGCGGACGCCCGCTGCACGGGGACGGCCGCGCGGGTCAGGTGGTATCCGGTGAGCTGCTTCAGTACGCCGTTCACTGCGTTTCGCCATGCCATGCGGCGGGACGATACGCGCGCGCCACCACCGATGTCACGTTTCGTCACGCACCCCTCACTGTCCGTGCGGGGCAGGGGAGTTCGGCTCGGCGGGGTGGGCCGCCTCGGGCACGGCGGCGGGCCGGCCGCACTGCGCGCGCGTGGCCAGCGGTTCGGGCATCGGGACGCCCTCGACACCGCCGACGCGGTTGGCCCACCAGCGAGTGGTGGCCCGAACAAAGGTCATGGTGAGCCGGGGATAGTTCGTCGGCTTACGGAAGACGCCGACGGTGTCGCCCCAGTAGGCGTGCTTGGCGTCCACGCGCGCGTAGTCGTGCCGGATGCCCTTCATGGGCGGGAAGTCGGTGTAGGCCTCGACGAGTTGGAGCTTCGTGTACGCGGCCAGGGCCCGGAAGCCGTCCGGGTAGTAGCGCCAGCAGTCCTGCTGGTCGTGCACGTGGCCCCGCGAAGGCGCCGTGACGAAGGCGGTGCCGCCGGGCCTGAGCACCCGGGCGATCTCCAGCATCGAGGCCCAGAAGAACGGGATGTGCTCGAAGGCCTGCCCGGACAGCAGGAAGTCGGCGCTGTTGGACTTCACCGGAACGCGGTACGGCTTGCGCATCACGCGGTCGACGTTGGGCCCCGCCCACACGTCGACCCCGCAGTAGTCGATGTCACGCCCCTTCAGGAGCTCCTGATGCGTGAGCTTCTGCCCGTTCGAGATACGCGACCCGAGGTCGACGACCCGCTGCCGACGGTTCGTGGGCATGTACTCCTCGATGCAGAGTTCCATCTGCTCGTACGCGGACCTGTGCACGTGGCCTCATTCCTCACGGTCGACCGGAAAATGCGTTGCGGTCATCAACGGTGAGGCGGAGAGGGAAGTCACGCCCGGCACCGTCGACTCGGGGACGCCGGACGGGC
>NZ_JAAAHS010000315.1 GCF_009908195.1 Streptomyces boluensis | reverse complement strand
GACGGGGGTTCCGGCCGCGATGCCCGCTGTGCTGCGTGCGGGCCGGCAAAGGTCGGGGAGACGTCCCCTAGGTGATCAGCTAGATGATCAGCGAGAGAAGCAGGACCAGGGCGCCGGCGACGACCGAGATGATCGTCTCCATGATCGACCAGGTCTTGATCGTCTGGCCGACGTTCATGCCGAAGTACTCCTTGACCAGCCAGAAGCCCGCGTCGTTGACATGGCTGAAGAACAGCGAGCCGGCGCCGATCGCGAGGACCAGGAGGGCGGCGTGCGAGGTCGACATGTCGGCGGCGAGCGGGGCGACAAGCCCGGCGGCGGAGACCGTCGCGACGGTGGCCGAGCCGGTGGCCAGGCGGATGACGACGGCGATCAGCCAGGCGAGCAGCAGTGCGGGGATCGCCCAGTCCTCGGAGATCTCCAGGACCATCTGGCCGACACCGGAGTCGATGAGCGTCTGCTTGAAGCCGCCGCCCGCGCCGACGATCAGCAGGATGCCCGCGATCGGGGCGAGAGACTTCTCGACCGTGGCCGTGATCTTGCCTTTGGAGAACCCGGCGGCCCGGCCGAGCGTGAACATGCCCACGATGACGGCGGCGAGCAGGGCGATCAGCGGGGAGCCGACGACGTCGAAGACGCGCTGCACGGTGTGCTCGGGGTTGTCCACGACGATGTCGACGAGGGCCTTGGAGAGCATCAGGACGACGGGCAGCAGCACCGTGGCGATGGTCGCGCCGAAGCTCGGCAGCTTGGCGGCGTCCTTCGAGGGGCGCTTGTCGAGGGCGTCGGACGAGCCCTCCTGCAGCATCTTCTCGGGCACCGGGATGTCCACCCAGCGGGCCGCGACCTTGGAGAACAGCGGACCGGCGATGATCACCGTCGGTATCGCGACGAGCACACCGAGGGCGAGCGTGACACCCAGGTTGGCGCCGACCGCGTCGATGGCGACGAGCGGGCCGGGGTGCGGCGGGATCAGGCCGTGCATCACGGAGAGGCCCGCGAGGGCCGGGATGCCGATGCGCATCAGCGAGTAGTTGCCGCGCTTGGCGACCATCAGGACGACCGGGATCAGCAGCACGATGCCGACCTCGAAGAACAGCGGCAGGCCGATGACGCTGGCGATCAGGACCATCGCCCAGGGCATGGCACGCCCGCTCGCCTTGGCCAGGATGGTGTCGACGATCTGGTCGGCGCCGCCCGAGTCGGCGAGCAGCTTGCCGAGTATCGCGCCGAGCGCGATCAGCACGCCGACGCCCGCGACGGTGGCGCCGAGCCCCGTCGTGAAGCTGGTGATGGCCTTGTCGAGCGGGGCGCCCGCGAAGGCGCCGAGCGCGAGCGAGCCGATGGTCAGCGCCAGGAAGGCGTGCACCTTGAACTTCGTGATGAGCAGGACGATGACGGCGATGCCCGCGAGGACGGCGATCCCGAGCTGGGCGTGGCCCGCCGAGGTGATCGGCTCGACGGCATCCGCTGCCAACGTCTCGACACTGAGACTGGTCACGGTGAATCCCTTGGAGGAGAGGGGTGGTTACGGGGGAGGCGACGGGTCCGCGTGGGGGTGCGCGTACGCGTCGGGGGTGCGCCGCCTGCGGGGCGGCGCGGGTCTCACTGCGGCGACAACTGCGGGGACAGCTGCGGGGACTGACGGTCCGCGGTGGCGTCGAGGGCACGCAGGGCGGTGACGGCCCGCTCGGCGATCTCCTCGGGGCCGCCCGCCACATCGACGTCGACGCCCGCCTCGTCCGGCCCGAGCGGCTGGAGCGTGGCGAACTGCGAGTCGAGCAGCGCGGTCGGCATGAAGTGCCCCTTGCGGTGCGACATCCGGTCCTCGATCAGCTCGCGCGAGCCGGTCAGATGGACGAAGACGACGCCCGGAGCGGCGGACCGCAGCCGGTCGCGGTAACTCCGCTTCAGCGCCGAGCTGCTGACCACGCCGCCGAGCCCGGCCCTGCCGTGGGCCCAGGAGCCGATGGCGTCGAGCCACGGCCACCGGTCGTCGTCGGTCAGCGGGGTGCCCGCCGACATCTTGGCGATGTTCGCCTCGGGGTGGAAGTCGTCGCCCTCGGCGTACGGAACGCCGAGTTGTGCCGCGAGCAGGGGGCCGATCGTGGTCTTGCCGGTTCCTGCCACACCCATGACTACGACGACGTAAGGGGTGTCCAATTGGTGCCTCGCTGTCTTCTTCGACATCGCTTTCGCACGGCGGGCGGTCGTGCGTTACGCCACTGAAACTCATTAGGTCAGAGGAATTCAAGAGTCTGTGACTTAAAAGTCAGACTTAATGTGCGGCGGGGGCGCCTCGTAGGCTTACGCCATGACTGCACAGGCCCGAGGGCTGCACGCCCGCGTACTGGAAAGCCTCGGGCCCGCCATCACCGGCGGTGAGTACCCGCCGGGCAGCGTCCTGCGGACCGACGAGCTGTCCCAGGAGTTCGAGGTGTCGCGCTCCGTCATGCGCGAAGCCGTACGCGTCCTGGAGTCCATGCACCTCGTCGAGTCCCGGCGGCGCGTCGGCGTGACCGTGCTGCCCACCGAGGAGTGGAACGTCTACGACCCGCAGGTCATCCGCTGGCGCCTGGCCGGCGCCGACCGGCCGCGCCAACTGCGCTCCCTCACCGTGCTGCGCTCCGCCGTCGAACCCACGGCCGCGGGCCTCGCTGCCCGCAACGCCTCAGCCGAGCAGTGCGCGGCCCTCACCGAGTCTGCGATCGGCATGGTCGCCAACTCGCGCGGCGGCCGTCTCGAGGGGTACCTCCGGCACGACGTGGAGTTCCACCGCACGATCCTGAAGGCGTCGGGCAACGAGATGTTCGCCCGCCTCGGGGACGTGGTCGCCGAGGTCCTCACCGGCCGCACCCACCACCAGGTGATGTTCGAGGACCCCGACCCGGCGGCCGTCACCCTGCACGTCAAGGTCGCCGAGGCGGTCCGCGAGCGGGACGCGGTACGGGCGGAGGAGCTCACCCGCGAGATCACCCTCGGCGCGCTCGAGGAACTCGACGTACTGGCGCCGTAGTGGTTCAGGGCGGCACGTGAACGCTCAGACGCTGCCCGACAGTTCCCCGCTGAGCCGGTCGTGGATGCGGGCGCTGGGTTCGTTGAGGCCGATGATCTCGACCTGTTTGCCGCGCTGCCCGTACTTCGTCTCGATGGCGTCGAGGGCCGCGACGGAGGAGGCGTCCCAGATGTGGGCGGCGGAGAGGTCGACGACGACCTTCTCGGCGTCCGTCGCGTAGTCGAACTGGCCGACGAGGTCGTTGGACGAGGCGAAGAACAGCTCGCCCGTGACCCGGTACACGACCGTGTCGCCGTCGCGGGTGCCGGTGACCTCCGCGAAGTGGGCGACCCGCTTGGCGAAGACGACCATGGCGGCGATAGAGCCGACGACCACACCGATGGCGAGATTGTGGGTCGCGACCACACAGACCACGGTGATCACCATGACGACGATCTCGCCCGCGGGCATCCGCCGGAGGGTCTTCGGGGCGATGGAGTGCCAGTCGAAGGTCGCGAACGACACCATCACCATCACGGCGACCAGCGCGGCCATCGGGATCGCCGAGACGACCGGGCCGAACGCCAGACACAGGACGAGCAGGAACGTACCGGCGAGGAAGGTGGAGACCCGGGTACGGGCCCCGGCGACCTTCACGTTGATCATGGTCTGGCCGATCATCGCGCAGCCGCCCATACCGCCGAAGAAGCCGGTGACGATGTTGGCGACGCCCTGGCCGACGGACTCGCGGGTCTTGTCGGAGGAGCTGTCGGTGAGGTCGTCGACGAGCTTCGCCGTCAGCAGCGACTCCATGAGCCCGACCAGCGCCATCGCGAAGGCGTACGGGGCGATCGTGGTCAGCGTGTCCAGGGTGAACGGCACGTCCGGAAGCCCCGGCACCGGCAGCGCGGACGGCAGGGCGCCCTTGTCGCCGACGGTCGGCACCGCGATCCCGGCGGCGACCGTGACCACGGTCAGGATCACGATGGACACCAGCGGAGCCGGGACCACCGTGGTGACCTTCGGGAAGAACACCATCAGCGCGAGACCGGCGACGATCAGCGGGTAGACCGCCCACGGCACGTCCCGCATCTCCGGGACCTGCGCCAGAAAGATCAGCACGGCAAGCGAGTTGACGAAGCCGACCATCACCGAGCGTGGGATGAACCGCATCAGCTTCGCCACCCCGAGCGCGCCAAGCACCACCTGGAAGACACCGCCGAGGATCACCGCCGCCACCAGGTAGCCGAGCCCGTGCTCGCGGTTGAGCGGCGCGATCACCAGGGCGACGGCACCCGCGGCGGCGGACACCATTGCGCGGCGGCCGCCGACGACCGCGATGGTCACGGCAGTGGTGAACGAGGCGAACAGGCCGACCGCCGGATCGACCCCCGCGATGATCGAGAACGAGATCACCTCGGGGATGAGCGCCAGGGCCACGACGATCCCCGCGAGCACCTCCCGCCGCCACACCGTGGGGTCGGAGATCCAGTCGGGCTTGAGACCGCGCAGCCGGGCGGCGGCGGACAGGGCGGACGACGACGAGAGGGACAAGACGGCGGGAACCTGTCGTACGAGGGCACGCCCGGCGGGACTCGGAACGTGCGGAAGCGGGAGGGGGAGCGGGACGTGCGTACGGATGTGCGCGGCGCCCGGGTACGGGAGCGGCGGCACCGGGGGCATCCTCGGCTCCGGCACGACGGCCAACTCTACTCGCGCACCCCGCACACCCCTCCGAGCCGGCAGGGGCCGGGTACTGCGTCCGGCCCCCGCCGGGCGGCGCCGGAGCCCACGGCTCCCTAGCGTCGCTCCGGACAGGGGCACGCCTCGGCGTACGGCGTGGGGGTGCTCGCGTACACGAGGAACGCGGACGGAGCGGTCGATGCGAGCAGTGGTGCGGGGTTCGGCGGGAGTCATGGCGGCATGCGCGCTGACGGCGTCGGCGGTGCCGGTGGCGTCGGCGGCCGACAACTCCTGGCACGTCAGCGTCTCGCCCCGGACGGTCGCGCCCGGCGGGCAGGTGACGCTCAGCTCCAGCGGCTGCCAGGTGCCGTCCGTGACGGCGGACGCGGCGGTCTTCGACACCACCGAACTCGACGAGGGCCACTCGGCGATCGCACACGTCTTCGCGGACGCGAAGCCGGGCGCCGAGTACGAGGTGACGTTCACCTGCAAGGGCAAGACGAAGTCGGCGCCGCTGATGATCTCCGGCGGCCAGAGCCACAGCAGCGCCCCGCACCGGGGAGTGAAGGCCGGCGCGGGCAACTCGTTCACGGACATCAGCCCGACCCAACTCGCCCTGGGCGGCGCCCTGGTGGCCGGAGCGCTCGGCTTCGCGGTGGTGCAGGTACGGCGCAGAGGCGGGACGCCTCAGTGAGCTGACCCGTGAGGTGTGGCGGCCGCCGTCCCGGCGCGGGGCGGCGGCCGCCCCGCGTCCGGCCTTCGGTCTCTTCGGCTACAGCCAGCCGGTCGCCGCGACCACGTCCTTCGCGATGTCGACGACGGACCGCCCGTCGGTCGCCACCCGCACCGTGTCGCGCGGCGCGTGCTCGTCGAGGAGCCGCGCCTTGCGGTAGCTGCTGCTCAACTCCGTCTCCAGCTCCGAGCCCACCTCACGCGAGGTGAGCCGGACCTCGGTCGTGGTGTCCGACGCGGTGAGCAGCACCCGTACGAGCCGCACATCCTGGCCGAGCGCCCGCTGGAACATGCCCGCGGTCTCCGGCAGCACACTCACCGTGTTGGTGTAGATGAGGCGGCGGTAGCCGAGCTCGGTGTAGTTCGACCAGACCGCGGTGAGGTTGCGTTCCGTGATGCCGCTGCGTCGCGGGTCGCCCTCCGGGGCCGGGTGCGCCTGCCCCAGGTAGTCGCCCTCGATGACGCAGTGCCGGACGGCCGCGGCCCGCAGCATGGCCGACACCTCCCACCCCACCGTGGTCTTCCCGACACCCGCACGGCCGCCGATGAGCAGCGCTTCTGCTTGATCCATGGCGGCACCCTGCCATGCCCCGAACCGGTCGGACCCCCCACTGCGCTAACGACACGCCCCACAGCGCAAGTTGACCGTACGTCACGTCACCGACCCGGCACGCGCCACGAAGGGCCGGGAGGCGACCGTGACCGCCACCGACACCGCCGCCAGGGCCGTGATCGTCACGCCGGGGGAGAGGTACTGCGCGAGTCCGCCCGCGACTGCCGCGCCGATGCCCTGCCAGGTCATCCGGCCCGCCGACTCGACGCCCTGCACCTGACCGCGTACCGCCTCGGGCGTCAGGGCGAGCAGATGCTCCTGCAGCGGCAGCGTGGCCGCGAACCCCGCACTGGCCAGGGCCACCGCCAACACCAGGACCCACACCGGGGGTTGGAGCACGAACAGCAGGAACGGCACGGCGAGCAGCAGCCGCAGCCCGTACGCGCAGCGCCGCCGCCCCGCGTCCGTGAGCAACCGCCCCACCATCAGGTCACCGAGCAGCAGCCCGGCCGAACCCGCGGCGAGCAGCAGACCCGCGTGGCCCGGCGCGTACGGCAGGAACAGTGCCTCGCAGCCGACGATCAGACCGTTCGGCACCCACAGGTTGAGCAGCAGCGCCCGGCGGCCCGGGTGGGAGAACAGCTCGACGTTCGTCGTCCAGGTCTGCCGGAGTCCCGGCCGCCGGGTCAGCCGGATCGAGCGCTCCCGTACGGTCGCCGCCACCACGGCGAGCGCGGCCGCCGACAGGCCCGTCGCGAGCAGGAAGACGCCCGCCGGTGGCACGTACCGCAGCAGCGCGGCGGCCCCGGCGAAGCCGATGACGGCGGTGCCGCCCGCGCTGATGTTGAGGAGCGAACGCGCCGTCGTACGGCCCGAGTCGGGCACGCTCTCCGCGAGCAGGCCGAGCCGGGTGCCGGTGCCGAGCGACTGGAAGAACCCGACGACCACGAGCAGCCCGAAGCGGGCGGCCAGCGGCAGCCCCGGCAGCGCCTGCGCGAGGGTGCACAGGAGCGAGACGCCTTCGAGGGCGAGCAGGGTGCGGCGCGGGCGGCTGCCGTCCGCGACCGACATCAGGGTCAGCGCGCCGAGCACGGTCGCGAAGGTCGCGCCGTACATGCTCACGGCGGTCAGGAACGGGGAACGGGTCTGCTGCTGCACCAGGGTGGCCAGGGCGAACCCCGACAGGGTGCTCGCGGCGACCCGCAGTGTGAGGCTGGTGAGGAGCCCGGCGAACTCGCGCTGCCGGAGCAGGGCGCGGTAGCCGGTGGTGGCGGAGGAAGGTGGTGGGGTTGTGGTGTGTGAAGGCATGAAAAAAGCCTCCGGAGCGCCCTGTCGGGGCGCCGGAGGCGGAACGGTCATTCTAGCAGCGGACCCCGGACCGGCGCGGACGTACCCCTCAACTCATGGCGCGCACCGCTCACTTCACGGTCGCACCCCTCACTTCAGGGTGCGTACCGCTCACTTCAGGGCGCGCACCACCCGTCGCACGTCACCGGCCAACTCCTCGGGCAGCGGCGCGTAATGCAGCCGTGGCAGCGCCCGCTGGCCCTCGGCGCTCGCCGTGTACGTGAGGAAGGACTTCAGGGCGGGCAGGTGCCCGGCCCCGTTGCCGGTGGCGCAGACGATCTCGTACGTGACGAGCACGATCGGGTACGCGCCCTCGGCCGAGGTGGAGTGGTCGAAGTCGAGGGAGAGGTCGTTGCCCCGGCCCGCGGTGCGCGCCTCGGCGATTCCGGCGGAGGCGCTCTGCGGCGTGGGTGCGACCGGCTCGTCGGCGCCCGTGTCGACGCTGACCGTGGTGACCTGGCCCTTCGCGGCGACGGACAGGTCGAGGTAGCCGATGGCGCCGGTGGTCGACGTCACCGCCGAGGCCACACCACTGGAACCGGACGCGGAACCGCCGCCGCGCCCCTGCCAGATCTTCCGCGCCGGGTACGGCCAGCTGTCCTCGGCGGCGTCGGCCAGGTAGGCCTGGAAGTTCTGGGTGGTGCCCGAGTCGTCGGAGCGGTGCACCGGGTAGATCGGGGTGGCGGGCAGCCGTACGCCCGGGTTGAGCTT
This sequence comes from Streptomyces boluensis, assembly GCF_009908195.1. Classification (GTDB taxonomy): domain Bacteria; phylum Actinomycetota; class Actinomycetes; order Streptomycetales; family Streptomycetaceae; genus Streptomyces; species Streptomyces boluensis. The sequence continues at coordinate 1,263 of NZ_JAAAHS010000315.1, read as the reverse complement.
CTCGATCGCCGGGTCGTCCCACGCCTTGATGCGGGAGTCGAAGATCTTGGCGAGGGTCGGGGCGTCGAGCACCAGACGGTCCACGCCGGGCAGGTTGAAGCCGATGGCGACGGGCCCGCCGGCCATCGGCAGGTTGACTGCCCGGCCGCCCGCGCAGGCGCTCTCGGAGCGTGCGAGTTCGGCGTCGTCGAGCGCGCTGTCGGAGCCGCCGAAGGCGGTGGCACCCCGCAGGAACTGCGCGACCCCGGCGCCCGAGCCCAGCGGGTTGTACGCGATCTGCACGCCCGCGCAGGCGCGTTGGTACTCCTTGGCCCAGTACTCCATCGCGTTCTGCTGGGCGCTCGACCCCGCACCGGCGACCTGTCCCCGGTCGGCGCAGTCGACGTCGACGACCGGCGCGGCGGCCGTCCGTTTCTGCGTCTTCTCTGTCTTCTCCGGCCCGGAGCCGACGAGCCCACAGCCGGTCATGAGCAGCGCGCCCACCACCACGGCGGTCGCACTCGATACGGCTTGCGGTCGGATGCGTACCCTGCGACGGCGCTGCACTGTGTCCTCTCACGTCCCTACGATCGATCATGGATGCTGGCGCACGCGGGGAGCGGCGGGGCGGCATCCAGGCGAACGGAGGGTTAAGGGCAGCTCAACGCCACGTGCCGTGCCGTTCGGGCGTCGCGGCCGTCACTCCCGTACGGCGAGCAGAAGTCCCTTGCCCACGGCGGCCGTTGTCGAGCGGAAGCCGCCGTCGCGCTCGACGAGTGCGAGGAAGTCGGCGACCTCGGCGGGGTGTGACAGGACGTTGTCGACGACGAGCAGACCGCCCGGCCGCAGCACCCGGCGCGGATGCGGCCACCACCCGGCGTACTGCGGCCGCTCCGAGTCGAGGAACAGCGCGTCGAGGCCGCCGTCGGGCAGCGCGCGCAGCACGGCGCCGCCGTCGGCCTCGCGTAGCTCGACCTGCTCGGTGAGCCCCGCCTCGGCGAGGTTCCTCGCCGCCTCGCGCTGTGCCTGCCCGTCGAGGTCGACGCTGAGCAGCGGCTCGCCGCCGTTGGCGCGCAGCACGCCCGCGAACCAGAGGGTGGAGTAGCCGTTCGACGTGCCGATCTCGACCATGCGGGTGGCGCCCGCGGCGCGCAGGACGACGGCGAGCAGGGCGGCGAATCGGGTTCCAGATTGCGCCGGCGCAGCAGCCGGTCGCTCTGCCGGGCATCGTGCTCAGCACCGTCCCGGTGGAGCGCGGCGAGGAAGTGGGGGAGGTGGGGGAGC
>NZ_JAAAHS010000314.1 GCF_009908195.1 Streptomyces boluensis | reverse complement strand
CGGTGGGGCCGGCTCGGCCCGATTAGGGTGAGGTAAGGCTAACCTAACTTCGGGGGTGGAGGGGTGTCTATACCGGGCTGTGCGGCGGGCTTGGAAGGGGCGAGCTCCCGGATCCGGCCCCTCCGTCAACTGCGCTTCTGGCGGCGCTACCTGCGTGAGCTGTCGGGGTCTCGGTCGGGCTCACGCCTGAGCGAATGCCGGCGAGCAGGGTGCGCAGGTCGTCTGCGTGCAGGCCGTTCAGGGAGTCCACCCGCGGTGTCGTCTGGTGTACGGCTACGCCGAGGCCTGCGATCACCGCGGGGCGCCGTGAGACCGCTGGCCCCGGGAGCAGGTGTGCCCGACTCGCCCTGGAATACTGACAGTTGACCACGGGCCGATGACTCACCCGGCCCGAGCAGAGCGAAGGGGTGTGAGCATCGGTGTCCTTGCCGGTGGCGGAGACGGACGACGTGGCTGGGCGATGTGGCGGGCGGCATGCCGTCGTCGTCGGGGGAAGTCTGGCGGGGCTGCTCGCGGCGCGGGTGCTCGCCGAGTACGCCGACCGCGTGACTGTGGTGGAACGGGACCGCTTCCCCGTCGAGGCCGGGCCGCGCTCCGGGACGCCGCAGAGCAGGCATACGCACGTGCTGCTCGACGGCGGCCAGCGCGCCCTTGACGAGCTGCTTCCGGGATTCATGGACGAGCTGCGGGCCGCGGGATCGCCGCGCGTCGGCCTGCCCGCGGACATGGTGCAGTGGCAGAGCGGGCGTTGGTTCCGGCGGACGGAGGCGACGACGCATCTGTACACCGGTACGCGCCCACAGCTCGAACACCTCGTACGGCAAAGGGTGTTGGCGCACCCCGCGATCCATGCTGTCGAGGCGACCGATGTCGTAGGCCTCAGCGGGGACGCCGGGCGGGTGCGGGGCGTGTTGCTGCGGGAGCGCGGTGACGGGGCGCGTGCGGCACACGCGGTGCCGCGGCCGCTCGCCGCCGACCTGGTCGTGGACGCCTCCGGGCGCGGGACCAGGGCCCCGCAGTGGCTGGCCGCGCTCGGCGCCGACGCGCCGTACGAGGAGACCATCGACACCGGCCTCGCCTACGCCTCACGCGTCTACCGCGACCCGAGCGGCCGGATCGGCGGCCAGGAGCTCGGCTACAACGTCATCCCCAACCCCGCCCAGACCTACGGCGCCGTCGTCGTCCCCCAGGAGGACGGCACCTGCATCGTCACCCTCTCCGGGCTTCGCGGGGATGAACCACCCACGAACGACGAGGAGTTCGTGGCGTACGCCAAGCGGTTGCCGCATCCGTTCGTGCACGACTGGCTGCGCGCGGCCGAGCCGCTCTCGTCGGTGTTCGGGTTCCGGCGGACCGCGAACATCCGGCGCCGCTACGACCTGCCGGGGCGCCGCCCCGCCGGGTTCCTCGCGACCGGCGACGCCCTGTGCACCTTCAACCCGATCTACGGCCAGGGCATGTCCGTCGCCGCGCAGAACGCCGTGGCCCTGCGCGACGTGCTCGCCGACCCCCGCCGTACGCCGACCACCCGCCGTACACAGCGGGCGATCCTCGCCTCGGCGGGCCTGGCCTGGGACATCTCGGCAGGCTCCGACAAGCGGATGCCGACCGCGACCGGCAACGCCGTCGCCGCCCGCGCGGTGGACCGCCCGGTCAGCTGGTATCTGAGCCGTGTACAGGAGCGGTACGCCTCCGATCCCGTCGTCGGCCGGGCCTTCCGGTCCGTGCTGACGCTCAGCGCACCCGTCACGACGCTCTTTGCGCCGGACATCGCCCGGCGCGTTCTGCTCGGGCCCGTACTGCCTTCGCCCGCGCGGCCGCCGATGGAGCGGGAGGGTGCCGGCGCTACCGGCTGCGCAACCTGATGTCCCAGTTCGGCGGCCAACTCGAGGAGCCCACGCGGCGGTTCGTGATCAAGGCGGCCCTGCGGGCGGCGCACCTCCAGGACGAGCGGGACCGATAGGTCTTCTTCCGGCCGCGTACGCCCCCGTGTCGCAGTTGGGCCGAACGGGTGAGTTGGCGTAAGAATTGGCCGGAACAGTCTTTGAGTGCGAGCCCGGACGGGGTGGGGCAGTGAACAGCTACGGGCACGACGCCACTGATGAACAGTGGGAGGGGCTCGCCCAGGTCGTGCCCTTGCGCAGCGGCGACGAATGGCCGTCCTGGCCGGGGCACCGGGCGGTGCCCGAGCCCGACGCCGGGAACCGGCGGCAGTTCGTGGTGCACCGGGTCAACATCTTCGCGGACGCCCGCGAGGTCGCCGAGACCCTGATGGCGCAGGTCCCGGTCCTGCTCGACCTGTCCGGCGCGGAGACCGAAGTCGCCAAGCGCGTCCTGGACTTCAGCAGCGGCGTCGTCATGGGCCTCGGCAGCGGCATGCACCGAGTCGACCGGAACGTCTTCCTCCTCACTCCGCCCGGTACGGAGGTGCAGGGGATGGTGGAGGAGGGGGCGACGGCTCCGCGCTAGACCGTCGTACCCAGGTGGTAGACCTGTGGTGTGACTGATCTGGACCTCAAGGAATTGCAGCGTCGGCTGGCCGAGTTCGCCGCCGCGCGTGACTGGCAGCAGTACCACACGCCGAAGAACCTGGCGTCGGCCCTCAGTGTGGAGGCGGCCGAACTGGTCGAGATCTTCCAGTGGTTGACGCCCGAGCAGTCGGCGAAGGTGATGGACGACCCGAAGTTCGCGCACCGGGTCACCGACGAGGTCGCCGATGTGCTCGCGTATCTGCTGCAGTTCTGCGAGGTCCTGGGCATCGACGCGGCCGCGGCGCTCGCGGCGAAGATCGAGCGCAACGAGCAGCGTTTTCCGGTGGGTTCGGCGGAGCCGAAGATCCCTCGCCGTCACTCTACGGAGTGAGCGAGTTATCCACATTCGAAATTCTGTCCACAGAATTCCGGAATCCCCTGGTCTTTTGGTCGGACTACCTTCACTCTGGGTAGTGGACTCGAAAGAGTGCGACTGGCGGACGGGGACGGCACATGGACGCGTTGCGACTCATCATGGCGACGAGGGGCGCCCTGGCGCGCGCCCGCGACCCGGCGAGCATCATGGCGGAGGCCTGGCAGGCGCAGGCGCTCGCCCAGGCGATGGGCAGCCGCCTCGCGGTGGGCGGGCCCCTTGAACTGCGGGGCGAGGCCCTGTCCTTGACCGAGGTCAGCGGCCGTGGCTGCGGTGTGCTCACCGCGTCGGCCCCCGGCATCGAGGCGATACGCGCGGCCCAGCTGACCGAAGTCGGCGACGCGAGCGCGTCGTTGGCGGGCCTCGGCGGGCTGCTCGGCGAGGTCGGTATCGCCCTGGTCGGCGTCTCCTGCTCGGCGGAGGCGGCGGCGCAGACGTACTACTGGAACTGCGTGGAGGCCATCGATGCCGCGGACGAGTCGCGCGACCGGGTCCTGGAGATGCTGCGCAGGCTGGCCCTCAGGGAGGCCAGGCGCGAGGGGGAGCAAGGGCTTCCGGCCCCCGACTCCACGGCCGGACCGCCCTGAGGGCGGCCCGGCCGACAGGCCCGTCCAAGCGGGCCCGATGCCTCAACTCTCCTCGGCCTCCACGGGCTTGGGGATCAGGAACGACGTCAGGAACGCGGCCCCGAGCAGCACGACACCGGCGATCATGCCCGCCGTGTAGCCCGCCGCCGACGTTCCGTCCGTGGGCTTCGCAGCGGTCTGCACCGCGTACAGGACGGCGAAGCTGAGACCGGCGCCCAGGTTGAAGGCGCCCGCGTTCAGGCCCGGCAGGAAGCCCGGGTTCTCCCGCGGGGACAGCACGATGCCGAGCCCGTTGAGCACGATGTTGCCGATGCCCGCGTAGGTGACACCGATGAGGACGGCCGTCACCAGGAGCAGCGCGCGGGAGTCGCCCCGCAGCGTGACGATCATCAGGGCGACCATCGCGGCGGAGCCGATCAGGCCCAGGCGCAGGATCCGTCCGTAGCCGAAGGTCGCGGCGAGCCGTCCCGCGATCGGGCCCATGGCAAGACCGGCGAGGGCGTACGGCGTCAGGGTCCACCAGGCCGAGGCCTCGGCGCTCATCCCGAAACCGGCCTGGGCGTCCTGCGCGAAGGCCGGGATCAGCCCGTTCATCACGGCGAACACACCGGTCATGGTGAGCACGGTGGTAAGCAGTAGCGCCCAGGTGGAGCGGCGGCGCAGATGCCGGGTGGCGACGAGGGGATGGCTGCTGCGGTTCTCCGTACGCCAGAACAGGGCGAAGGCGAGCCCGCACACGACGAACAGGCCGACCACGAGCGACCAGTTGGCGGCGCCGAGCTTCCCGGCTTCGTTGAGGGCGATCAGGGCCGCGCCGACGGACACGACAAGGAGCGTCACGCCGGGCCAGTCCATCCGGGTCTTCGCGCCGGCGGCGACGGACTCGGGGGTGAGCGTGGCGACCAGGACCGCGGCGAGTGCGGCCACGGCGGCCATCACCCAGAACACCGACTGGAAGCCGTAGCGGTCGGCGAGCGCGCCGCCCGCGATGGAGTCGACGCCCGCGATACCGCCGTTGACCGCCGTGATGACGCCGAGCAGCGTGCCGTACTTCTTGGGGTCGTGGACCTCGCCGCGCAGCATGATCAGGCAGAGCGGCACGGTGGGGCCCGAGATGCCCTGGACGACCCGGCCGACGAACAGCGTCGGCACGTTCTGCGCGAGCGCCGCGACCACACAGCCGACGACCATCAGGACCATCATCGAGACGAGCACCCGGCGGCGGCCCACGAGGTCGCCGAGCCGGGGCAGGAACAGTGAGAACAGCGCGGCCGAGGTGAAGAACGCCGTCTGCGTCAGGCCGACTTCGGCCGAGGTGGCGCCGAGCGAGTCCTCGATGTTCTTCAGGGCGGGGCTGAGCATGCTCGCGTTCAGCTGGAACGCGAAACACGCCGCGAGCAGCGCCACGACCAGGACCCAGACCCGGGTCGGACGTCCGCCCGTGGCGCCGGTGTCCGTGGCGGGCGCGGACGTGTCGAAGGAGGCGCTCATGCGGACACGTCCCCGATGCGTTCGAGGGCGTCCACGACGAGGTCCCAGAAGCGCTGGTGGTCCAGGTCGACGGCGACCTGGGTGTGGCAGTCGGCGGGCGCGGGGGACCGGAAGTCGGTGACGGTCATGCCGAGCGTGAGGGTGCCGGTCAGCTCGATGTCGACGGGCGCCTTCCTGACGGTCATCACCTCGGGGTCGATGACGTACGCGACGGCGCAGGGGTCGTGCACCGGCGGGTGGGCGAAGCCCTGCGCCTCCAGGTACATCGAGCCGAAGAAGTCCAGGAGTTCACCCACGAAGACGGCGGGCTTCGTGCCGACCTTCGCGATGCGCTCGCGCACCTCGGGGGTCGCGAGGGCCTGGTGGGTCAGGTCGAGTCCGACCATGGTGACCGGCCAGCTCTCGTTGAAGACGATGTGCGCCGCCTCCGGGTCGATCTTGATGTTGAACTCGGCGACGGGGCTCCAGTTCCCCTCGTGGTAGCCGCCGCCCATCAGGACGACCTCGCGCACCCGCTCGGCGATGCGCGGCTCCTTGCGTACGGCGAGGGCGATGTTGGTGAGCCCGGCCGTCGGTACGAGGGTGATCTCGCCCGGCTCGTGCGCCATCACGGTGTCGATGATCAGGTCGACCGCGTGCCGCTGGTCGAGGTCGAGGGTCGGCTCCGGCATCACGGGCCCGTCGATGCCGGACTCGCCGTGGATGTCGGGCGCGGTCTCCACGGCCCGTACGAGCGGCCGGGGGCAGCCGGCGGCGAAGGGGACGCCGGTGATGTTCGCGATGCGGGCCACCGAGAGGGCGTTGCGGGTGACCTTCTCCAAGGTCTGATTGCCGACGACGGTGGTGACGGCGACGAGCTCGACCTCGGGATTGCCGTGGGCGAGCAGCATGGCGATCGCGTCGTCATGCCCGGGGTCGCAGTCGAGAATGATCTTTCGGGGCATCGCGGAACCTCTTTGTCCGGCTGAACGTGCCGCTGCGGGGCGGCGTTCGGAAAACGTTATCCAGAGAGGATGAGCAGGCGCCCGAATTATGTCAATGGGGGTCCAGGGTGACCTGTCGCGCCGACCGACGAACAGGTACGTCACCGGTGTACGGAAGACGGTGGTCGGTGGGGGCGGGTGCTGATAACGTTTTCCGAAATTCTGCCGGAGTGGGGGTCGAGATGTGCGGACGAACAGGTGGGAGCCCGGCGTGACCGACGTAACGCTGCGCGATGTGGCACGGGCCTCGGGCTGTTCCGTCGCCACGGTCTCGCGGGTCCTTGCCGGTACGCGCCCGGTGGGCGCCGAGACCGCCGCGCGTGTCCGCGCCGCCGCCGAGCGGCTCGGCTACCGCCCCAACCACGCCGCCCGCGCGCTCCGCAGCCGCGCCACCGGCACGGTCGGCCTGGTCCTGCCGCAGATCACCAACCCCTTCTACCCGACCCTCGTACGTGCGCTCACCCACGCCCTGCACGCCGACGGCCTTGCCGTGCTCCTCGCGGACTGCGACGACGACCCCGACGCCGAGGCCGAGCACATCGCCGACCTGCTGAGCCGCCGGGTCGACGCGCTCCTGGTCATCCCGGCCGACGAGCGGCGCAGCCGCGACGCGGTGGCGGCGGCCGCGGCCCGGGTGCCGCTGGTCCTGATGGACCGCGGCTGCGGCCCCGGCGTCACCGACTCCGTCGCGGTCGACAACGCCGCGGGCATGACCCTCGTCCTCAACCACCTCGCGGCGACCGGCCGCCGCCGCGTCTGCTTCCTCGGCGCCCGCGGCACGGCCTCGGCCGCGGCCGAACGGCGCCAGGCCTACGAGGCGGGGGCGGGCGCCCTCGACCCCGAGGCCCCGCGCCGGGTGCTGCTCGGCGACTTCTCCGTGGAGTGGGGCCGCGCCGCCGTCGATCAGGTGTGGGACCAGCGGCCCGACGCCCTGGTGTGCGCCAACGACCTGATCGCCGTCGGCGCGCTCCAGCGCCTCCACCAGCTGGGCGTGGACGTGCCGGGCGAGGTCGCCGTCACCGGCTTTGACGACATCCCGATGGCGGCCCTGTCCGAGCCGGGCATCACCACGGTGCGCCAGCCCGTCGCGGCGCTCGCGGCGGAGGCGGCCCGGCTGCTGCGCCGCACCCCGGCCGCCGACGGCACCCACCCCCAGCACGCGATACGGCTCGCGCCCGGCCTGGTCGTACGCGAATCCAGCGCGCGGCAGGGAACGCGGGGCACGCCGGGTACCCCGGACGGAACAGACATGAACAACAGGAACGCAGTCGTGCGGAACGACGTGGAGGAAGCGCAGTGATCGCCGTCGTCGGAAGTCTCAACCTGGACCTGGTCGCCCCGGTCCCGCACCACCCCGTACCCGGGGAGACCGTCCTCGGCGGTGACATCGCGCAGCACCCGGGCGGCAAGGGCGCCAACCAGGCCGTGGCCGCCGCCCGGCTCGGCGGCGAGGTCGCCTTCGTGGGGCGGGTGGGTGACGACGACGCGGCCGACCTCCTTGTGGACGCGGCCCGTGAGCAGGGCGTGGACACCACCCACATCCTGCGCACCCCGCGGGTGCCGACCGGCCGCGCCCTGATCGCCGTGAACCCGGCGGGCGAGAACTCCATCATCGTGAGCCCCGGCGCCAACTCCCGCCTGACGGCGGCCGATTGCGAGGCGGCCGCGGACCGGCTCGCCGCCGCCAAGGTCACCGTGCTGCAGCAGGAGGTGCCGGACGCGGCCAACCACGCCGCGGCGCGCCTGGCGGGCGGGCTCGTCCTCTACAACCCGGCACCGGCCGTCGAGGGCGCCGTACCACCGCCGCGGGTCGACCTGCTCGTACCCAACCGCACCGAACTGGCCGCGCTCACCGGCACACCGGAGGCGGAGACGGTCGACGACATCACCGCCGCGGCCCGCAAGCTGACCGGCGCGGGCGCGGTCGTCGTGACCCTCGGCGGCGACGGCGTACTGCTCCTCGAAGGTACGGCGCGCCTGCACATCCCCGCGTTCGCCGTCACCCCGACCGACACCACCGGCGCGGGCGACTCCTTCTGCGGCGCCCTCGCGGTGGCGCTCGCCGAGGGCCGTACGTTGGAGCAGGCGGCGCGCTGGGCGTGTGCGGCGGCGGCGATCAGCACGACGCGTACGGGCGCGCAGCCCTCGTCGCCGGGGCGCGACGAGGTGGAGGCGTTCCTGGCGGCTCGGAGCTGAACGCGGTCCGGAGCTGAACGGCGGTCCGGAGTTGAACGGCGGGCCGGAGCTGAGCGACGGGCGGAGCTGAACGGCCGTTCGTGGCGGGGCTGCTGGGAATTTCACCCGACCGAGAGGGCAGGGGCGGGGCGGGCCCGTGGTGGGTGGCGCGGCGCCATGTGTGCAGGATGGGGCCATGGATCTTCGCATCTTCACCGAGCCCCAGCAGGGGGCCACCTATGACACGTTGCTCACCGTCGCCAAGGCCACCGAGGACCTGGGCTTCGACGCCTTCTTCCGCTCCGACCACTATCTGCGGATGGGGTCGAGCGACGGACTGCCGGGCCCCACCGACGCGTGGATCACCCTGGCGGGTCTCGCCCGCGAGACGAGCCGGATCAGGCTCGGCACGTTGATGACGGCCGGTACGTTCCGGCTGCCCGGAGTGCTCGCCATCCAGGTCGCGCAGGTCGACCAGATGTCCGGCGGCCGCGTCGAACTCGGCCTGGGCGCGGGCTGGTTCGAGGGTGAGCACACCGCGTACGGCATCCCGTTCCCCAAGGAGAAGTTCGCCCGGCTCGAGGAGCAGCTGGCGATCGTGACGGGCCTGTGGGGCACGGAGGTGGGCGGCACGTTCAGCTTCGACGGCACGCACTACCAGCTGACCGACTCGCCCGCGCTGCCGAAGCCCGCGCAGGCCAAGGTGCCGGTGCTCATCGGCGGGCACGGAGCGAGCCGCACGCCGCGGCTCGCCGCCCGGTACGCCGACGAGTTCAACATCCCGTTCGCCTCCCTCGAGGACAGCGAGCGGCAGTTCGGCCGGGTCCGCGCGGCCGCCGAGCAGGCCGGGCGCAAGCCCGGTGACCTGGTGTACTCCAACGCCCTTGTCGCCTGCGTCGGCAAGGACGACGCGGAGGTCGCCCGGCGCGCGCGGGCCATCGGCCGGGACGTGGCTGAACTCAAGGCGAACGGCCTCGCCGGATCGCCCGACGAGGTCGTCGAGAAGATCGGCCGGTACGCGGAGATCGGCGCGCAGCGCGTCTACCTCCAGATGCTCGACCTGGACGACCTCGACCACCTCGAACTGATCTCGTCCCAGGTGCAGTCGCAGCTCTCCTGAACCGAAGCCGCCGCCCCTCCCCGGGCGCCCCTCGGCC
>NZ_JAAAHS010000313.1 GCF_009908195.1 Streptomyces boluensis | reverse complement strand
GCCCTGCCCCGCGCCCACGCGCCGCGCGAGGAACTCCTCGAACGTGCCCCGCCCCACGGCCTGTTCGGGCGCCAGGTTCCCGCCCCGCCGCAGCCCCGCGGACACCTTGCCCGGCAGCCGTACGCCGAACGTCGGGCGCCGCTTGCCGTTCGCCCGCAGATACGCCACGACCAGCTCGCGCACCGAGTACACGCGCGGCCCGCCCATGTCCTCGACGCGTCCCGCCGGAGCGCCGAGGGCCAGCTCGACAAGGCGGTCGGCGACCTCCTCCACGGCCACCGGCTGGATCCGCGCCCCGGTCGGCGCGGGCACCACCGGCAGCTTCGCCAACGCCGCCGCGATGTCGTACGCGAGGTCGTGGAACTGCGTCGTACGGAGCACCGTGAAGTCAAGCCCGGACGCCTCGATCAGCCGCTCCACCGCCAGCTTCGCGCGGTAGTAGCCGAGCGGGACCCGGTCGATGCCCACGATGGAGATGTAGACCAGGTGCCGCACCCCGGCCGTACGGGCCGCGTCGATCAGCCGGCGTGCGGCCGCCTCGTCCGCGCCGCGGCGGTTCGGCGTACTCGCGCAGTGCACCACCGTGTGCACGCCCGCCATGGCCCCCTCGAGACCCGCGCCCGTCACGAGGTCCACCGGATACGTGTCCGAGCCGCGGCTGAGCACCCGTACCTCGTGCCCCTCGGCCCGCAGTCGCTCCGCGACGATCCGGCCGAGTGTGCCGGTGCCCCCGGTCACCAGGATCGTGGTCATGGTCGTTCGGTCCCTTCAGACGGCGGGGCGCTCCCGGCTGGAACGCCCGACACCAGCTGAGAACCGAACAGTCCGCCCGGATGTGACAACCCCACGGAAGAAAGTACGGAAGAAGGTACGGAGGAAAGTCTCGTACGCCACCCGGAGGCGCGCGCCCGCCCCCGGCCTCAGCGGCCGTCGAGCTGCCCGCGCACGAACCCCAGCTTGTCCGGGTTCATCACCGCCTGCGCCTCGGTGATCACACCGTCCCGCACCTCGAAGGTGACCACGGCGAGCAGCTCGCCGCCCAGGTGCCCGAGGAGCGCCGCCGAACCGTTGACCTCCGCCACGGACAACTCGACCCCGGCGAGGTAGCGCTCGGCGACCCCGACCAGGAAGCGCAGCACCTTCTCGCGCCCCACGACCGGCCTGCGGGCCGCCGTGACCTTGCCGCCGCCGTCGCCCCACCAGGCCACATCGGCCGCGAGGGTCTTCTCCAGAGCGGCCACATCGCCCTCGCGGGCCGCCGCGATGAACGACTCCACCAGGTCGCGCCGCTGCTCCGGCAGCGGCGTGAACCGCGGCGTCCGCGCCGCCACCCGCCGCACCGCCCTGGCGTACAGCTGACGGCAGTTGGCCTCGCTGACCTCGAGGACGCCCGCGATCTCCCGATGGCTGTACGCGAACGCCTCCCGCAGCACGTACACCGCACGCTCGGCGGGCGTGAGCCGTTCCATCAGGACGAGCAGCGCGGTCGACACGGAGTCCCGCTGCTCGGCGGAGTCCAGCGGGCCGAGCGCGCCCGCCCCGGTCAGCACCGGCTCGGGCAGCCACGGGCCGACATAACTCTCGCGGCGGGCGCGCGCGGAGGTCAGCCGGTTGAGGCAGAGGTTGGTGACGACCTTCGCGAGCCAGGCCGCGGGCTGCTCGATGTCCTCGCGGCGCGCGCCCGACCAGCGCAGATACGCGTCCTGCACGGCGTCCTCGGCCTCGTCGGCCGAGCCGAGCAGGCGGTAGGCCAGGGAGAACATCCGGGGGCGGTGGGCTTCGAACTCGGCTGCGAGCGCGGGCGTCGTCACGGCCACAGGGTGCCAGAGCGCCCGCCGGGCCCAGGAGCCCAGGCCCCCGCCCGGACCGAGTCCGTCCGGATACGCCCCGACCTGCTGAAGTCTCCACATCGGGGCGCTGTGAGTCAGCCCACACGGGCTCGCCCGCATGGGTGACGATCAGGCGTGGCAGACTGGCGGTGTACCAGAAGCAGCGCACTCCGGGGTCGGTGTAATTCCGAACCGGCGGTAATAGTCCGCGACCCGGCCGCATCCAGTGGCCGGTTGACCAGGTGAAATTCCTGGACCGACGGTGAAAGTCCGGATGGGAGGCAGTGCGCGGCGGGCAGACACATCCGTGTATGCCGCGCCGTCGGTCCGTCCTCGCTGAGGATGACCGTCGTCCGGCGTCCCCGGTGCTCTTGTGTTCTCGCCCGTGACCTCTGTCGTCATCGACAGGCCCCGGAGTCCGTGCCCGAAGAGGCAGGAGGACCCGGTGGCCACCGCAGCCGAAGCAGCCGCCATGCGGCAGGCGATCACGCTCGCCGCACGCGCACTCGGCGCCACGAGCCCCAACCCGGTCGTCGGCTGTGTCGTCCTGGACGCCACCGGAACCGTGGTCGGCGAGGGCTACCACCAGCGCGCGGGCGGACCCCACGCCGAGGTGCACGCCCTGCGCGCCGCCGGAGAGCGGGCCCGCGGCGGCACCGCCGTCGTCACCCTCGAACCCTGCAACCACACCGGCCGCACCGGCCCCTGCGCCCAGGCACTCGTCGACGCCGGGATCGCCCGCGTCGTGTACGCCGTCCCGGACCCCACGGCCACGGCCACCGGCGGCGCGCACCGACTGCGCTCGGCGGGTGTCGAGGTCGAGCAGGGCCTCCTGGAGGGCGAGGCGCGGGCGGGCAACATCGCCTGGCTCACCGCCGTCAAGTCCGGCCGCCCGTACGTCACTTGGAAGTACGCCGCCACCCTCGACGGCCGCATCGCCGCCGCCGACCGCAGCAGCCGCTGGATCACCTCGCCCGAGTCCCGGGCCGATGTCCACCGGCTGCGCGCCGAGGCCGACGCGGTCGTCGTCGGCTCCGGCACGATGCGCGCCGACGACCCGCACCTCGCGGTGCGCGGCATCGAGGGCGCCACCCAGCCGCTGCGCGTCGTCGTCGACACCGAGGGCACCGCCGTCAAGCCGGGCGCCCGGATCCTGGACGACGCGGCCCCCACCCTCGTCGCCGTCGCGCGGGACGCCGCCACCGAACTCCCCGCCACCGAACTGCCCGACGCCGTACGGCTGCCGCGCGCCACCGGAGGCGGCCGGGGCCTCGACATCCCCGCCCTGCTCGACACCCTGCACGAGCGCGGCGTCCGCTCCGTACTCCTCGAAGGCGGCCCCACCCTCGCCGGTGCCTTCGTCGCCGCGGGCGCCGTCGACCGGGTCGTCGGCTACCTCGCCCCCGTCCTGCTCGGCGCGGGCCCCACCGCCCTCGCCGACGCCGGAATCGGCACCATCGCCGACGCGTTGCGTCTCGACATCACCGAGACCGTCCGCGTCGGACCCGACCTGCGTATCACCGCCGTCCCCAACAGCCCTGAGTACAAGGAGCGTTGAGAGTGTTCACCGGAATCGTCGAAGAGCTGGGTGAGGTCACCGCCGTCGAGAATCTCGGCGACTCCTCCCGCTTCCGCCTGCGCGGCCCCGTCGTCACCCAGGACGCCAAGCACGGCGACTCCATCGCCGTGAACGGCGTCTGTCTCACCGTCGTCGAGCACGAGGGCGACGAGTTCACCGCCGACGTGATGGCCGAGACGCTGAACCGCTCCAGCCTCGGCGCCCTCGCGCCCGGCTCCCGGGTCAACCTGGAACGGCCCACCGCGGTCGGCACCCGGCTCGGCGGCCACATCGTGCAGGGGCACGTCGACGCCGTCGGCACCATCGTCGAGCGCACCCCTTCCGAGAACTGGGAGCTCGTCAAGGTCGCCGTCCCCGCGGGACTCGCGCGGTACGTGGTGGAGAAGGGCTCCATCACCGTCGACGGAGTCAGCCTCACCGTCGTCGACGCCGGACCCGACTACTTCACCATCAGCCTCATCCCCACCACCCTCGCGCTGACCACCCTCGGCCTGAAGCAGGCCGGCGACCCGGTCAACCTCGAAGTGGACGTCATCGCCAAGTACGTCGAGCGCCTCCTCGGCGACCGCGCCGCGACCGGCACCGGAAGGAACCCGGAATGACTGCACTGACCTGGCTGAACGCCGAGGCGTTCAGCGCCTTCGGGCAGCACGTCATCTGGTCCGACATGATCGGCAACACGGTCGGCCTCGTCGCCCTCGCCCTCGGCTGGCGGCGCTCGGTGTGGACCTGGCCGGCCCAGTTCCTCTCCGGCCTGATCCTCGTCGCCGCGTACGCCTCCGCCCACCTGTCCGGCGGCGTCGGCAAGCAACTCCTCGTCATCGGCGTCGCGTTGTGGGGCTGGCGGCAGTGGACCCGCGGGCGCCAGCAGGCGCAGGACGGCTCCATCGCCGTACGGTTCGCGACCTGGAAGGAGCGCGGCGCGCTGGTCGCCGCGGCCGCCGTCGGCACCCTCGCGGTCGGCGGACTCTTCGCCGCCTTCCCGTCCCTGTCGTGGAGCCCCTGGGCCGACGCGTACATATTCGTCGGCACCCTCGTCGCGATGGTCGCCCAGGCCCGCGGCCTGGTGGAGTTCTGGTTCGCCTGGCTCCTCGTCGACCTCGTCGGCGTCCCGCTCGCCTTCAACAGCGGCCTCGCCTTCTCCGGCCTGGTCTACGTGATCTACCTCGCCCTCGTCCTGTGGGGGATGCGCGACTGGTGGCTGCGCTCCCGTGCGACGGCGCCCGTCCTGGAAGGAGCAACGGCATGAGCACCGCCCCTCTCTGGTCCTCCCGTGACAACGCCGAGGACCTCGCCCTCGACCCCGTCGAGCAGGCCGTGTCGGACATCGCGGCCGGCCGCCCCGTCGTCGTCGTCGACGACGAGAACCGGGAGAACGAAGGCGACCTCGTCATCGCCGCCGAGAAGGCGACCCCCGAGATCATCGCGTTCATGATGAGCGAGTGCCGCGGCCTGATCTGCGCACCCATGGAGGGCGACGAGCTCGACCGGCTCGAACTGCCCCAAATGGTGGAGAACAACACGGAGATGATGCGCACCGCGTTCACCGTCTCGGTCGACGCGGGCCCCGCGCACGGCGTCACCACCGGCATCTCCGCCGCCGACCGCGCCACCACCCTGCAGCTCCTCGCCGACGGCCACGCCGAAGCGGGCGACTTCGTCCGCCCCGGCCACATCTTCCCGCTCCGCGCCCGGTCCGGCGGCGTCCTCGTCCGCAACGGCCACACCGAGGCCGCCGTCGACCTGGCCCGGCTCGCGGGCCTGCGCCCGGCCGGCGCCATCGTGGAGATCGCCGGCGAGGACGGCAAGATGCTCCGCCTGCCCGAGCTGGTCCCGTTCGCCCGCAAGCACGGCCTGACGATCATCTCCATCGAGGACCTGATCGCCTACCGCCGCTCCAGCGAACCCACGGTCCACCGCGAGGCGAAGGTGCAACTCCCCACCGCACACGGCGAGTTCACCGCGTACGGCTACCGCTCCTCGGTCGACGGCGTCGAGCATGTCGCCCTCGTCCAGGGCGAGATCGGCGACGGCGAGGACGTGCTCGTACGCGTCCACTCCGAGTGCCTCACCGGCGACGTCTTCCACTCCCTGCGCTGCGACTGCGGCCCCCAGCTGGAGGCCTCCATGCGGCGCATCACCGCGGAGGGCCGCGGCGTCGTCGTCTACCTCCGCGGCCACGAGGGACGCGGCATCGGACTGCTGTCCAAGCTGCGCGCCTACGCCCTGCAGGAGCGCGGCCGCGACACACTCGACGCCAACCTGGAACTCGGCCTGCCCGCCGACGCCCGGGACTACGCGGCAGGCGCGCAGATCCTCACCGACCTCGGCGTGCGCACCCTGCGCCTGCTGACCAACAACCCCGACAAGAGCCAGGCGCTCACCGACCACGGCCTGGACGTCACGAGCCGTGAGCCCATGCCCGTCCAGGCGGGCGAGCACAACCTCCGGTACCTACAGACCAAGCGCGACCGCATGGGCCACGAACTGCCCTGGCTCGACGCCCGCTAGACCCACCCGGCACCACAGCAACCCAGCACACAGCACACCCCGAGGAGAGACGTGAGCGGCAAGGGCGCACCCGTACTGAGCGTGGAGAACTGCAGCGACCTGCGGGTCGCGGTGATCGCGGCCCAGTGGCACGACAAGGTCATGGACGGCCTCGTCGACGGCGCCCTGCGCGCCCTCGGCGAGCTCGGCATCGACGAGCCGACCCTCCTTCGCGTGCCCGGCAGCTTCGAACTGCCGGTCGTCGCCAAGGCCCTCGCCGAGCGCTACGACGCGGTGGTCGCCCTCGGCGTCATCATCCGCGGCGGCACCCCGCACTTCGAGTACGTCTGCCAGGGCGTGACCAACGGCCTCACCCAGGTCTCCATCGACACCGGAGTCCCCATCGGCTTCGGCGTGCTGACCTGCGACACCGAGGAGCAGGCCCTGGACCGCGCCGGCATCGAGGGCTCCAACGAGGACAAGGGCCACGAGGCGGTCACCGCGGCCGTCGCCACCGCGACCACGCTCCGTTCCGTCTCCGAGCCCTGGCGCTGACCAGCGCACACCGGCCGCGTAGAGTGAGGGACACCATGTCCAAGAAGACTTTCGAGGAGCTGTTCGTCGAGCTCCAGCACAAGGCCGCCGAAGGCGACCCCGCCACCTCCCGTACCGCCGAGCTGGTGGGCAAGGGTGTCCATGCCATCGGCAAGAAGGTCGTCGAAGAGGCCGCCGAGGTCTGGATGGCCGCCGAGTACGAGGGCAAGGAAGCCGCCGCCGAGGAGATCTCGCAGCTGCTGTACCACGTACAGGTGATGATGGTCGCCCGTGGCATCTCCCTCGACGACGTCTACGCCAACCTCTGAACCTTCGTTCACCCCTGTCACACCTGCCACACCTCACGCAAAGGAAGCCGACCTCATGCTGCGCATCGCCGTCCCCAACAAGGGTTCACTGTCAGGACCTGCGTCGGCGATGCTCCATGAGGCCGGCTACCGGCAGCGCAAGGAGTCCAAGGAACTCGTCACGGTCGACCCTGACAACGAGGTCGAGTTCTTCTACCTGCGCCCCAAGGACATCGCGATCTACGTGTCCTCCGGCAAGCTCGACATCGGCATCACCGGCGAGGACCTCCTCATCGACTCCGGCGCCCAGTCCGAGGTGATCCTGCCGCTCGGCTTCGCCCGCTCCACGTTCCGCTTCGCCTCCCGGCCCGGCGCCGTCAAGGACGTCGCGGACCTCGCGGGCCGCACCATCGCCACCTCGTACGAGGGCATCGTCGCCAAGTACCTCGCCGAGCGCGGCGTGGAGGCCTCCGTCGTGCACCTCGACGGCGCGGTCGAGACGGCCATCGAGCTCGGCGTCGCCGACGCCATCGCGGACGTCGTCGAGACCGGCACCTCGCTCCGCAACGCGGGGCTCGAGGTCTTCGGCGAGCCGATCATGCGCTCCGAGGCCTGCGTGATCCGCTCCAAGGGCGCCGCCGTCGACGAGGGTGCGGACCCCAAGGTGCAGCAGTTCCTGCGCCGCCTCCAGGGCGTCCTGGTCGCCCGGACCTACGTGATGATGGATTACGACTGCCGCGCCGAGCACCTGGAGAAGGCCGTCGCCCTCACCCCGGGCCTGGAGTCGCCGACCGTGTCGCCGCTGCACAACGAAGGCTGGGTCGCCGTCCGCGCGATGGTCCCCGCCAAGGGCGCGCAGCGCATCATGGACGACCTGTACGAGCTGGGCGCGCGGGCCATCCTCACCACGGCCATCCACGCCTGCCGCCTCTGATCGGGTTCCGCACATGTCCGAACTGCCCCCGCTGCCCGTCACGTTCCGGCCCGGCCGCACCCGCGCGGTGCTGCTCGCCGTCGGCGTGGCGGTGTTCGCGGTGATCACGACGATCGCCCTGCTCCTGGAGACCCTGAGCCCCGGCGAGCGCGTCAGCTTCATCTTCACGGCCGCCCTGTTCCTCGGGGTGCTCGTGCTGCTCAGCCGCCCCAAGGTCGTGGCCGACGAGTCCGGCGTCACCGTCGTCAACCTCGCCAGCAGCCGCACCCTGGAATGGGCGGAGATCGTCCAGGTCAACCTGCGGCCCGGCGACCCCTGGGTGTTCCTCAACCTCAGCGATGGCACCAGCCTGCCCGCCATGGGCATCCAGCCGGGCATCGCCAAACAGCGCGCCATCAGCGACGCCCGTACGCTGCGTGCCCTCGCCGAAGCGCACGGCACCGGCGACCCCGTCACCTGAACGGGCCCCCGCGCCGGAACCCGGCCGGCACCCCGCATGACGTCGGGTGGTGCGGGGCAGGAGCTCCGCACCACCGCACCGTCGGCCCTGCCGCGGTGCGGGCCTTCGTGATTACTCTGGTTCCGGTGGCGGCCGCTGCACGTCCCGCCCCGCACCAACACCCCGGGCCGGCCCCGGCCGCGGGGTCTCCTGCGACCCGAGGAGTGACTTACTCCGGCAATGGACGGATCGTCCGGTAGTACCTGCGCCGCCCCCTCACCGGAGGCGGCGGCATGACCATCCCTTTGCTGCTGCTCGCCGCGGCCTTCCTGCTGATCCTCGCCAACGGCTTCTTCGTGGCCGCCGAGTTCGGCCTCGTCACGGTGGAGCGCGCCGACGCCGAGCGCGCCGCCGCCGACGGTGACCGGCGGGCCCGCCGTGTCGCACAGTCGCTGCGCGAGCTGTCCTTCCAGCTCTCCGGCACCCAACTCGGCATCACCATCACCTCGTTGGTGGTCGGCATGCTCGCCGAGCCCGCCCTCGCCCAACTGCTCGCGGGACCGCTCACCGCGGTCGGTACTCCGGACGGCGTCGTCCCCGGGGTGTCCGTGCTGATCGGCATGCTGCTCGCCTCCGCCGTGCAGATGGTGATCGGGGAACTCGTCCCGAAGAACTGGGCGGTGTCCCGGCCCATGCAGGTCGCCCGGTTCGTCGCGGGCCCGCAGCACGCCTTCGCCCGGCTGTTCCGCCCGGTGATCGCCGGCCTGAACGCGGTCGCCAACCGGCTGGTGCGCATCTTCGGCGTCGAACCCGCCGACGAGCTGGCCTCCGCCCGCACCCCCGGCGAGCTGGTCTCCCTCGCCCGGCACTCCGCCGAGGCGGGCGCCCTGGAGGAGGACACCGCCGACCTGTTCGTGCGCACCCTGCGCACCCTCTCGCTCGGCGAACTCACCGCCAAGGACGTGATGACGCCCCGCGTGAAGGTCAGCGCCCTGCAGTCCTCGGCCACCGCCGCCGACGTGGTCAACCTGACCCGCGCCACCGGCCTCTCCCGCTTCCCCGTCTACCGCGAGCGCATCGACGAGATCGTCGGCGTCGTCCACCTCAAGGACGCCCTCGCGGTACGCGGCCAGGAACGCCACCGCACCCCGGTCGGCCGGATCGCGCAGCCCCCGCTGCTCGTGCCCCAGACCCTCCC
>NZ_JAAAHS010000312.1 GCF_009908195.1 Streptomyces boluensis | reverse complement strand
GGGCGGGACTGGGGAACAGACCCATCCACCTGAGCCGGAACGCTCACCCCCGCCGAGGAATCGTCCACCCCGTTGACCCGAGCGATAACAAGATCCCGCTCAGCCGTGTCCTCAGGCTTGAGGAACCCGATCAAGACGTAAAGAACCAACGACACCGCCAGCGGAATGGACACCTGGAACTGCAACGGCACACCCCCCTCGACCTCCCAGCTGATCGGGTAATTGACCAGCCAGAACGCGAGCAGCCCCGCCGCCCAACTGGTGAGCGCCGCAGTCGGCCCTGAGCGGCGGAACGGGCGCAGCAGCCCCAGCATCATCGGGATGGCGATGGGCCCCATGAGCCCGGCCACCCACTTGATCACGACGGTGATGATGTCCTTGAACGTGGGCGAGTTGACCTGCGTCGCCACCGCCATCGACAGGGCCAGGAAGATCACCGTGGTGAGCCGCGCCGCGAGCAGCCCGGAGCGTTCGCTCCAGCCGCGCGCACGGGCCGAGAGCACCGGGGCGACGTCCCGGGTGAAGACGGCGGCGATGGCGTTGGCGTCCGAGGAGCACATGGCCATGGTGTGCGAGAAGAACCCGACGATGACGAGCCCCAACAGGCCGTGCGGCAAAAGCTGTTCGGTCATGAGGGCGTACGAGTCGGAGCCGTCCGGCTTCTGCGCGTCGACCAGCAGCGGCGACATCCACATCGGGAAGAACAGCACCAGCGGCCACACCAGCCACAGCACGGCGGAGAGCCGCGCGGAGCGGGTGGCCTCGTGGGCGTCGCGCGTGGCCATGTAGCGCTGGGCCTGGTTCAGCATGCCGCCGTTGTACTCGAACAGCTTGATGAACAGGAACGCGAGCAGGAAGACCGTTCCGTACGGGCCGACCAGCGGCTGTGCGTGGCCTTGGAGTTCGGGGCGGTCCCAGACGCCGAAGAAGCCCCCGTAGTCCCCGAGTCTGGCGATGACGGCCACGAACATGGCGATGCCCGCGAGGAGTTGGATGACGAACTGGCCGAGCTCGGTGAGCGCGTCCGCCCAGAGGCCGCCGATGGTGCAGTAGATGCCGGTGATGACACCGGTGATGAGGATGCCCTGGTTGAGGGAGATGCCGGTGAACACGGAGAGCAGGGTGGCGATGGCCGCCCACTTCGCGCCCACGTCCACGATCTTCAGGAGCATCCCGGACCAGGCGAGGGCCTGTTGGGTCTTCAGGTTGTAGCGGGTCTTCAGGTATTCGAGGGGCGAGGCGACATGCAGCCGGGAGCGCAGCCGGTTGATGCGCGGGGCGAAAAGCCGGGCGCCGATGGCGATGCCGAGCGCGATCGGGAACGACCAGGTGACGAAGGACGTGACCCCGTAGGTGTAGGCGATGCCCGCGTACCCGGTGAACATGACGGCGCTGTAGCCGGACATGTGGTGCGAGATGCCGGAGAGCCACCAGGGCATCTTGCCGCCGGCGGTGAAGAAGTCGCTGACGTTGTCCACGCGTTTGTGGGACCAGAGTCCGATGGCGACCATCACGCCGAAGTAGCCGATGAGCACGGCCCAGTCGAGACTGTTCATGCCCCCTCCAGGGGTCAGCTTGAGCATCGGGGTTGTGCCGTGCCCTCGACGGCGCACCTGTCACGGGCCCGCTCATCGTGGGTTCGCGCGAACAGCCCCGACAACCGCCCGTAGAGTCAAGGGACAGTAAAATCGTTCCTGTTGAGGATCGCTGTTCATGTACGTGGACGGCTGGGCGTATGGGAAATGGGCGTCCCAACGCGCGACGGCCGCCCGGGAGTTGCCTCCCGGACGGCCGAAGTCCCAGCTCAGTGGTGTCGGTCAGCGCATGAACTCACCCGCGTTGACCAGCAGGGACTGCCCGGTGATCGAGCGGGCCCGGTCGGAGGCCAGGAACACACACGCGTCCGCGACATCCCCGTCCGTGGCCAGCTCGGGCAGTGCCATCCGCTCCGCGAGCCGGGCCTTCACGTCCTGCTCCGGTACGCCCTCGGCGTCCGCCGTGAACTTCACGTACGCCTCCACCGGCGGGCCCCACATCCAGCCCGGCTGGACCGTGTTGACCCGGATACGGTGCGGGCCGAGCTCCTGGGCCAGCGAGTACATGGCCGAGACAAGGGCTCCCTTGGACGCCGCGTACGCCGCCTGCCGGACCTGCGAGGGTGCCGCCACCGAGGACTGGGTGCCGACCAGGACGAGGGCGCCGCCGTGCTCCTTCAGGGCGGGCAGGCAGGCGCGGGACATCTTCAGGGAGCCGAGCAGGTTCACGTCGACCACGCTCTGCCAGGTGGCGAAGTCCGCGTCCTGTAGACCCCCGAAGTGCGAGTCCAGGGCGGCCACTTGGACCAGCGCGTCGATCCGCCCGAACCGCTCCACGGCCAGCGCGGCGAGCGCCCCGCACTGTTCCTCGTCGGAAATGTCGGTGGCCCGGTACGCGGTGTGCGCGCCGCCCGGGTCGATCTCGGCGGCGGCCTTGGCGAGGTTGGCCTCCGTACGGGCGCCGAGCACGGCGTTGCCCCCGTCCCGCACGACGGCCGCGGCGACCTCGTGCCCGAGTCCGGCGCCGACTCCGGAGACGATCACGGTCTTCCCGGCGAGCAGCATGAGCGCCTCCACGAGTCTGGTGGATTTCCTGACGGGGCGTCAGAGTAAGGGCGTCATGCGGAGGACGGAACCCGTGCGCGGCCCGCAGTCGTGCGCGCGGGACGGAAGGGGAGCGTCATGGGTGAGGAGACCCGCAGCGAGACATACGCGGAGCTGGCGTCCGTCGGCCCGTACGGGGTGCACCCCGGGCACGCCCTGATCACCATGGTCGAGCCGCACCCGGGCCATGAGCGCGCGTACAACCGCTGGTACGAGGACGACCACTACTACGCCGGCGCGATGGCCATGCCCTGGATGTACGCGGGCCGCCGCTGGGTCGCCACCCGGGAGCTGCAACTCCTGCGCGGGCCCGAGAAGTCGGCGGTCGCCCAGCCCGTCACGGCCGGCTGCTACCTCTCCACGTACTGGATCACCGAGGGCCGCTACGACGACCACATGCGGTGGACCGTCGGCATCAACAAGCGGCTCAACCGCGACGACCGGGTCCACCAGGACCGTACCCATGTCTTCACGGCCTTCCAGGACCATGTGGCCACCGTGTACCGCGACGGCGACTCAGGACCGCGCGACTTCCACGCCCTCGACCACCCCTACCAGGGCCTCGTCCTCGAAGTCATCGACGCCGAAGGCCCGGAGCAGCGGGCCGAGTTGCTTGAGTGGTTGCGCTCCCGCGAGCTGCCGCGCAAGCTGGCGGGTTCCTCGGCCGCGATGGTGGTGGTCTTCCGGCCGACACCGCTGCCGGGCGACCGGATGACCTACGTCAAGCAGGTCGAGGGCGTCGACAACCGCCTGACCCTGCTGTGGTTCCTTAACCCCGACCCGCGCGAGCACTGGGCGGAACACTTCGCCGGGCGCGCCGGGGAAGTGGCCGAATCCGGTCTGGGGCGGGTCGAGTTGGTGGCGCCGTTCATCCCGACCGTGCCGGGTACCGATCTGTACGTGGACCAGTTGCGGTAGCGGCGCGGCGGCGGGAAAGGGCCGAGCCCCCTCGGCCGGGACGGCGGGCCAGTCGAGAGGGCTCTTTCTGTACTGCGGGTGGTGCGGGTGGTGCGTGTAGTGCTCGTACTACGTGTGCTGCGTGTACTGCGTCTACTGCTCGTATCGCGTGTGTGGTCGTGGTGTTCCCGGTCAGGCGCGGCCCCAGCCGCGGGTGACCTGGCCGACGAACGCGCTCCAGGAGTCGGGCGCGAACGCCAGCTCCGGGCCTCCCGTGACCTTCGAGTCGCGTACGTCGATCACGTGCACGGCCGGGGACTTGACCTCCACGCATGCGCCGTTGCCGGTGGAGTACGAGGACTTGGTCCAGGTGGTCGTAGCGCCTTGCTGAATTGCCATTTTTGCTCCGCTTGCCGATCGCCGGAATGATGGGGGGTGCGATGCCAACGGCTTGTTGTTGTTGGCGTGATCGACGCTACTCGCCAACTTCGGTGCGCGAAGGGGCCGTTCACTCGACCGGATGGCATATCCCGGATGAGACTTCCGCGTTGCCGGGGCGAGGGTGTATCTTCCGGCTCCCTCACCCGCCGAGCCTTCCAAAGGCCACATTTCGGGCCCGGCCTTGCCCCTCCGCTTACCTCGTCACCGACCTCGCCACTGGCGCGTTCGCCGACCCATTCACCGGCCCCTTCGCCGGTCCCGTCGGGGACCGCTCAGGCGCGTTCGCGGGCGTACGCCTTGGCCGCTTCGGAGATGAACTGGCGGGTCTGGTCCACGTTCAGGGCCTGCGCCCGCAGATGTTCGTACATGACGCTGTACTTCTGGACGTCGTTGGCCTTCTCCAGGTACAGGTCGCTGGTGACGCCCTCGATGTACACGACGCTGGAGTCGGCCGCGTCGGGGAACTCCAGGATCGCGTACTGGCCGTTCACACCCGGGTGGGCGCCCATGTTGAACGGCATCACCTGCACGGTCACATGCGGCAGTTCCGACATCGCGACCAGGTGCTCCAACTGCTCGATCATCAGCTGCGGATCGCCGACCACCCGGCGCAGCGCGGCCTCGTCGAGCACGGCCCAGAGCCGCAGCGGCGCCTCGTCCGCGTGGATCCGCTCCTGGCGGCGCATCCGGACCTGGACGCGCTTCTCGATGTCGGTGTTCGCGGTCTCCGGCAGCGCGCCGTTGATCAGCGCCTCCGCGTACGCCCGCGTCTGCAGCAGGCCGGGGACGACCTGTGGTTCGTACACCCGCAGCGAGGCGGCGTCCGTCTCCAGGCCGATGTAGACGCTGTACGGGATGTCGCCGAACGCGTGCCACCAGCCTTGCTGGCGGCTGTCCTTGGCCATCTGCATCAGCGAGTCGACGACGCGGGCGTCTTCGACCTCGTAGACCCCGCACAGGTCGCGGACATCGCGCTGGCTGATGCTGCGCCGGCCGTTCTCCAGGCGGCTGATCTTCGACTGCGAGACGAGCAGCTTGTCGGCCACCTCCTCCGCCGTCATGTTCTTGAGCTCGCGGAGCCGACGGAGCTCCTGGCCCAATCGGCGTCGCCTGACTGTGGGATTGACATTGGACGCCACGGGACGTGCACCTCCGGCTGCGTTCCTCTACTTTGCGTATCTACCGCTCAGCAGAGTGCCACCAAATCACGGCGCAGCGCTGGGAAACAGGGGATATGCGCAGGGCAGAGCGGCGCGACCCGGAGTGGCGGAGTCCGGACATGCGGGAGCGCGGGGCGGCCGGCCGGTGTCGTCGTCCAGGACGACCGGCCGCCACCCCGCGCTCCCCAGCGGCTCCCGGACCGGATCATGGGGGACTTCGGTACGGCGCTGGCGCTACGAGTGGTGCGTGTGCGTGTGCGTGGTGGTGCGTGGTGCCGTGATGCGCGTGGTGGTGCGTGATGCGCGTGATGCGGGTCGTGCGGTCGTTCCGTGGTGCGGGTCGTGCTCGACGGTCCTCAGGGAACGGGCTGTTGCCTCAGTGGGCGACGGCCCGAGCCATGGAGCCCCGGCGTGGCTGCATCGGAATCCGGCCGGGGCCGGTCTCCGCCGCGGTGACACGGTCCGGCTTGCGGGCCGTGGCCGTGGCCGTGGCTGTGGCCGGGGAGCGGCGGGGCTGGGCCGCCACTCCGTTCTGGACGTCCATCACGGCGTGCGCCACGAGACCGCCCATGGGGTCGTGCCTGATCAGATCCCGGAGCCGGGAGCGCGACGAGCGCCCTTCGTTCCCGGGATACAGGTGCTTGCCGAGGCCGACCGCGTGGGCCAGCGCGGCGAGCGCCGCGGTCCGTGGGTCCGGCGGAACGCCGGTACGGATCGCGGAGTCAAGCCGTGACCTGATCTCCCTGCTGATCGCTGTCTCCGTCGCCTGATAGCGCGTCGTCGGCAGCACTCCGCACATCTGGCCCGCTACGGCATGCACCATGCCGCACCGCTCCAGATGCGAGAGATAAGTCTGGCGCAGCCCCAGTCGGGGCCCGCCGATCCAGTGGACGGCGCGCACCGGGGCCCCGCGCCTGCGGAGCAGTTCCAGTGCACAGTCCAGTGTCGGATCTCCGGTCGGCCGTGGTACTACCACGGCGATACGATCCCCGTCTGGGGCTATCCGTCCGGCCAACGCCAGCTCTACTAGCTGTGCTCCGGCCAGACCGAGGTCGAGCGACTGCGGCTGCGCTGTGGTACCCGTGGTCGGGTCCAGAGCGAGAAGCAGAAGCTCCTCCGGAATCGTTCTGCGGCTCTTGCCCATCCATGCCTCCCCGCGTGGATGAGTGACAGGGTGACCCCTCTCACATTGGTCTGTCGAGAGTGCCTGCCCGGGATGTCATGGAACCGGAAGGTATGTCGTTCTCGTCTACCGGAGGGGTCAACCCCTCACACAGGACACTGGTACATGGTTCGGACACCGGATCGGTCCGGCGGGGCCACCCGTTGGACACATGGCGTACGGCTTCGGCGCGGACGCAAGGCGTATCGAGGAGGCATTGGTGGCGGGCGAGACCCCCGGCAGGTCGGGGAAGCGAAAGTCTTCGGGGACGTCCTCGGGCAGTTCTTCGGGCGAGCGTGCGGCGGAGGCGGTCGACCCTCGTCTCGCCGTGTCCACGGCGCGCGTCGACCAGCCGACCGCCGTCTTCTCCACGGCCGCGCTGGAGTTGGACGAGGAGTCGGCGGCGTCCGGGGAGGAGGAGCCGCGGAACTCCGACGCCGGCGAGGTCGAGGTTGCCGAGGTTGCCGGGGAGGCTTCGGGCGAGGCGGACTCGGAGCCGGCGGAGCAGGTCGACGGTTCCAAGGACGCCCGCCTGCGTGCGGCGGTTGCGGCGTGGGTCTCCGGTCCCGAGGACGAGGGCGATTCTCAGCCATCGGAGTCCGAGGGGGCGGAGGGGCCGGAGGGTTCCGAGGGGCCTGAAGCGCCCGAGGTGCCCGAGGAGTCGGCTGAGGCGGACGAGACGGACGAGGTTGCCGGGGAGGGCGCCGAGTCCGAGGAGGACCCCCAGGAGGCCCCTGAGGGCGCGTCTGAGGGCGCAGGCGAGGACGCTGAGGGCGACGAGCGCGTAGCGGAGGCCGAGTCCGAGACGGAGCCGGAGCCCGAGTCGGAGCCGGAGTCCGGGACGGAGCCCGAGTCGGAGCCGGAGTCCGAGTCCGAGCCGGAGGCTGACGACGACGCGAAGGCCGAAGCTGAGCCCGAAGCCGAGCCCGAAGCCGAGGCGGAGCCCGAGCCCGAGCCGGACGACGAGCCCGAGCCGGAAGACGCGAAGCCCGAGGACGCCGCCAAGCCCGAACTCGAAGACGCCGAGCCCGAGCCCGAAGCCGAGGCCGAGCCCAAAGCCGACGCCAAGCCCGAAGCCGACGCCAAGCCCGAGCGCGTCGATCAGCCCACCGCGGTCTTCAAGACCCCGCAGGCGAAGGTCGATCAGCCGACGGCGATCTTCAAGCTGCCTGCCGAAGCGGTCGAGGCCGACGCCGAGCCCGAGGCCAAGCCGAAGCCGAAGTCGGAGTCGAAGTCGGACTCCAAGCCCAAGCCTGAGCCCGAGCCCAAGCCCGAGCCCGAGACCAAGCCCGAGCCCAAATCCACCCCCGAGACCAACTCCAAGCCCAACCCCGACTCCGAAGCCGAGCGAACGAGCAAATTCGTTGCCCTGAAGCCGCTCGACGAGCCGAAGGCGCCCAAGGAGAGCAAGGGGACCGGCGAGGCCGGCGCCGCCAAGCCCGCAGCGACCGTAGGCGTCACCGGGGCCCAACTGCCGCCCGAGGCAAAGCCCGAGACGAAGTCCGCGGCAAAGCCCGAGACGAAGTCCGCGGCAAAGCCCGAGACGAAATCTGAGACGAAGCCCGAGGTCGAAGGGGTCGCCGCCTCGGTCGGGCCCGAGCGGACGACGCAGCAGCCGCTGCCGCCCAAGCCCCCGCTCGACCTGCTCGCGGAGCTGACCAACCGGCCGAAGCCGCCGGAGACGGCGCTCCGTACGACCGTGCGCCGGGTGAAGATCTGGACGCCGCTCGCGCTACTGCTCGTGATCGTCTTTGCGGTCGTACAGAGTGTGCGCCCGCTGCCGACGCCGACGCTCGCGCTCACCGCCGACGCGAAGTTCACCTTCGACGGCGACAAGCCGAGCCTGCCCTGGCCGACCGAGGGGCAGGCGGTCGTGGATGTGAACGGGATCGGCGGCCTCGGCACGTACGGCGATCAGAAGCCCATCCCGATCGGCAGCGTCGCCAAGGTCATGACGGCCTATCTGATCCTCAAGGAGCACAAGGACGAGGACGAGACGCTGACGGTCGACAAGGCCGCCGCCGATCACTTCGAGACCGGTGAACCGGCCAACGAGTCCGTGGTCGAGGTCGCCGAGGGCGACGAGATCACGGTCAAGGAGGCCATCCAGGACATCATGCTGCCGTCCGCGAACAACATCGCGAAGCTGCTTGCCCGTTGGGACAGCAACGGCGACGAGGACGCGTTCGTCAAGAAGATGAACGCCGCCGCCAAGGACCTCGGCATGAAGAACACCACGTACACCGACGCGAGCGGGCTCGACGAGACCACGGTCAGTACGGCGGTGGACCAGGTGAAGCTGGGCAAGGCCGCCATGGAGATCCCGCTGTTCAAGGAGATCGTCCGGATGCCGAAGTTCGACTCCACGACCTCGGAACGGCCCAAGGACCAGGCGAACTTCAACAAACTGGTGCCGCTGTACGGCGTCGTCGGTATCAAGACCGGCTCCACCACGAAGGCGGGCGGCAACCTGCTGTTCGCCGCGGAGAAGGAGATCGGCGGCTCCACCCAGCTGATCATCGGGGCCGTCTTCGGGCAGCACCTGCCGCCGATCATCGACACCGCGACCGCCCGCAGCAAGGACCTGATCCTGCGCGCCCAGGAGCTCCTGGAGACCAGGACCGTGGTGAAGAAGGGCGATGTCGTCGGGCACGTCGACGACGGTCTCGGCGGGACGACCCCGGTCGTCGCCACCGAGGACGTCTCCGCCGTCGGCTGGCCGGGACTCACCGTCGACCTGGCCGTCGGCGACGGAGGCAAGACCGTGCCGCACACCGCGAAGGCGGGCACGGAGGTCGGAGTCCTGAGCGTCGGCGACGGGGCGAAGGGCGCCGTGAAGGTACCCGTGGCGCTCCAGGAGGACCTGACCGAGCCGAGCTTCGGGTCGAAGCTGACCCGTATCAGCTGACTCGTATCGGATGATCCGTATCGGCTGACGGTCGAAGAGTGGCCGTAACGCGCGGGCCCGGGGCCGGAGGGAGCGACACCCCTCTGGACCCGGGCCCGCGCCGCGTGCCTCCGTACCGCGCCGCGTGCCCCCGTACCGCC
>NZ_JAAAHS010000311.1 GCF_009908195.1 Streptomyces boluensis | reverse complement strand
GGGCGGGGATGGGGACGCGGCCGGCGGCTTCGAGGACGCGGGTGCGGGTCAGCTCCGGATCGGCCTCGATCGTGCGCGCCTCGTCCGGGTCGATGGGCTGGGCGTCGAGCATCGCGAGGAGCTCCACCCGCTCGCCCTCGCCCTGCAGCCGTACGGCGACGGCGTGGGCCAGGGACCCACCGAGGGACCAGCCGAGCAGCCGGTACGGGCCGGTCGCCTGGACCGAGCGGATCTGCCGTACGTAGTCGGCGATCATCTCGGGGAAGCTGCCGGGCAGCCCTTCCCCGCCCCGTAGGCCACGGGCCTGCAGCACGTACACCGGCACGTCGTCCGGAAGGTGCCGGGGCAGCGTGGCGTAACACCAGCCGAGGCCGCCGGAGGGGTGCAGGCAGAACACCGGCGGGCCGCCGTTGCCCCGTCGCAGCGGCAGCAACGGGCTGAAGGCGTCGGGGAGTTCGTCGCCCTGCAGCTGCTCGGCGAGGGCGGCGACGGTCGGGGCCCGGTAAAGCAGCGCGGCAGGGACCTCGGCGCCGAGGTGGGCGCTGATGCGGGAGGCGAGCCGGGTGGCCTTGAGGGAGTGGCCGCCGAGAGCGAAGAAGTCGTCGTCGATGCCGACCTCGGGCATGTCGAGGACCTCGGCGAAGAGGGCGCACAGGTCCTTCTCGCGGGCGTCGCGGGGTGCACGCCGGGCGGCGGAGGCCTGGGCCCGGTCCTGGTTCCGTGCCGTCGCGGTGAGCGCGGCGCGGTCCAGCTTGCCGTGTGCGGTCAGCGGCAGCGCGACGTGGAACACCAGCGCGGCCGGGACCATCGCGGCGGGCAGCCGCCGGGCGGCCCAGGCCCGCAGAGTCGCGGCGTCCGGCGGCCCGGCACCGTCCGCGCCCGTGCTCGCCCCCGCGAGGTGGGCGGTCAGGGTGTGCGCGCCCCGCTCGGTCCGGTGGACCGTCACCGCTGCCTGGGCGACGCCCGGATGCCCGGCGAGCACCGCCTCGATCTCGCCGGGCTCGATGCGCACGCCGTGCACCTTCACCTGCTCGTCGGTCCGGCCGAGGAATTCCAGTACGCCGTCCTCGGTCCAGCGCGCGGCGTCCCCGGTGCGGTACATGCGGGCGCCCGGCGGGCCGAAGGGGTCCGGGAGGAAGCGCCGCTCGGTCAGTTCGGGCCGGTCGAGGTAGCCGCGGGCGACCTGCGCGCCGCCCAGGTGCAGTTCACCCGGAACGCCCGGAGGGGTCGGCTGACCGGCGCGGTCGAGGACGTAGGCCCGCATGTTGTGTCCGGGGTGGCCGATGACGGGGCGGCTGCCCTGCTCGTCCAGGCGGCAGTAGACGGCGTCCACGGTGCACTCCGTGGGGCCGTAGTAGTTGTACGAGGCGGTGCCGGGGCAGTCGCGCAGCCGCCGCCACAGCTCGCCGTCGACGGCCTCGCCGCCGACCATCAGCAGCCCCGGCCGGTGGGCGCCGTCGGCGAGGAGTCCGTCGTCGAGGAGTTGGCGGAGGTAGGAGGGCGTGAGGTCGAGGAAGTCGAGCTCTTTGCGCCGCACTTGGGCGACGAGAGCGGCCGGGTCTCGACGAACCGATTCTTCGACGAGGTGCAGCTCCTGTCCCGCCGCCAGGAACAACAGGCCCTCCCAGGAAGTGTCGAAAGTGAACGAGGCGGTGAGCGCGGCACGCAGCGGACGGCCCGCCGCGGCGGCCGCCGGGCGGATCAACTCGGCCTCGTGGTCGGCGAAGAGGTTGGCGAGCTGCCGGTGCTCGACCACCACGCCGTTGGGGCGCCCCGAGGTGCCGGAGGTGAAGTTGACGTACGCCGGGTGGTGCGGGGCGAGCGGCTGCGCCCGGTCCTGGTCGGTGGGGTCGGTCGCGGGCAGCAGGGCCAGCGCCCGCCGGGTCTCGGGGGCGTCGAGGACGAGGGCGCGGCCGTCCCCGTACTCCCCGATGCCGGTCGTGCCTTCGGCCGTGGTCAGGACGCACAGCGGCCGGGCGTCGGCGAGCATCAACTGGGTGCGGGCGTCCGGGTGTTCGGGGTCGAGGGGCAGGCAGGCGGCGCCGGTCTTGAGTACGGCGAGGAGTGCGATGACGTAGTCGGCGGTGCGGGGCAGGGCCACCGCGACGTACGTCTCCGGGGCGGCCCCGCGGGCGAGCAGCAGCCGGGCGAGGCGGTTGGCGCGGCCGTTCAGCTCGGCGGCGGTCAGCTCGTCCGCGCCGCACACCAGGGCCCTGGCCCCGGGTTCCCGCCGTACCCGCTGCTCGAACAGCTCCGGCAGCGTGGCCGGGGGCACGGGCCGCTCCGGGCCGCGTCCGGCCGCGAGGACCTGCTCGCGCTCGGCGGCGGAGAGCAGGTCGAGGGCGCCGACCGGCAGCGCCGGGTCCACGGTCGCCAGGGTGCGCAGCAGGCCCAGGAGGCGGCGGTGGTGGGCGGCGACCTCGGCGGCGGAGTGCCGGCCGGGGTCGGCCTGCAGGTCGATGCGGAGCGAGCCGTCGGCCGGCCGGTCGTAGACGTTCACGGCCCAGCCCGCGACGGGCCCGTTGGACAGGTTGTGGATCACGGCCGGGATCGAGCCGAAGCGTACGTCGCCGTCGTACGTCATGACGTTGATGCCCCAACTGCCGAGCGCCCCCGGCCTGTCGTGCCGCACGCCCAGCTCGCGCTCCAGCTGCAGATACGGGTAACGCTGGTGCCGCAGCAGCCCCTTGGCCTGCTCCGCGGTGTGCCGGAGCAGCTCGGCGACGGTGGTCTGCGGGGTCGTCCGCAGCCGCAGCGGAAGCACGTTGGCGAGCACGGCGGGGACGGTGCGCGAGACGGGGCTGCGGCCGCTGACGGTCAGCTGCAGCGCCGCGTCCTCGCCGTCGCCGCCGCCGAGGCGGTGCACGTACAGGCCGAGCGCCGCCATCGCGGCCGTCGCCAGGCCCGTCCTCGCGGTACGGGCCAGGGCGCGCAGCCCTGCGGCGGCCTCCGCGTCGAGGTGGCCGGTCTCGCGGACGAAGGTGTACGACACCTCCTCGGGCCGGTGCGCGGCCGCCGACTCGTCGATCCAGTCGGCGAGTTGGACGCGCCAGTACTCCCGGTCCCGGTCCATCAGTTCGGAGGAGCGGTACGCGAGGTCGTCCGCCACGGTCTGCTCAAGCGAGCCGAACGGACACGGCGGCACGGCATCCCCGGCGGCGAGGGCGGTGTAGATGTCCGCGGTGCGATGCAGGAACAGGGAGAAGCCGTAGCCGTCGAGCAGGATGTGGTGCATCACCAGGTGGAACAGGAACCGCTCGTCGGCGGTGCGCAGGACCGTGAAGGCGAAGGCGTGGTCGCACTGCAGGTCGAACGCCGGGTGCCCGTTCGCCGCCATCCAGTCGTCCGCGGCCCGCACGGGGTCCGGCTCGCCGCGCAGGTCGAGCACCGGCAGGGTCCAGTTCTCCAGCGCCTGGACGACCTGCCGCACCTCGCCGTCGGCGGTGGTGCGGAACCGCACCCGGGTGGCCTCGGCCTCCACGAGCGCCTGGTGCAGGGCCTGTTCGAGGAGTCCGACGTCGACGGCTCCGCGCAGCTCCACGTACTCGGCGCAGAGGAACGCGGGGCTCTGCGGATCGCGCTCCTGCGCCAGCCAGAAGAGCATCTGGGCGCTCGTCAGCGGCAGACCGTGAGCGCCGTCGTACCTGCACTCCATGACCGTCAACTCCCGTATTCGCACGGCACTTTGTGTGCCGCTATGTGCCCACCTCAACGCAACTGCGGGCTTTTGAGAGCCAACGAGCGGGTGGGGCTACGGTGACGATCGAGGGCGGGGGACGACGGCAGTCTGCCGTGTGCCCGGTGTCAACCATCCAGTCGATGGATCTCGATCGAGACAGCTTCACTCACCAGTTCGCGAGCGTGCGTCAAGGGAAGCGCGCCGCTCAGCCAGCGCGTGCTGATCCCTTCGAGGAGGCCGGTGAGCCGCTCCGCGGATGCCGTGAGTGCCGGTGCCGGAGCGTTCGGCCGGATGCGGCCCAGGAGGTCCGCGACATCGTGAATCCAGGTCAGTGTGGCTCTGGCCAGATCTCCGCGCAGTTCAGGATCGAAGATCGCGCTGGCACGCAACTCGCCCCATGCCGTGCTGTTCTCACGAACCTCGGGTACGTCCTGGAATTCCAGGAGGAGGGACTGCTCCAACTCCTGCCGGGCGTCGTGCGGTCCGGTGGAGCCTTCTTCCTCGGTCGTGTACCGATCGGCCCGGTCGCTGATGAACTCCAGGGTGTGACGCAGAGTTCCGGCCCGGTCCTTGAAGTGGTAGTAGATCAGTGCGGTGGACACCCCGGCTTCGGCCGCCAACTCCTCCATGCGCAGCCCGCGGACCCCTCGCCGGGCTATGACTCGAGCGGCACCTTCCATGATGGCCGTTCGGCGGTCCGTTGCCACGTGATCATCTCCTGAAGTGGTCTGAACCAACAGTGTCACACATTGACTGAATCTTCAGTTAGCACTCTCAGTGACTCTTGTCGGTCAGGGGGCCTGACCCCCTGGGCAGGAGGGCCGGATATGGTTCGGGCCATGGCGTCTCGTAGCACTCAGATCCTCGAAGCGGCCGCCCGGGTGATTGCTCGGCGCGGGGTCCGTGGCCTGCGCGTGGAGGAGCTGGCCGAAGAGGCGGGCGTGTCCACCGCGCTGATCTACTACCACTTCAAGGACCGCACCGGGATCCTGCGCAAGACGCTGGAGTTCATCAGCGACCGGGCCGAGCGCTACACGAATCAGTTGGATCCGGGTGCCGAACCGCTCAGCCCGCGTGAGGAATTGGACCAGACCCTCCTGCTGGAACTCCAGGACACGACCGAGGTCAGGGAGAACAGCAGCGCCTGGGGCGAGTTGCGGGCCAGCGCGATTTTCGAGCCCGAGCTGCGTGAGGATCTGGCGAGATCCACGCTGACCTGGGTCCAGGAGGTGGCGGCTCTGCTGGGTCGAGTTCATCCGATGGCCCCGGCAGTGGCTCTCGCGGGGGCCGCGGAGCGTCTTACCGCCCTCCTGGAAGGGCTGAGCATGCGCTGGCTCAGCGGCTCGCTCCAGATTGCCCACGCCCGGACCCTGCTGAGCGAGGCCATCGACGCCGAGGTCGAACGGCTGGGCCGCTAACCGCTCGCGTCGGCGCCGCCTACCCCTGGCACGCGGCCCCTCTTCTCCTGCGAGGCGTGGGCGGTGACGTGTCGCTGTGCAGACCATGCCTTCCGTACGCAGGCTCTCGTCGAGCATCGCAGCCAGCTCCGCCTCGTCCTCGACGATGAGCACGCGCACTCCCTCCCACTCCACTCGCCTGCGTCGTGTGGGGTCCTGCCTGCGCGCCCACTGCTTCTGGGATGCCCGCGGGGATGTTGGCCAACGGTCAGGTGCACGCTCACTGGGCGCCCGTGGGGTCGGCATCGAGGTCGCCGGGGTGCTCGCCCACGACGCACCCACCCCCGCCGTCGCCGGCATCGACCCGGCCCTGCACTCGGCCTGCGGGCTCTCGACCAGCGGAGTCGCCTCTGGAGCGCAGGGAGGGTCGGGCGGCATCAAGATGTTGACTGAGATTTCAGTCAGTGCCACAGTTGGCCGCACGCCCCCTCTGACATTCCGGAGAAAGGAAGCGCCACCATGCCCGTGACCAGGCCAACGAATCAGGGGGCTCCATGCCGCTGACCCCCTCTGAGCGAGACAGGCTGCTGCTTTTCACGGCCGCCGAGCTCGCGCGGACGCGCCTGGAGCGTGGGTTGCGTCTGAATGTGCCGGAAGCGACCGCGCTGATCGCCGATACGGTCTGCGAGGCCGCGCGTGACGGCCTGCGGCTGGCAGACGCGCTCAAGCGCGGCCGCGCTGTGCTCGGCCCGGACGACGTGCTTCCCGGTGTCACCGACGTCGTGACGGAGATACAGGTCGAGGCGGTGTTCGACGACGGCACCCGCCTGGCCGTCATCAGCGCTCCGTTCGGCGACGTGGAGCACGACGACGCTGCCCCCGGGGCTGTCGTGCCCCACTCGGACGCCGTGCCGGAGCCGGAGCCGGTGATCACCCTGGAGGTCCGCAACACGGCTCCGGTGCCGGTGAGTGTGACCTCGCACTTCCACTTCTTCGAGGCGAATCCTCGTCTGGTCTTCGACAGGAAGGCCGCCTACGGCATGCGCCTCGCGGCCCCGGCCGGGTCGTCCACGCGCTTCGATCCCGGTGCCGTTGTCGAGGTCGGGCTCGTACCGATGGGCGGGGAGCGGATAGCGATCGGTTTCGCGAGCCTGGTCGACGGCGCGCTGGATGCGCCCGGCGCGAAGGCGGAGGCCCTGAGGCGTGCCGCCGCCTGCGGATACCTGGGAACGGAAAGGACAGAGCGATGAGCAGGCCCACCAGACACAGCGACCACTGCGCGCCAGGCAGTAGCCGACACATCGATCCGCACGAGTACGCCTCCGTGCACGGTCCCCGTGCGGGGGACCGGGTCCGGCTCGGTGACTCAGGGCTCGTCGTACGGGTGGAGTCGGACTCGCAGGTTCACGGCGACGAGTTCCTGGCCGGTTTCGGCAAGACGGCCCGTGACGGGATGCATCTGAAGGCCGCGGCCGTTCGTGACACCTGCGACATGGTGATCACCAATGTCCTCGTGATCGATGCCGTGCAGGGCATCCGGAAGGTGTCCATCGGGATCAGGGAAGGGCGGATCTCCGCGATCGGGCGGGCCGGCAATCCCGACACCCTCGACGGCGTTGATGTGGTCGTCGGCACCGGCACCACCATGATCTCGGGCGAGGGGCTGATAGCCACCGCCGGTGCGATCGACACCCATGTGCACCTGCTCTCCCCGCGGATCATGGAAGCGTCTCTTGCCTCGGGTGTCACCACGATCATCGGCCAGGAGGTCGGGCCGACTTGGGGTGTCGGTGTGAACTCCCCATGGGCGCTGCGGCTCGGGTTCAACGCCTTCGACGCCTGGCCCGTCAACATCGGCTTCCTGGCGCGGGGTTCCGCCTCCCATGAAGCACCCCTGGTCGAAGCCCTTGCTGAGGGTGGCGCCTGCGGTTTCAAGGTGCACGAGGACATGGGCGCGCACACCCGGGCCTTGGACACGGCGCTGCGGGTGGCCGAGGAGCATGATGTCCAAGTCGCCCTGCACAGTGACGGGTTGAATGAGTGCCTGTCGGTCGAGGACACGTTGAAGGTCCTGGACGGGCGGACCATCCACGCCTTCCACATCGAGGGCTGCGGCGGCGGTCACGTGCCGAACGTGCTGAAGATGGCGGGCGTGCCGAACGTCATCGGGTCGTCCACCAATCCGACGCTGCCCTTCGGCCGGGACGCGGTCGCCGAGCACTACGGGATGATCGTCTCCGTCCACGACCTGAAGACGGACCTGCCGGGTGACGCCGCCATGGCCCGTGACCGCATCCGGGCCGGGACGATGGGCGCCGAGGATGTGCTGCACGACCTGGGCGCGATCGGGATCACCTCGTCGGACGCGCAGGGCATGGGTCGCGCGGGCGAGACCGTACGCCGTACCTTCGCGATGGCCGGGAAGATGAAGGCCGAGCTGGGCCCGATGGACGGCGACGGCGCGCACGACGACAACGCGCGCGTCCTTCGCTACATGGCCAAGCTGACCATCAACCCGGCCATCGCCCACGGTCTCGCGCACGAGGTCGGCTCCATCGAGGTCGGCAAGATGGCCGACATCGTGCTGTGGCGTCCGCAGTTCTTCGGCGCCAAGCCGCAGATGGTCCTCAAGTCCGGCTTCCCCGCGTACGGCGTCACCGGTGACCCCAACGCCGCCACAGACACCTGCGAACCCCTCGTCCTGGGGCCGCTGTTCGGCGCCCACGGAGCCGCTCCGGCCGATCTCTCCGTGGCCTTCGTGAGCCGTGCCGCTGCCGAATCCGGTTCCTTCGGAAGGCCGAGCGACACCATGGCCACCCGGCGCAGGCGCGTGGCTGTGCGGGGAACTCGTGGCATCGGCCCCGCCGACATGCTGCGCAACGCCCGGCTCGGGTGCGTGGACGTCGATCCGCGCAGCGGCCTCGTGACGCTCGACGGCGATCCCATGCGTTCCGAGCCGGCGCAAGAGGTCTCCCTGAACCGTCTCTACTTCCTGTGACCCCTTGCTCGTCGACTGAAGCGCAGAGGCACGTCCGTTCTCTTGACTGAATTTTCAGTCAAGTCCATGCTGTTCACACCGCGTACCCGTTCTGGCTTCTGCCAGGCCGAGCCGGCCGCCGCCGACGGGTACCTCTGGCGAAACGAAGAGAGACCCGTGATGACTGCATTCCGTATGCCTGCCGAATGGTCCGAGCACGAGGGGTGCCTGATGGCCTGGCCCGTCCGTGAGGATCTCTGGGGCAGCGTGCTGAACGACGTCAAGGAGGAGTACGCGAACGTCGCCCGCGCGATCGCCGAGTTCGAGCCGGTGACCATGGTCGCGCCGCCAGGCCACGGCGAGGACGCCCGTAAGAGGTGCGGCCGTGAGGTCAACGTCGTGGAGATGGCGCAGGACGACTCGTGGTTCCGCGACTCCGCGCCGCTGTTCGTGCTCGACGGTGACGGCAACCGCGCCGGGGTGGACTTCCGCTTCAACGCCTGGGGCCGCAAGCACCACCCGTACGACTCCGACGACCGGATCAGCGGCCTGCTGCTCGAGCGCCTCGGCATCGAGCGCATCCACTCCGGCATGATCCTTGAGGGCGGGTCGATCACGGTCGACGGCGAGGGCACGCTGATCACCACCGAGCAGTGCCTGCTGCACCCCAACCGGAACCCGGGGATGAACCGGGATGAGATCGAGACGGAGCTCAAATCCCAGCTCGGTGTCGGCAAGGTCGTCTGGCTTCCGTACGGCGGTCTCCTCGACACGGAGACCGACGGGCACGTCGACGGCGTCTGCGCATTCGCCGCTCCCGGCAAGGTCGTTGTCTCGCTGCCTGATGATCCGGCGCATCCCGACTACGCGCGGATGCGCGCCAACCGTGCGGTCCTTGAGGCGACCACCGATGCCCAGGGCCGGCCGTTCGAGATCGTCGACGTCCCCCAGGCAGCGTTTGTCGACATGGCCGACGGCGAGATCGAGGTGTCCTACCTGAACTACTACGTGGCCAACGGCGGCGTCGTCGTTCCGGTGGCCGGTCTGCCCCAGGACGAAGAGGCCCTCGCGGTCATCGCCTCCGCGTACCCCGGCCGCAAGGTCGTCGGCGTTCGGGCGCTCGCGATCGCGTTCGGCGGCGGCGGAGTCCACTGCATCACCCAGCAGATCCCCTCCGCCGGCGCCTCCGCCGGCACCTCTGTCTGAACCGAGAAGGGACCGTTCCCGGCGGGCCGTTCAGCGGTCCGCCGCCCCCGGAACTCGCACGGAAAGAGAGCGCGACGATGTCCGTACCCCCGCC
>NZ_JAAAHS010000310.1 GCF_009908195.1 Streptomyces boluensis | reverse complement strand
CGGGGGACGCGGTGCGCGGGGAGTCCGGGAGCTGGGTCATGGCGCGATTATGCGGCGGCCGGGCGGGGCGCCGCAGCGGATTACGCGGTGAGCAGTTCCAGCTCGACGGAGAGGTTGGCGCGGGCCCGCTCCTCCCACGCGGCGACGCCGTGCGGGGTGCGGAACAGCCGTGGCAGGTCGAGGAGTTGGCGCAGCACCGCGGCGCGGCCGTCGCGGAACGCCTCGTCCGGGACGAAGCCGTACTCCTCGCGCACAGCGGCTGCGTACGCGGCGTACGCGTCGGGTTCGGCGGCCAGGATCGCCAGGTCCGCGTCGCACAGCACCTCGCCGTTGCGGTCGCCCTCGGCCGGGTCGTGCGTGACGGTCAGGCGGACCAGGCGGGCCACCTCGGCGGTCGCGGCACCCGCGAGCCCGGCCTCGGACAGCGCCCGCTCGGCGAGCCGGGCCGAGCGCTCCTCGTTCTCGGAGCGGTCGGGCAGGTACACCGCGTCGTGGAACCAGGCGGCGAGCCGTACGAGATCGGCGTTCTCGGCGTGCCCGGCGAGGACGTCGACGTGGTCGAGGACCGCCGTGAGGTGGGCGACCGTGTGGTACTTGCGCTGCGGCTCGGCCCACCGGTCGAGCAGGTTCGCGCCGTACGGGGCCGGGTCGGGGCCGTCGCCCGTGGCGCGGCAGGCGAGCAGGGCGGCGGTCCAGCGCTGCCGGAGGTCGTCGTCGAGTGGGAGGTCCGTCATGAGGGGGAGCCTAGTGACCGCCCCGCACCGGTCCGGGCCGCCCCCCGGTGGCCCGGACCGGTGTGGTCGTGCGGTCGTGTGGTCGTGCCGTCGTGCGTGGGTGGGCTCAGGCCAGCGAGTCCGCCGACGGTACGACGACGCCGTACAGGTCGGCGATCGTGCCGAGCGCGCTCTGGTGGACCTGCGCGGCCGGGACCTCGCCGTCGCGGGCGCCGTGCGGCAGCGGGCGGGTGGCGCAGGCGTCGGCGACCACGGTGGGGCGGTTGCCGCGCAGGAACGCGCCCTGCGAGGTGAACGTCACGCACATGTGCGTCATGAAGCCGACGACCACCACGTCCTCGTGCCCGGCGGCGTCGACGTGCTCGCCCAGGTCGGTGTCGAGGAACGCGTTCGGCGCGCCCTTCACCACGACCGGCTCGCCCTCGACCGGCGCGACCTTCGGGTGGATCTGCCCGATCTCGGCGCGCACGTCGTACGGGGTGCCCTCGCCGCCGTCGTGGATGACGTGCACGACCTTCGACCCGGCCGCGCGGGCACGGGCGAGCAGGTCGGCGCCCGCGTCCAACGCCTGCTGCCAGCCGGTGAGTTCCAGGACGCCCTGGGTGTAGGTGTTCTGGTAGTCGACGAGGATCAGCGTCGCGGCGCCCAGCTTGGCCGGGGTCTGATCGAAGCCGTTGAGTTCACGCAGTGTTGTCGTAGCCATGGCTCCACGCTAGGGACGCGGACCCATGGCGGCAATGTCATGTAACTTGCAGATCCAGACATCAGGTCAAGGTGTGGGGAGGCCGAGGTTCGGTGAACCGGCTCATCGTCGTCATGCTCTTCGAGGGCGTCGACCTGCTCGACGTCACCGGCCCGCCCGAGGTCTTCGCCCTGCTGCGGCGGGACACGGAGGAGGCCGCCGGGTACCGCGTGGCCCTCGCCGCCGAGACCCTCGACCCGGTCACCACGGCCGCCGGGGTGCGCGTCCTGCCGGACACCACGTACGCGGAGGTGGCCCGGCGCCGTATCGACACCCTGCTCGTGCCCGGCTCGGTGGAGGTGGGCGAGGACCGTGGCGTGCGGGCCGTCGCGGACCCCGGGGTCGTCGAGTGGGTCGGTACGCTCGCCGCGCGTTCCCGCCGGATCGCCTCCGTCTGTGTGGGCGCCCATCTCCTCGCGGCGGCAGGCCTGTTGGACGGCAAGCGGGCCACCACGCACTGGTCCACGGCGCAGCAGCTCGCCGCCGACCACCCGGCCGTACGGGTCGACGCCGACCCGATCTTCATCCGCGACGGCAAGGTGTGGACCGGTGCGGGCATCACCGCCTGCCTCGACCTGTCCCTCGCCCTGGTGGCGGAGGACTTCGGCGAGCCGACCGCGCTGCGGGTGGCCCGGCAACTGGTGATGTACCTCAAACGCCCCAGCGGCCAGAGCCAGTTCAGCGTGCCGACCGAGCCGGGCGCGACGACGCGGCGGATGGACGAGCTGCGCGCGTACGTGACGCAGAACCTCGCGGGCCGCCTGACGACCGCCGACCTGGCGGCCCAGGCGCACGTCAGCGAACGCCAGTTGACCCGCCTCTTCAAAACGGAACTGGATACGACGCCGGCGTCCTACGTCGAGTCGGCCCGCGTCGAAGTCGCCCGCCAGCGCCTGGAGTCCACCGACGACACCCTGGACCGGGTGGCGTCCCTGTGCGGATTCGGCACCGTGGACACCCTGATCCGCGCGTTCCGCCGCCGCCTCAACACGACGCCCACGGAGTACCGGGGGCGGTTCCGGCACGTCGGGTGAGGGGCGTCGCGGGCTGGCCGAGGGGCGTTGTCAGACCCTCGCTCTAGTGTTCCCGTATGAGCCCCGAGACGCCTATGAGCACGCGCCCCCTGGCCGACGAAGTCGACGCGGTCGAGCGGAAGTTGCGTGCCTGGATCTTCGATCTTCCCGACCAGCTCCGGGAGATGCGGGAGGAGACGCAGGACGAGTACTGCCCGTGTGACATGTCCTTCGACTTCACGCCCGAGTCGCTCTCCGGCCTGGAGGAGTGGCTCCTCGCGGAGTACGAGACGGGCGGGCGCGTGAAGCTGGACTTCCGGCCCGCCCGCTGGGCCGCGTACTACCTGGGTGAGGTGCTCCTCAGCGTCGCGGGCGGCTCCTGGGGCTGGAGCCGCAGACCCGCGAAGGCCGCGCCCGGCAGGCAGCCCGTGATCTGCCCGGACCCGGCCCTCGACCAGTCGCCCATACCGCTCCTGAAGCTCCTTGAGCGCGCCACGGCCAGACGTACGGGCCGCGTCTTCACGGACGAGGTGGACCGGCTGCGCGCCGAGGTGGCGGAGCGGCGGCGCCAGGACCCGTCCTGGTCCCCGGCCGTCCGCCCGCACCCGGTCCAGCAGCGGCAACTCGACGAAGTGGCGGCAGGACAGGCTGAGTTGGACGTGTGGCTGGCCGCGCGCGCGGAGGCGTTCGACGGGTGGGCGCGGGAGACGGGCCGGCCGGAGAGCTGGGACTTCACCCTCGACTCCCTCGACGCCCTGGAAGGCCTGGTCCGGTCTCGGTACGCCGGCCCCGAGGAGGTCAGCGCGGCGCGGACCGGCCCGTTCGTGCAGGGCGCGGTCTGGTACATCGGCGAGGTGATGTGCCGCAACGCCCGCGCGGCGGAGTGGCGGTACGAGGCGCGTGCGGAGGCGCCGGACGACACCACCCTGCCCCTGTTCGGCCCGGGTGACCGCTCCTCGGTCCTGGACTCCCCGAACGTCAGCCAGCCCAGCCTGCGCGAGGGTGGTCGGCTGTACCCGCTGGGCGCTCTGAACACCCTGTTCTGGGAACACGACGAACTGGACGAGCCGATGGACGCGCACCTGCGGGATGTGCTGGACGGGTTCGCGCGCTAGCCCCTGGCGGCAGCCCGTATCGTCCGAAGGCATGACGCAGACGACGCGGACTACGCAGACGACGCGGACGACGCCGGGCGACTCGTACGATCCGGCCCTCCCAGGACTGCTCCTGACGACCGAACGGGACGCGCTGGTACCGCTGTTGAGGTCGCGGCCCGACCGTGACTTCGAGCTGTTCACCTGCTGTACGGGCTGGACGGTGCGCCACGTGCTCGCCCATTGTTCGGCGGCCCTGACGCGGGTCGTGGAGAACCGTTTCGAGGAGGGCGTGTTCTCCCCGGAGGCCAACGACCGGGACATCGCGGAACGTGCCGGGTGGCCGCATCAGCGGGTCGTCGACGAGCTGGAACGCGGCATGACGGAGGCGGGCCCGGTCATCGAGAAGGCCGGCGGCCGCCTCGACGGCATCGCGCTCGGCGAGTGGATCCACGCGGGCGACGTACGCGAGGCCTGGTCGGAGCCGGACGCGTACGGCGGCCCGGCGCTGCCGCTCGCGCTGCGCCTGCTGACCCACCTGACCCGGGTACGGGAGACGGCACCGCTTCAAGTACGGCTGTCCAGCCAGGAGTTGCTGCTGTTCGGAGCTGCCTCCGACGACCCCGCGCGCTTCACCGGCCCGCCGGAGGTGCTCGTACGGCTCTGCTCGGGGCGGCCGGTCATCGGGGCTCGGTACGCGTTGGCGGGGGTACGGGAGCCGGAGCTGAACCTGTTCGGGTAGGAGGAACGGACGGCGGGGGCGGGGAGTCCGTGTTCCCGTCCGTGTTCTCGGTGGGCCGTACGTGGGCGGCGGGCCGTGCGAGCGCCGCGCCCTCGCCCTCGCCGTCGAACCAGGTCTCGGCCTCGTGCCGGAGCCCCAACTCCGTGGCCAGCGCGGCGACTTCACGGAACGGCCGCTGCAGCCGGATCGCGGCGGAGGCGAGGGCGGCGAGCCCGATGTGCTTGCCCTTGACGGACCGCCGGAACAGCGGGGGCGCCGTCTCGGTGCCGTA
This sequence comes from Streptomyces boluensis, assembly GCF_009908195.1. GTDB lineage: Bacteria > Actinomycetota > Actinomycetes > Streptomycetales > Streptomycetaceae > Streptomyces > Streptomyces boluensis. Next base: position 4,781 of record NZ_JAAAHS010000310.1, on the reverse strand, counting down.
CTGCACGAGGGTGTCGTCCAGGCCGGATTCGATGTCCACCCACGCGGTGTGCCCGTCCCTCTTGAGCGCGGTCCTGACGGCCCCCGGTTTCACGTTCGCGAGCAGGGCCGCCGCGCGCAGACCGGTCGGGGTGAGGACGGCTTCGCGGGTGCGCGGGCCGAGGCCGACGGTGTTGAGGCGGCGGCCGGACTGGCCCATCAGCTTCAGCATGGCCTTGGACACCGGGCTGCCCTGGGGGTGGAAGCCCAGGTCGATCAGCCCTTGCCGGGTGTCGGAGTCGAAGGCGAGCCCGAAGTCGCCGTACTCGTGCGGGCCGATGGTGCGGGTGAGCCTGCGGGTGATGCCCGAGTCGATGAGCGGTTTGAGCGTGTGCGGGGCGAAGCTCCGTTGGCCCGGGGCGGGGGTGAGCCCGAGGTGTTGGAGCCGCTGGGTCAGCTGCCTTCCGTTCCACCTCAACTGCACTGCTGCGGCGTCAAGTTGGCCGAGGCTGACCCCGGTGGCGTGTTCCGGTGTGGCGGCGAGGATGTCGGGGTGTGCGAGCAGCGCGCGCAGCAGGGTCTTGTCGTGCGCCGAGGCCGACAGGGCGGGCAGGCCGTCGAGGTCACCGGGCAGGGCGTAGCCGAGCGCGGCCAGACGTGCGGCGGCCGCGCGCGGGTCCCGCTGGACGAGCAGGTGCGCCAGGTGCACGCAGGCGCCCGGCGGCAGCCATACGGACGGCGGGCCGCCGTCGGCCGGTTCGTCCAGGGCGAGCAGCGGCAGGTCCGCGACGGTGGCGGCGGCGAGCGGGCCGAGGTTCTCCACCTCGTACCCGATCGCGGCGAGGCGCTGCGCGACCTCGGCGGCGGGAGCCTGCTGCGTGCTGGCGGCGGTCAGCAGCTCGGCCACGGTGACGGGGCGCCCGGCCGGACGCCACGCGGGCAGCCCACTGATGCCACTCAGCAGGTCGGGGGACTTCGCGTTGAGGGACTTGCGGTACGCGTCGCTGAGCTCCTCCACCCTCTTCGCCCAACTGCCCATGCCACGCACTGGGTTGACGCTAAGCAGGTTCAGGTCCGACGGGCGCGCGACGGGCACCTGCAGGTCCGCGTCCAGGCCGAGCAGGGTGCGCAGCCGCCAGCGCACGACGGGCTCGGGCATGCACAGGACCAGCTGGCTCGCCACGATGTCGTGGTGCGTCGTCGGGTTGTGGAAGGTGCCGGTGGCGGCGGGGAGGAGCAGCAGATCGGGCGGGAACATCCCGGCCCGGCCCGCCTCCATCGTCCAGTGGTACGTGTCCCACGCGACGTTCTTCCGGATGGCCCGCGCGACGACGGCCTCGGCGAGTACGGGGTCGTCCTCGTGCAGGGCGTGCACCCAGGCGGGCGAGAGGAACGCGGCGCTGTCCACCAGGTCGTCGACGGCGCCCATGCACAGCTGGTGCACCAACTCCTCGTCGTACGACTGGAGTTGCTTACGGTCGACGGAGAGCCGGGCCTGCCGGGTGCCGTGCAGGTCGACCGCGCGGCCGAACAGGGGACGGTCGGCCGCGATGCCGTCGACCAGGACCGCGCCCGGCCCGTCCGTCCACCACACGTCCTGGCCAGGGGTGTCGGTGGCGATGCGCGGGCGGTGCGGGGACAGGCCGTACCGGGGCAGATCAGGCAGCCGCCGCCCGAACCGCTCCCCGTCCACCCGCACCTCGAACTGCCGTGCGTCGCCCCGTGCCGGACCGGTGTGCGCGACGGGCCCCAGGGACTCCGCCGACCAGGTGTAGGGGGTGCGCTGCGTGGTGAGGCCGAACGGCGCTCCCCTGTCGGCCTGTTGCGGGATGCCGTCGGGCTCCCGGGCACCAGGTACCCGCTGGGTGACGTGCAGCCGCCCGGGTTCCCACACAAGACCGTCCTGGGTGCCGTCCGGGGTCGTGGTCCGGAACGGCGACACCCACAGGTGCCGGGACAGTTCCTCGCCGGGCGCGGGCACCGGGCTGCCCGGTGACCCGATGAGCCGTACGGTCGTGCCCGCGTCCTCGGCGGGCCCGTCGTCCTCGACGCGGAACAGGTTGCCGGGCCCCGCGATGGTGACCTTCACGCGCCGCCCCGGCCTGCCGTTGCGGTTCAGGCGGCTCGTCCACACCGTGATCTCGTCGGCGATCATGAAGTAGCTGAGCACGCCGAGCCCGAACCGGCTCACCGGATGCAGCTGGATCTTCGGTTCGAGGGCGTCCCAGAGGGTGCGCTCCTCCAGGTACTCGGGCAGGTCCACGAAGCGCGCGCCGCCCTGCGAGAAGGAGCGGCTGAGCTCGGTGACGCCCATGCCGATGCCGTTGTCCGCGCACTCCAGATACGGCCTGCCCCGCTCGTCCACACCCTCCGCGAAGCGGATCCGGCCCTGCCAGGGCGGGGCCTCGGCGCCGGTGCGGTGCAGATACGCGAGCCGGGCCTCCCGGTAGCGGCAGGCGTCCAGGGCGTTCTGGTACAGCTCCCGGATCGCCAACTCCCGCTCGCCGTAGAGCTGTTCACCCATCAGGAGTTCCTGGACGCGGTCGTCGGCGAGCCGGAAGCGGATCCCGGCGGACAGGTTGGCGGGGGTGGCGCCGCTGGGCTTCACCTCCTGCCCGTGCGCGTACGCGGGCAGCGACCGCAGCGGTTCGAGGGAACTGCCCTTGACGGCCGACACATGGTTGATGTCCCGCAGCAGTACGTCGACGGTCTCGGCGTGCTGCTTCAGGGCCAGCTCGACGGCCGGGTGCTGGCACAGCGCGCCCAGCATCCGGCCGGTGCCGGACGCCCGCCAGTACGACTTGCGGATGGTGGCGTGCAGGTCGTCCAGGGAGACGCTGTCGGAGATGCCGAGGTGCTCGACCAGGACCTCGGGCAGGTCGGCCGGGTCGATGGCGAGCGCGTGCGCGGCCTTGACCAGGGCGGACACCAGGCGTTCCCGGACGGTGTGCTCGTACGCGGTGCTGGGCGCGACCTCCCGCGCGTCGGCGAGCTCCGTGCTGCGCAGCGTGCCGGGGGCGGCGGCGGGTGCGATGCGCTGCTCCTTGAGGTACCGGAGCAGGTTGGCGGGGCGCAGCTCGGCGCGCATCCAGTCGGGGGCGGCGTCGAGGTCGGAGTCGTCGGCGTTGTCCGGGGCCTCGGCGGACGCCTCCCGCGCGAAGTACACCTCCGCGCGCTGCGCCAGCCAGCGGTGGTAGCCCCACCAGTGGACGTCCCGCAGCGCCTCGGTCTGGCTCTCCTTGAGGCTGCGCAGCCTGCGGTTGATCCGCGGGAACAGTTCGAGGAACCGGGTCAGCTCGTCCACGGGCAGCTCGCGCCGCGCGGCCTCGCGCGCCCAGTGCGCCTGCGTCGCGAACGGCAGTACCGCGAGCAGCGCCGCCTCGGTCGGGGAGAGCGTGCTGCCCTCGGTGAGATACCGCAGCAGGAACCCGAGCCGCTCCGCGGTGCGCTCCGCCAACTCCCGGTCGTACCAGCGGTCTTCTGCGAGTTTCCGCTCGGCGCGGGCACAGTCCCTGGCGTACGAGGCGGCGAGGGCGCCGCAGATCTCCTTCAGCCGGTCGACGGCGGTGGCCTGCGCCGGGTCGGTGAGCTTCCACGCCGGGTGCGAGTCGACGGCCGCGGCCCAGGTGAGTTCGGTCGTGTCGGTGGCCGTGCTGTCGTCGGCGAGCGGCGGGAACAGCTCGAACCCGGCGGCCGGCTCCTCGGTGAGGACCCGGACACGCTGCGGTTCGCGGGACTTGCCGTACGCCCGGTGGAGCGCGGCGACCCGTTCCTGCACGGCCTCGTGGAACTCTCCGAGTTCGCTGACGGGCCGGGCGCCTGGCGGGGTGCCGTGTCCGAGGAGCAGGTCGGTGACGGCCCGCGAGAAGAGGCTGAACGACTCCTCGGGCAGCGTCCCGACGTCCACACCCGCGCGCACGGTGTCCGTGGCCCGTACGTACCGGGCGAACTCGGCCTGCGAACAGGCGTACACGTACGCGACTTTACGATTCTTGGCGAAGCGAACCTTGTTGGGCTCCCACTGCTTGAGCGACGCGGCCATCGTGTCGCCCTGCACGCCCTCACGGCAGGCGTCGACGAGGAACACCACCTGCGCGGCGCGGCTCGCCTCGATCTCCTCGGACCAGTCGATCTCCACGCAGCGCTTGGCCACGGAGAGGTTCTCGCGGAAGTCCTCGGGGATCAGATACTCGCGGCCGCGCGAGTGCAGCCCGTGCCCGCTCAGGACGACGAGGAGCCGGTCGCCGGGGTCCGCATCTTGCAGGAACCCGACCACGTCGCCGTCGATCTCGTTGAGCGAGAACAACTGCTTCTGCGCGACCTTGACCTTCTCGAAGCCGCGCGCGTTCAGCGCGTGCGCCATCCGCTCCAGGTCTTCGGCCACGAACGGCAGCGGCGAGATGGCCGCCGACTCGTAGTTGGACGCCCCGATGAGCAGGGCCCGGTACCGGGGCGCGCGCCCGCCCGCCATGGCTCGAACTCCCCGCTCAGGCAGGCCGCTTGAACACGAGCGTGAGCCCGCGCGTGCCCTGCACCTGCCCGCTGCCGATGAGCTGGATGCCGCCGCTCGCGGTGACCTGGAAGTTCAACTGCGCCTCAGCGAGCGGCAGGGTCCCGCCACGCGCGTCGGCGTCCGCGAAGAGTTGCTGCAGCGCGTCGACGGTATCGGAGAGGTTCTTCCGCAACGGCCCGAGCGGCACCTGCCGCAACACGGCGTCCCCGTCCCGGCTGAACAGCCCCATGGTGTCGCCGTCCTCGGCCTCTTCGCCGTCGACGCTTACCCAGAAGGGGAGGGTGGGGAGG
>NZ_JAAAHS010000031.1 GCF_009908195.1 Streptomyces boluensis | reverse complement strand
CTCCCCGCCCCTTCCCGAAAGTCCTACGGACCCTGCCGGGGCTGCGCCCCCGGGCCCCGGTCGCGCTCCGCGCTCGTCCTCAAGCGCCGGACGGGCTGGATTTCGCTCAACTGTCAGCCGCCGGAGCAGACCCGAGAGCCGTCCGCTCAGGACTTCGGGAAGGGGCGGGCGGGAAAGCGATGCGCCGCGCGCCCTGTCAACTTTCCAAGCACGCTTGATTGTTTCTCCCCCCACTGCCATGCTCGCCGCACACCGCATCCGTGAGGGGAGCGTCCGTGCCCGACCCCGTGTACGTGCTCGACGACCTGCGTGACGAGAGTGCTGAACTCGACGCCCTGGTGGGGGAGTTGAAGGTGGAGGAGTGGGCGCTGCCCACGCCCGCGGCCGGGTGGAGTGTCGCCCACCAGATCGCGCATCTCGCCTGGACCGACCGCACCGCGCTGCTCGCCGCCACCGACGCCGAGGCCTTCGGGCGCGAGGTGGAGAAGGCGGTCGCCGCGCCCGCCTCCTTCGTCGACGAGGGGGCGGCAGAGGGTGCCGAGCTGCCCGTCGCCGAGCTGCTCGCGCGGTGGCGGGACGGGCGTGAGCAGTTGCAGCGGGCGTTGCGGTCCGCGCCGGCCGGGGCGCGGTTGCCCTGGTACGGGCCGCCGATGAGCGTGACCTCGATGGCCACCGCCCGGCTCATGGAGACCTGGGCGCACGGGCAGGACGTGGCCGACGCGCTCGGCGTGCGCCGTGAGCCCACCGTGCGGCTGAGGCACGTGGCGCACATCGGGGTACGGACACGGGACTTCGCCTTCGGGGTGCGGGGCTTGCCCGTACCGGAGGCGGAGTTCCGGGTTGAACTCGCCGGGCCGGGCGGGGAGTTGTGGGCGTACGGGCCCGAGGGTGCCGCCCAGCGGGTCACCGGGTCCGCGTACGACTTCTGTCGCCTCGTCACCCAGCGGGCCCACCGGGACGACCTCGACCTGCGGGCGGTGGGCGTGGACGCGGACCGCTGGCTGGACATCGCGCAGTGCTTCGCCGGGCTGCCGGGGAAGGGGCGCAGCCCTGGCGGACCGGGTGCCGCCTCGGGGAGCGCCTCGTGAGCAGGCAGCCGCTGCGGATCGGAAACGCCTCCGGGTTCTACGGCGACCGCTTCGACGCCGTGCGCGAGATGCTCACCGGCGGGCCGCTCGATGTGCTGACCGGCGACTATCTCGCCGAGCTGACCCTGCTGATCCTCGGCCGTGACCGGCTGCGCGACCCGGAGCTCGGGTACGCCAAGACGTTTCTGCGGCAGGCCGAGGAGTGCCTCGGGCTCGCCAAGGATCGCGGTGTGCGGATCGTCGTCAATGCCGGAGGGCTGAATCCTGCCGGACTCGCCGCCCGCGTACGGGAGTTGAGTGAACGGCTCGGGGTCGGAAGTGCCGTCGCGCATGTCGAGGGGGACGACCTCGTATCGCGTGGCGGCTGGGGTGACGGGGTGCTCACTGCCAACGCCTATCTCGGTGGGCATGGCACCGCCGCCTGTCTCCGGGGCGGGGCCGATGTTGTCGTCACCGGACGCGTGACCGACGCCGCCCTCGTCAGCGGGGCCGCCGCCGCGCACTTCGGCTGGGGGCCCGAGGCGTACGACGAGCTGGCGGGGGCCGTCGTCGCCGGGCACGTCCTGGAGTGCGGGACACAGGCGACCGGCGGCAACTACGCCTTCTTCGACGCGCCGGGCCGCGTCCCCGTGCGTGAACTACGGCGCCCCGGCTTCCCGTTGGCGGAGATCCACGCGGACGGGTCCAGCGTCATCACCAAGCACGACGGCACCGGCGGTTACGTCGACATCGGCACTGTCACCGCCCAGCTCCTCTACGAGACCGGCCCCGCCCGGTACGCGGGCCCCGACGTGACCGCCCGCCTCGACTCCGTACGGCTGCGGCAGGACGGCACGGACCGGGTGCGGATCGAGGGGGTGCGCGGGGAGGCGCCGCCGCCGACGCTCAAGGTGGGGCTCAACGCGCTCGGCGGGTTCCGCAACGAGGTCGTCTTCGTCCTCACCGGGCTCGCCGTCGACGCCAAGGCCGAGCTGGTCAAGGCGCAGGTCGAGGACGCGTTCGCACGGGCCAAGTCACGTCCTGCGCATGTGCGTTGGGAGCTGGCCCGCACCGAGCGGGCGGACGCCGACACCGAGGAGACCGCCAGCGCGCTGCTGCGGCTCGTCGTGCGCGACCCGGAGGCGGACGCGGTCGGCCGGGCCGTCACCGGCGCCGCCGTCGAGCTGGCCCTCGGCAGCTACCCCGGCTTCCACGTCACCGCGCCGCCCGGCAAGGGCGCCCCCTACGGGGTGTTCCGCGCCGAGTACGCCGCGCAGGGCGACGTACCGCACATCGCCGTACTGCCGGACGGGTCCCGGGTGGAGGTCGCCGCGCCCGTCCGTACCCGGGCACTGGAAGACGTACCGGAACCCGCCCTGCCCGAGCCGCTGCCCGCGGGGCCGACTCGGCGGGTGCCGCTCGGTCTGGTCGCCGGGGCCCGCAGCGGCGACAAGGGCGGCGACGCCAACCTCGGCGTGTGGGTGCGTACCGACGAGGCCTGGCGCTGGCTCGTCCATGAGCTGACCGTCGAACGGCTGCGGCAACTCCTCCCGGAGACAGGGGAGTTGCGAGTCGTACGGCATGTGCTGCCGCAGCTGCGGGCCGTGAACTTCGTCGTCGAGGGGCTGCTCGGCGACGGCGTGGCCGCACAGGCGCGGTTCGATCCGCAGGCCAAGGGCCTGGGGGAGTGGCTGCGCTCCCGACACATCGACCTACCGGAGGTACTGCTGTGACCCTCCTTTCCCAGTTCCCGGAGGTCGTGCGGTGACCGTGCTCAACAGTGCCCTCGACCCCGCCGCCCCCGACCACACCGCGCACCGCGCCGCCATGCTCGACAAGCTCGCCGAGCTGGACGCCGAGCACGCCAAGGCGCTCCAGGGCGGCGGCGAGAAGTACGTCGAACGGCACCGCAAGCGCGGCAAGTTGCTCGCGCGGGAGCGGATCGAGCTGCTGCTCGACCCCGACACACCGTTCCTTGAGCTGTCCCCGCTGGCCGCCTGGGGCAGTGATTACCACGTGGGCGCCGCGATGGTCTGCGGCATCGGCGTGGTCGAGGGCGTGGAGTGCCTGATCACCGCCAACGACCCGACCGTACGCGGCGGGGCGAGCAACCCGTGGACGCTGAAGAAGGCGTTCCGGTCACATGAGATCGGGCTTGCCAACCGGCTGCCGTCGATCCATCTCGTCGAGTCGGGCGGCGCCGACCTGCCCTCGCAGAAGGAGATCTTCATTCCGGGCGGTGCCCTCTTCAAGCACCTCACCCAGTCGTCGGCGGCCGGAATCCCCACCGTCGCGGTGGTCTTCGGCAACTCCACCGCCGGAGGCGCGTACGTACCCGGCATGTGCGACCACGTGATCATGGTGAAGGAGCGGGCGAAGGTCTTCCTCGGCGGGCCGCCGCTGGTCAAGATGGCCACCGGCGAGGAGAGCGACGACGAGTCGCTCGGCGGCGCCGAGATGCACGCCCGCACCTCCGGCCTCGCGGACTACCTGGCCGCCGACGAACCCGACGCGCTGCGCCAGGCCCGCCGGGTCGTGGCCCGCCTCAACTGGCGCAAGGCGTACGCCGATCCAGGGCCCGCCGAGCCCCCGAAGTACGACGAGGACGAGCTGCTCGGCATCGTCCCCGGCGACCTGAAGACGCCCTTCGACCCGCGCGAGGTCATCGCCCGGATCGTCGACGGCTCCGACTTCGACGAGTTCAAGCCGCTGTACGGGGCCTCGCTCGTGACCGGCTGGGCGGCGCTGCACGGCTACCCCATCGGCATCCTCGCCAACGCGCAGGGCGTGCTGTTCAGCGAGGAGTCGCAGAAGGCCGCCCAGTTCATCCAGTTGGCCAACCAGCGCGACATCCCGCTGCTTTTCCTGCACAACACCACCGGCTACATGGTCGGCAAGGAGTACGAGCAGGGCGGCATCATCAAGCACGGCGCCATGATGATCAACGCGGTCTCCAATTCGAAGGTGCCGCACCTCAGCGTCCTCATGGGGGCGAGCTACGGAGCCGGCCACTACGGCATGTGCGGCCGGGCCTACGACCCGCGCTTCCTGTTCGCCTGGCCCAGCGCCAAGTCCGCCGTCATGGGCCCGCAGCAGCTCGCGGGCGTGCTGAGCATCGTGGCCCGGCAGTCCGCCGCCGCGAAGGGGCAGCCGTACGACGACGACGCGGACGCGGCCCTGCGCGCCATGGTCGAGCAGCAGATCGAGTCCGAGTCGCTGCCGATGTTCCTGTCCGGGCGGCTCTACGACGACGGGGTGATCGACCCGCGCGACACCCGCACCGTGCTCGGCATGTGCCTGTCCGCGATCCACACGGCCCCGTACGAGGGCGCGCGCGGCGGCTTCGGCGTCTTCCGGATGTGAGGGAACGCGCCCTTTGCGGCTAAACCGCCGCCGCTCTCGCGGACCTGGTCGCTCGCCGTGGTGGTTCCTCAATTGATGGTTGCGGTGATCTAGTGGAAAGAGCATTCCCCATGATCGGAACTCTCCTCGTCGCCAACCGCGGCGAGATCGCCTGCCGGGTCTTCCGCACCTGCCGCGCGCTCGGCATCGCCACGGTCGCCGTGTACTCCGACGCCGACGCGGACGCCCTGCACGTACGCGAGGCGGATACGGCCGTACGCCTGCCGGGCTCGGCGCCCGCCGACACCTATCTGCGCGGCGACCTGATCGTGAAGGCCGCGCAAGCCGCCGGGGCCGACGCCGTCCACCCCGGCTACGGCTTCCTGTCCGAGAACGCCGACTTCGCGCGGGCCGTGACCGACGCGGGCCTGCGCTGGATCGGCCCGCCGCCCGAGGCGATCGAGGCGATGGCGTCGAAGCCGCGCGCCAAGGAACTCATGGGCATCGCACCGCTCTCCGGGGTGACCGAGGCGGACCTTCCGGTCCTCGTGAAAGCGGCGGCGGGCGGCGGCGGTCGCGGCATGCGCGTCGTACGTGAACTGGCCGACCTGGACCGGGAGTTGGCGGCCGCTGCGGCGGAGGCGGCGAGCGCTTTCGGGGACGGCGAGGTGTTCGTCGAGCCGTACGTCGAGGGCGGCCGGCACGTCGAGGTGCAGCTCCTCGCCGACACCCACGGCACGGTGTGGCCGCTCGGCACCCGCGACTGCTCACTCCAGCGCCGCCACCAGAAGGTGATCGAGGAGGCCCCGGCGCCCGGCCTCGGCCCGGCCCTCGTGGAGTCCCTGTACGAGCAGGCGGTACGGGCCGCGCGGGCGACGGGCTACGTGGGCGCGGGCACCGTCGAGTTCCTGGTCGGGCCCGACGGCCGGGCCCAGTTCCTGGAGATGAACACCCGCCTCCAGGTCGAACACCCCGTCACCGAGGCCGTGTTCGGGATCGACCTGGTCGCGCTGCAGCTGCGCGTCGCCGAGGGTTTCGCGTTGGACCCGGAGCCGCCCGCACCGCACGGGCACGCCGTCGAGGCCCGGCTGTACGCCGAGGACCCGGCGCACGGCTTCGCCCCGCAGACCGGCACACTGCACCGCTTCTCCGTATCGGGGGTGAGGGTCGACACCGGCTGCGCGGACGGCGACACCATCGGCGTGCACTACGACCCGATGCTCGCCAAGGCCGTCGCGCACGCCCCGACCCGCGCCGAGGCACTGCGCCGCCTGGCCGGGGCCCTGGAGCGGGCCGAGGTGCACGGCCCGGTCACCAACCGCGACTTCCTCGTCCGCTCCCTGCGCCACCCGGAGTTCGTCGCGGCCCGCCTGGACACCGGCTTCTACGACCGCCACCTGGGCGAGCTGACGTCGCACACACCGGACCCGCGCGCGCCGCTGGCCGCCGCGCTCGCCGACGCACACGGCCGGTCCCCCCGGTTCGGAGGCTTCCGCAACCTGCACTCCCAGGACCAGGTCAAGCACTACCGGGCCGAGCCGGACGGCACCGAGCACGAGGTCCGCTACCGGCACACCCGTACCGGACCGGAGGCCGAAGGTGTACGGGTACTCGCCGCCGGACCCGAGCTCGTCGTCCTCGAAGTGGCGGGCGTACGGCGGCAGTTCAGGGTCGCGCGCTACGCCTCGTCCGGCCAGGTGTACGTCAACGGCGCCGCGTACACCGCGCTGCCCCGCTTCCCCGACGCCACCGCCACCCAGGCACCCGGTTCGCTGCTCGCGCCGATGCCCGGCACCGTCGTACGCCTCGCGGAGGGGCTTGCCGAGGGTGCCGCCGTGACCGCCGGGCAACCCCTGCTCTGGCTGGAGGCGATGAAGATGGAGCACCGCGTGACCGCTCCCGCCTCCGGCACCCTCACCGCACTCCACGCCGCGCCCGGCCGCCAGGTCGAGGTCGGCGCCCTGCTCGCCGTCGTCGTACCGGAATCCGCACAGGAGGAGAGTTCTTGATGACTGCCACCCTGGAAACCGAGGAGCACAAGCAACTGCGCGCCGCCGTCGCCGCGCTCGGCAACCGCTACGGCCGCGACTACATGACCAAGGTCGTCCGCGCCGAGGCCCACCCCGACGAACTGTGGGCCGACGCCGCGAAGCTCGGCTACCTCGGGGTGAGCCTGCCCGAGGAGTACGGCGGCGGAGGCGGCGGCATAGCCGAACTCTCCATCGTGCTCGAAGAGTTGGGGGCCGCCGGCTGCCCGCTCCTGATGATGGTCGTCTCGCCCGCGATCTGCGGCACGGTCATCGCCCGCTTCGGTACCGAGGAGCAGAAGCAGGCCTGGCTGCCCGGCCTGGCGGACGGCAGCCGCACGATGGCCTTCGGCATCACCGAACCCGACGCGGGCTCCAACTCGCACCGCATCACCACCACGGCCCGCCGCGACGCCGCCTCGGGCGACTGGCTGCTCACCGGCCGCAAGGTGTTCGTCTCCGGCGTCGACATCGCCGACGCCACCCTCATCGTAGGCCGCACCGAGGACGCCCGCACCGGCAGCCTCAAGCCCTGCCTCTTCATCGTCGACCGGGACGCGCCGGGCTTCCAGCGCCACCAAATCGACATGGAACTCCAGGCCCCGGAGAAGCAGTTCGAGCTGGTCCTCGACGATGTGCGGCTCCCTGCGGACGCGCTGGTCGGCGACGAGGACGCGGGCCTCCTGCAACTCTTCGCTGGCCTCAACCCGGAACGCGTCATGACGGCCGCGTTCGCCATCGGCATGGGCCGGTACGCGATCTCCCGCGCGGTCGCCTACGCGAAGGAACGCACCGTCTGGAAGGCCCCCATCGGCGCCCACCAGGCCATCGCGCACCCGCTGGCCAAGGCCCACATCGACCTGGAGCTGGCCCGCCTGATGATGCAGAAGGCGGCCCATCTGTACGACACGGGCGACGACATGGGCGCGGGCGAGGCGGCCAACATGGCGAAGTTCGCGGCAGCGGACGCCTGCGTCCAGGCGGTGGACCAAGCGGTCCATACCCTGGGCGGCAACGGCCTCACCCGCGAGTACGGACTGGCCTCCCTCATCACGGCGGCCCGAGTCGCCCGCATCGCCCCGGTCAGCCGCGACATGATCCTCAACTTCGTGTCCCATCAGTCGCTGGGGCTTCCGAAGTCCTACTGAGCGGATTCGCACTCCGGGAGGGAATACGAGTCGCGCGTTTCCCGGGCGTTAAGCCACCGCCTTCGGGGAATTCAACTCGGCGCGCCCGCTGAGACGATGTTCACAGCCGACGGGAGGGCTGAATCTGCTCTGGGCCCGGACGAGGGCGACTTGGTTGAGTGGTCGTGAACGTACGAACACCGAACCAGGGGGAGTGAGTTCAGTGGGAAATTCGTCGGATTACCCTGACGTACCCGAGTGGAAGCAGAAGCCCGAGGGTTACCAGGCAGGTGCCGTCGCCAAGTACAAGGGCAACATTTTCCGGGCCGCTTTCTGGGCCTCGGAGCCGGGGGTGGGGGACCCCAATGAGAACGGGTGGCGGCACTTCGACGAGTTGTACGACAAGACTGAGCACAAGGAGACCGAGCGGGCGAAAATCATCGCCTACATCCCGACCTGGCGGAAGCAGGAAGGCTTCGACTACGGCAACGGCGTGATGTACCAGTACCTCACGCACGGCCTCATCGCGTTCCTGACGTTCAGCGACGAGAAGGCCGGGGAATTCGACCCCAAGTCGGTCCGGGAGATCAGTGAGATCCTCCCGGACGTGCACATGGCCTCGGAGCCGTACGGGACGAAGATCATGGTCGCCCTCGGCGGTGCGAACGACTTCGCCTTCCTGGACCTGATGACGGCGATCGGCAACGACCCGGCGTCCCCGAAGCTCGACCAGACCGTGCGCAAGGTCGTGGACTACGTCACCGGCAACGACCTGGCCGGCGTCGACCTCGACCTGGAGTGCTGGTGGGGCCGGCCCGGTCAGGGGGACCAGGGCGGCCGGCTGAAGGCGGACGGGCCGCACCCCGCGGGGCGGGGCCTGACCCTGTTCGCCGAGAAGCTGAAGGAGGCCATGCCCGACAAGATCGTGTCGGCGGCCGTCTTCGGCACCTCGTGGTACGGCAACAATTACGACCCCGACATGGCCGAACACCTCGACTGGATCGGCGTGATGACCTACGACCTCACCGGGTCGTGGGACAAGTCCCCGGTCGGCCCGCATTCCGCGCTGCAGAAGATCCGCGGAAAGGACACGGCGGAGATCCGTGAGGCGGACGTCTATCTGGAGTCGTATCTCGACGAGCAGCAGGGTGGCTGGCCGGGAGCCGGAGCGAATCCGAACGCCCCGGAGGGCGACGCCCTGGAGAACAATCCGATTCTGTCCGTCGAGGACTGCCTCTGGTACTGGACGAATCCGCTGTTCACGAACTGGCAGGGAAAGGGGCAGGGCGTCGACCGCGGCAAGATCGCGGCCGGAGTGCCCGTGTACGGCTACGACTTCGCCGCCGCCAAGGAGCCGGACGACCTGACCGGTGAAGTGCCCCCGGGATACAAGGTGTTGCGGTACAAGGAAATCCTGGACGAATATCCCGACGCGCTCGACGCCGAGAACGCGAACATCAAGGTCGAGGGGAAGACGCCCCGGCCCGAGCTGAAGGATCCGCTGCCGCCCGGCGAGTACCCGTACCGGCACAACATCTATTTCGAGACCCCGGACACCGCCGTCACGAAGCTCGAGTTCCTCAAGGATGTGGGCGCGCAGGGCGTCATCATCTGGGAACTCTCCAATGACGCCTGGGAAGACGGCGACGGCATCATCGAGGCCCTGTACCGCGCCTCCGGCAACCCGGTCGTCGAGCCCCAGCCCATCGAGGACCCGCCGGTCCCCGTGGCCAACTCGTACCTGTGGGACTCCATGGGTTTCCTGGGGCACGCGGCCGGCCCGCTGCAGTTCCAGGACGACGGCGAGCAGGACAACGGCATGCGCCAGTTCTCGGCGCGGCTGTGGAACATCCCCGACGACGCGGACTGGAAAAGCGTCGCCCAGAACTGCCCGGCCGTGGTCAAGCGCCAGTACTTCAACCGGCCCACCCGCATCGTCGACAAGGGCGCCCTCGGGCTCTGGGGCGAGTTCGACGTCCTCGACAACGACGATGTCCCGGACTGGTTCTGGGGGCACGTGGAGAAGAAGGACGACGGGCCCGACGGGTACACGCGGTACGCCTCGCGGCTCTGGGGCCTCTCCATGAGCGACGACTGGCAGGAGGCCGCGAAGCAGACCCCGGCACTCATCGCGGGGCAGTACTTCGACGAGCCGACGGAGATCGAGGACAAGGGCGTCGGCGGGCTCTGGGGCCTTTTCGACGTCAGCGACGAACTCAGCCGCATTCCCGCGTTCACCGCGCAGGCCAAGGGCGACCACGACTGCATGTACTGCCAGGTCGACACCCTGCCCGCGAAGGACCTGGAGGGCCTGGGCAATGTCGAGCGGTTCAACCTGACGAACACGATGAGCATCGGCGAGGACGCGCCGTTCCTCTACTCGGTGATCACCAAAGGCGAGGGCACGGCCGATTTCCCCGAGGGCGTCGTCATGACCATCGAGGACCCCGACGGGAACAGCTACGACGAGGACGTCGACGAGGACGGCAAGGTCGTCAAGATGTCCGGCGACTCCATCCGGTACCTGATCGTCAAGGACCCGCAGGCCGGCGACTGGACCATGTCGATGAGCGTCACCAGGGACGCCGAATTCCGCTGCGAATGCAACACCGTGCCGGGCGCGAAGGTGTACGACACCATGGTGGAGACCCGCCAGAAGATCGACGCGGCGCAGGGCATCGCCCCCCGGGATCTCGGCAAGACCGGCGCCACGGCGCTCGCGGGCGTGGCCACGATCGCGTTCATCGCTCCTGAGGCGCTCCCGCTCGTCCCCCTGTACCTGCTCGTCGTCGGACTCGGCATCGGCGCGTCCAAGGTGATCGCCGACAACCTGGCGGACACGTCGCAGAACATGGCGTCGTACGCGCGTGTTCTGTCGCGGCTGGAGAAGAGTCTCCTCGAAGAGGGCCCTTCCGCCATCGACCACTACGTCTGGCTGATCGGGAAGAACGTTTCCGGCCCGGAGGTCTACGTGGCTCTCAAGAACCCCACGAAGATCGTCAAGTGGGCCGGGGTGCACGTGGAGGTGCTTCAGCTGGTCGAGCACATGACGGACGCGGAGAAGCAGAACTCCGTTCGCCACGTGTTCTGGCAGTGCCTCCTCAAGAAGAGGCTGGGCGAGGAGTTCGCCATGGCGATGGGCGAGGCGCACGAGCGCGGCCGCCCCGGAACCGACGCGGACAACAAGGCGGACGAGAAGAACAACGAGATCGGCCTCGCCCTCGCGGACGAAGTGAAGACCGACAAGGAGTGCAAGGCGCGCGTCTTCGAGCTGTGGGACGCGGGCAAGCTGGCCATCCGGCCCGACTACGAGGGCGACCCGACCTGATCCCGACCTGATCCCGGCGTGATCCTGACCTGATTCCGGCGTGATCCCTGCGTGATCGCTCAACTCCGCCCGTCGGCCCTGGTGTTCGCGCCAGGCCCGACGGGCGGACCCGTTCCGGCCTCGACCGAAGCTGAACCCGTAGCTGACCTGTAGCTGACCTGTAGCTGACCCGAGCTGAACCAGCACGCTTGATTGTTTCCGGCTCCGCTGCCAGGCTCTCACTCCTCGCACCGCACCCGCACCGCACCGCACCCGCACCGCACCCGAGGCAAGGGAGTGCGCTCATGGTCTTCCGCAGCGAGTACGCCGACATAGCCCCGCTCGAACTCCCCATCCACGAAGCCGTCCTGGGTGAAGCCCACACGTACGGCGACACCCCCGCCCTCGTCGACGGAGTCACCGGCACCACCCTGACCTACGCCCAGCTCGACGACGCCCACCGCCGCATCGCCGCCGGGCTCGCGGAATCCGGTCTGGCGAAGGGCGACGTACTGGCCCTGCACAGCCCCAACACCATCGCGTTCCCCGCCGTGTTCTACGCGGCGACCCGCGCCGGGGCCGCCGTGACGACCGTGCACCCGCTGTCCACGCCGGAGGAGTTCGCCAAGCAGCTGCGGGACTCGAAGGCGAGCTGGATCGTCACCGTGTCCCCGCTGCTCGACGTGGCCCGCGCCGCGGCCGAACTCACCGGCGGGATAAGGGAGATACTCGTCTGCGACCAGCCAGACCAGCCAGACCAGCCAGACCAGCCAGACCAGCCAGACCAGCCAGACCAGCCAGACCAGCCAGACCAGGGTCACGGCCACCGCTCCGTACTCGACCTAGCCGCGTCCACCGCCCCCGAACCGCAGGTCGACATCGACCCGGCACAGGACGTGGCCGCACTGCCGTACTCCTCCGGCACCACCGGCGTCCCCAAGGGCGTGATGCTCACCCACCGCAGCATCGCCACCAACCTCGCCCAACTGCACCCGGCGATGCCGCTCGGGCAGGGCGAACGGATCCTCGCCGTACTGCCGTTCTTCCACATCTACGGTCTCACCGCCCTGGTCAACGCCCCGCTGCGGCAGGGCGCCACCGTCGTCGTGCTGCCCCGCTTCGACATCGACACGTTCCTCGCCGCGATCGAGAAGCACCGCATCACCGCCCTGTACGTGGCCCCGCCCATCGTCCTCGCGCTCGCCAAGCACCCGAAGGTCGCCGAGTACGACCTGTCGTCCGTGCGGCTCGTGCTCAGCTCCGCGGCGCCGCTCGACGCGGACCTCGCCGACGCCTGCGCCCGCCGCCTCGGCCTGCCCGCGGTGATCCAGGGGTACGGGATGACGGAACTCTCGCCGTGCACCCACCTCGTACCGCTCGACGTGGAGAACCCGCCGCCCGGCACCGTCGGCAAGCTCATCGCCGGGACCGAGATGCGGCTGCTCTCCCTGGACGAGCAGGGGCGGGACGCGGAGCCGGGCGAGCGCGGCGAGATCGTGCTGCGCGGGCCGCAGGTGATGAAGGGCTACCTCGGCCGGCCCGAGGCCACCGCCGACATGATCGACGCGGACGGCTGGCTGCACACCGGGGACATCGGCCGGGTCGACGCCGAGGGCTGGCTGTTCGTCGTGGACCGGGTCAAGGAACTCATCAAGTACAAGGGCTACCAGGTCGCCCCCGCCGAGCTGGAGGCGCTGCTGCTCACCCACCCGGACATCGCCGACGCGGCGGTCATCGGGGTGTACGACGCGGACGGCACCGAGATCCCCAAGGCCTTCGTCGTACGCCAGGACGGTGCGCTCCTCGACGCGGACGAGGTCGTCGCGTACGTCGCCGAGCGGGTCGCCCCGTACAAGAAGGTCCGTCGCGTCGAGTTCGTCGACACCGTGCCGCGCGCGCTCAGCGGCAAGATCCTGCGCCGGGAACTGCGCGACCGCGAGAGCGCGAAGAACTGACCCGGACCACCGCCACCAAAGGACCCCGCATGAAGCAGCTCCAGGTCACCCAGGACCGTGGCGTCAGCACCCTCACCCTGGACGCGCCGGACAACCGCAACGCGCTCTCCGGGCAGCTCGTCACCGCGCTCGCCGAGGCGCTCGGCGCCTGCGCCACGGACCGGGGCGTACGGGCCGTGGTGCTCACCCACACCGGCTCCACGTTCAGCGCGGGCGCCGACCTGAAGGAGCCGCCCAGTCCGTACGCGTTCGTGGCGCTGCTCCGGCAGCTGGTCGAGCTGCCCAAGCCGGTGGTGGCGCGGGTCGACGGGCATGTGCGGGCCGGCGGGCTCGGCCTGGTCGGGGCCTGCGACATCGCGCTGGCCTCGGCGGGCTCCGACTTCGCGTTCACCGAGGTACGGCTCGGGGTCGCGCCCGCCGTGATCTCGCTGCCGCTGCTGCCCCGCGTCGAGCCGCGCGCCGCCGCCCGGTACTACCTCACCGGGGAGCGGTTCGGCGCGGCGCGGGCGGCGGAGATGGGGCTCGTCACGGAGGCCGCGGACGACACCGAGGGGGCTCTGGACGCGGCTCTCGACACGGTGCTCGACGCGCTGCGCAAGGGCTCCCCGCAGGGGCTCGCGGAGTCGAAGCGGCTGACCACGGCTAGAGTCCTTGAGGCCTTCGACCGGGACGCCGAGGAACTGGTGCGGCGCTCGGCCTCGCTGTTCGCGTCCAAGGAGGCACGGGACGGCATGACCGCATTCTTCGAACGACGGGATCCCGCATGGGTGTTGTGAGCACCGGCTCACGCTCGGACCGCTACCCCAAGCAGGACCGCAGCCGCGCCACCCGCCAACGGCTCCTGGAGGCGGCCGTGGCCTGCCTCGCCGAACACGGCTGGGCGGGCTCCACGGTCACCGTCGTCGCCGAGCGCGCCGGGGTCTCGCGGGGCGCGGCCCAGCACCACTTCCCGACCCGCGAGGACCTGTTCACGGCGGCCGTCGAGTACGTCGCCGAGCAGCGGTCCACGGCCCTGCGCTCGGTCTCCGCCCAGAACCGCACCGCCGTCGTCGCGGCCCTCGTCGACCTCTATACGGGGCCGCTGTTCCGCGCCGCCCTGCACCTGTGGGTGGCCGCGTCCAACGAGGAACAGCTGCACGCGCGCGTGACGGAGCTGGAGGCGCGGGTCGGCCGCGAGACGCACCGGATGGCCGTCGAGCTTCTCGGCGCGGACGAGTCACGGCCGGGTGTGCGCGAGACGGTGCAGGGCTTCCTGGACATGGCGCGTGGGCTCGGCCTCGCCAATGTCCTCACCGATGACCGGGCCCGGCGTGAACGGGTGGTGGCGCAGTGGGCGGTGCTGCTTGACGAGGCGCTGAGCACCAGCCCGTCCGGCGATTGAGGACGAGCCCGCAGGGCGATCGGCGGCAACCGAGGCGACGGTGCGGGACCCGCTACGGAGCCAGCCGCTCGACCCGCCACCCATCCGTGCCGGGCTCCCGCACGTAACAAATCCGATCGTGCAGCCGATTCTCCCGCCCCTGCCAGAACTCCACCCGCTGCGGCACCACCCGGAAACCACCCCAGTGCGGCGGCACCGGCACCTGCTCGCCCTCCGGATAGCGCGCCGCCAACTCCGCGTAGGCGTCCTCGAGTTCGGCCCGTGAGGCGACCACCGACGACTGGGTGCTCGCCCACGCGCCGAGCTGCGAGCCGTGCGGCCGGGTGCGGAAGTACGCGGCCGTCTCGTCCCGCCCGGTGCGCAGCGCCGTACCCGTGACGATCACCTGGCGGGCCATCGGGTGCCAGGGGAAAAGCAGCGAGACGTACGGGTGGGCCGTGATGTCGCGGGCCTTGCGGGACTCGTAGTTGGTGAAGAACACGAAGCCGCGCTCGTCGTACGCCTTGAGGAGCACCGTGCGCGAGCTGGGCCTGCCCTCGGCGTCGGCGGTGGCGAGGACCATCGCGTTCGGCTCGTACAGGGCGCCCTGCCGCTCGGCCTGCGCGGCCTCGGCGAACCAGCGGGAGAACTGGGTGATCGGGTCGGCGGCGAGGGCTTCGGGATGGATGCCGTCCGCGCGGTAGTGGCGGCGCATCACGGCCGGGTCGGCGTCGAGTTCCGGGACGTCCGAGACGTCCGGAACGTCGAACTGCGGTCCGTCCGGAGCAGCGGGGTCAGAGGGCTTCACACGGCTCATCCTGCCGCACGTGGTGGCCAGTTCAAGCCCTCCGTGGTGGCACTGAGTGCCGCGAGGTCTCCCCAAAACTGGCACTACGGGATATCGTCCTGGCACCCCCGAGGTTGGATGACCACCGGCCGTGCGGGGCATCACCGGGGTGACCGACCCGGACCGCGAGTCCCCCGAGGACCGCGGAACCGGCCAGGGCCTCGTACACCTCCGAAAGTGACCGTCTGCAGCACAGCGACCTGCACCCGCTCGCCCACCCCAAGAGGAGCCGCCTGATGTCCGACTTCGTACCCGGACTTGAAGGAGTCGTCGCGTTCGAGACGGAGATCGCCGAACCCGACAAGGAAGGAGGCGCCCTCCGCTACCGCGGTGTGGACATCGAGGACCTCGTCGGCCAGGTCTCCTTCGGCAACGTGTGGGGCCTCCTGGTCGACGGCGCCTTCAACCCCGGCCTGCCGCCCGCCGAGCCCTTCCCCATCCCGGTGCACTCCGGCGACATCCGCGTCGACGTGCAGTCCGCGCTCGCCATGCTCGCGCCGGTCTGGGGCCTCAAGCCGCTGCTGGACATCGACGAGGCCCGCGCCCGCGACGACCTCGCCCGCGCCGCCGTGATGGCCCTCTCGTACGTGGCCCAGTCGGCGCGCGGCCAGGGCAGGGCGATGGTGCCGCAGAGCGAGATCGACAAGGCGTCCAGCGTCGTCGAGCGGTTCATGATCCGCTGGCGCGGCGAGCCGGACCCCAAGCACGTCAAGGCCGTTGACGCCTACTGGACCTCCGCCGCCGAGCACGGCATGAACGCCTCGACGTTCACCGCCCGCGTCATCGCCTCCACCGGCGCCGATGTGGCCGCGGCCCTCTCGGGTGCCGTCGGCGCCATGTCGGGCCCGCTGCACGGCGGCGCCCCGTCCCGCGTCCTCGGCATGATCGAGGAGATCGAGCGCACCGGCGACGCCAAGGCGTATGTGAAGCGCGCCCTCGACAACGGCGAGCGCCTGATGGGCTTCGGGCACCGCGTCTACCGCGCCGAGGACCCGCGCGCCCGCGTCCTGCGCCGCACCGCCAAGGAGCTGGCCGCGCCGCGCTTCGAGGTCGCCGAGGCGCTGGAGACCGCCGCCCTCGAGGAGCTGCACTCCCGCCGCCCCGACCGGGTGCTCGCCACCAACGTCGAGTTCTGGGCGGCCATCGTCCTGGACTTCGCGGAGGTCCCGGCGCACATGTTCACGTCGATGTTCACGTGCGCCCGCACCGCAGGCTGGAGCGCGCACATCCTGGAGCAGAAGCGCACCGGCCGCCTGGTCCGCCCGTCGGCCACCTACGTGGGGCCGGGCACGCGCACGCCGCAGTCCATCGAGGGGTACGAGGCGATCTCGGGCTGAGCCGTCCCGTACGGGGAGGGTGCCGTCCCCTAAGGGGAGGGTTCCTGAACGCAGACGATCCGCGGGCCATGGTTCCGGCCGCACTGGGCGGCGGGAAGCCGGCCGGACGTACCGGCGGCCCGCGGATCGCGGTGACTGCGTTGGAATTGGCCGGCTGCGTGCTGTGTCAGCACGCCGGTCCGGCACCGCACTGAGTGCGACAACGGGCCGTCAGCCCGCAGCCACCTCTTCCGTCCGGTTTGCATACATCTGCCGAACCACCTCCTTTCCGAAGTGGTTCCAGACTAGGAACCCTCCCCGAGCGCCACAACCCATTTTTTTCAGGGCACAGGGATGCAACTATTTCCCCGAACCCGGTGTGGGGTGCGTCACGTTCGAGTTCAATGATCCTGTGAACGGCATGCGCCGTGCATGCATGCCGAAAGGCGTACTCGTCCTGCAGGGGGTGGCCAGGTGAGTGCTTCCCGGCACAGTGGAACGACCGACTCCGTGGGCTCGGGCGACCCCGACCCCGGTGACGGACCCGACGACGGATCCGGGCGCGAGGGACCCGCGTCCGACGACCTGCTCGCCGCGCTCCTCGACGGCATGGACGCCGCGCTCTGCGCCTTCGACGCCGACGGCGTGCTGACGCACTGGAACCGCGAGGCCGAACGCATCCTCGGCTGGTCGGCCGGCGAGGCCGTCGGACGGCAGGGCTTCGCGGGCTGGGCCGTGCGCACCGCCGACGCCGCCGAGGTCGAGGACCGGCTGCTCTCCGCGATGACCGCGCCGGGCCGCCAGGTGCACGAGTTCGCGCTGCTCACCAAGGACGGCGGCCGGGTGCTCGTACGCACCCAGTCGGCCGCCGTGCGCGGCCCGGACGGCAAGCCCGCCGGGGTGTACTGCGCGTTCAGTGAGGTGCACACCCAGATCGACCTGGAGCGTTCCATCGCGCTCAGCGAGGCCCTGTTCGAGGACGCCTCCTGGGGCGTCGTCCTGATCGACGCCGACCTGCGCCCCGCCGTCGTCAACGCGCACGCGGCCCGCGCGCTCGGCACCGGCCGCACCGCGCTGCTCGGCCGCCCCCTCGGGGAGCTGCTCTCGCAGGGCGTCGAGGAGCTGGAGAGCGCCCTCACCCACGTACTGGCCGAGGGCGCGCCGCCCGCACCGGCCGACCTGTGGGTCTCCGTGCGCGGCAGCGACAGCACGGGTGAGCAGCGGCGGTGCTGGCGCAGCGGCTTCCTGCGGCTCGCCTCACCGCTGACGGAGGAGCCCGTTCCGCTGGGTGTCGGCTGGCTGTTCCAGGACATCACCGAGTCCAAGCTGGCCGAGCAGGAAGCGGCCCAACTCCGCTTCCGCGCCAACCAGTCGCAGCGCGCCGCGCGGGCCGCCGCCGAGTGCGAGGACCCGATGGAGGCCGCCACGGTCCACCTCGACTTCGCCCTCGCCGGCTTCGCCGACCACGCCCTGGTCGACCTGGTCGACCCGGCGGGACCGGTCGACCCGCCGCGCCTGGTGCGCCTCGCCGCCAGCCCGGCCGGGGCGCCGGGCCCGGTCCTTCCGGGTGACCGCGCGGGCCTGCCGGTGCGGTACGCGGAGGGTCACCCGGCGCTCCAGTGCGCGCTGCGTACCGGATCGGTACGGGCCGCCGCGGCCTCGCCCGCCTCGGCCGTGGAGTGGGCGCGCGGCCGCCAGTGGCCGGAGGGCTCGATGTACGCACTGTGCGTGGTGCTGCGCAGCCGGGGCGCCACGCTCGGCGTGGTCACGTTCCTGCGCGGATCGGGCCGCGCCACCTTCGAGCGCGCGGACGCGGGGTACGCGGAGAGCGTGGCGGCACGGGTCGCGGCGGCTCTGGACCTGGCGGGGGTGCTCCGCTCCGGGGCTCAGTAGCCGCTCCGGCGGGCGCGTACCGACGTGCGGACGTACGTACCGGCTAGTGACGGTAGAAGATCCGGTCCCCGTACTCCGAGAACACCCGGCCGTTCCACTCGTGGCCGCCGTCCACGTTCCCCGACCGCAGCATCGGCGGGTCGAAGCCGCGCTCGGCGAGCTCGCCCGCGGCCGCCGCCATGGTGGCCTGCAGCAGCGCGTTGGTGACCACGCTGGAGGCGGGACCGAACGGCGCGGCGACGCCCGGGGCGGTCAGCTCCGCGTCGCCGATCGAGATCTTGCTGTCGAGCACGATGTCGCAGTGGTCCTTGAGGAAGGTCCCGGAGGTGTGCCGCGACCGGGTCTGAGAGGCGTACGCCACCGAGGTCACCCCGACCACGGTCAGGCCGAGCGCGCGGGCGTTCATCGCCATCTCGACGGGCAGCGAGTTCCGCCCCGACAGGGAGATGATCACCAGCAGGTCGCCGGGCCGGGCCGGGCTCGTGTCGAGCACCGCGCCCGCGAGCCCGTCGACCCGCTCCAGGGCGGAGCCCAGGGTGGCGGGCATGACGTCGACGCCGACGACGCCCGGCACGGCGAGCAGGTTCATCAGGGCGAGCCCGCCCGCCCGGTACACGACGTCCTGCGCGGCGAGCGAGGAGTGCCCGGCGCCGAAGGCGAAGAGACGGCCGCCGGACTCGACGGTGTCGGCGATGGCGCGCGCCGCCGCCGCGACCGCGGCGCCCTCCTCGTCCCGCACCCGCTCGAGCAGGCCGATCGCGGCGTCGAAGTACTGTCCGGCCAGCTTGTTCTCACCGCTGTTGCCGCGCTCACCGCGGTCACTCGTGGAGCTCATCGCCGAGGGCCTCTCCCGGAAAGGTGCGTGACGTGGGGCACGGTGGGTGTGTGCCGCGGATCACGGTGCGGTCTGGACCAGTGCCCTGTCAATACGGCTTCGGCGGGCGGTCTCACCCGGCGCGGCACGCTTGTCGGCGCTATGCGTCAGAATTGACGCAGGGCCAGCGCAGGACGCTGCGGAGCGAGTCCGCAGCTCTCTTTCTGTCACAGCATGAGGGGCACGTATGTCCGGACTGATCGATACGACGGAGATGTATCTCCGCACCATCCTCGAACTCGAAGAGGAAGGTGTGGTCCCCATGCGTGCCCGGATCGCGGAGCGGCTCGACCAGAGCGGCCCCACGGTCAGCCAGACGGTGGCACGCATGGAGCGGGACGGCCTGGTGTCCGTCGCCAGCGACCGGCACCTGGAGCTCACCGAGGAGGGCCGCCGCCTCGCCACCCGCGTGATGCGCAAGCACCGGCTCGCCGAGTGTCTGCTCGTCGACGTGATCGGCCTGGAGTGGGAGCAGGTGCACGCCGAGGCCTGCCGCTGGGAGCACGTGATGAGCGAGGCCGTGGAGCGCCGCGTCCTGGAGCTCCTTCGCCACCCCACCGAGTCGCCGTACGGCAACCCGATCCCGGGCCTCGAGGAGCTGGGCGAGAAGGCCGAGGCCGACCCGTTCCTCGACGAGGGCATGGTCAGCCTCGCCGACCTGGACCCGGGCGCGGACGGCAAGACGGTCGTGGTGCGCCGCATCGGCGAGCCCATCCAGACGGACGCCCAGCTGATGTACACGCTGCGGCGGGCCGGGGTGCAGCCGGGCGCGGTCGTGAGCGTGACGCAGTCGCCGGGCGGCGTCCTGGTCGGCAGCAGCGGCGAGGCCGCCGAGCTGGAGGCCGACATCGCCTCGCACGTCTTCGTGGCGAAGCGCTAGCCGCAGGAGCGCTGACCGCACGCTGAGCGGTCGGTCGGCTCTCGTGGCGCACCAGGGGGCACGGCTGTCCCAACTGCCCTACGGGCGGCGCCCCTTGGCCGTACGATTCCTGGATTCACTGTGCGGAATCGCAGCGGCCGGGCGATTTGCGTGCAAGGCTGGCGCGTGAGGCATAACGCCTGGGCGCGCGTCGGCGCGCGGGTGGCTCCACCGGTTCGGGGAGGGGCGGGACGATGTGCCGAACGATGTGCCGGACGACGTGCTGTGCGGGACAGGAGAGCCTCGGCGCCTTGCGACGCCGAGGCCTGTCCTCCCCTGCGCTGACCCGGAGCCCCGAGCTCTCAAGGTCAGTACCCGCGGACCGGTTTCCCCGAGCGGCCCGCCTCCCGTTGAAGATCTCCCCTCGGCCGCACCCGTCAACCCTTGAGCGTGGTCACTCGAACGAGGGGTGTTCCCGCCGAAATCGACGTTCTCGAATGGGGGTTCGATAACGTGCTCGTACGGTGGGACGTACGAGACCGATCGGCGAACGCGGGCCCGTAGCGAGGGGGTGCCAGGACATGGTGCGGCGCATCGACGTGAGTGGGGCGGGCGGCACACGGCTGGCCGCCTGGGAGTTCACCGACCCACCCAAGACCCGGGAGGCCGAGCAGGCGCCCGGCGTGCTGTTGCTGCACGGGCTGATGGGCCGGGCCTCGCACTGGGCGGACACCGCCCGCTGGCTCGCCGAGCGCCACCGCCCGGTAGCCCTCGACCAGCGCGGCCACGGCCAGAGCGACAAACCTCCGCAGGGGCCGTACGACCGGGAGGCCTATGTCGACGACGCCGAGGCCGCCCTCGTGCAGCTCGGCCTCGCCCCGGCCGTGCTGATCGGGCACTCCATGGGCGCCCTCACCGCCTGGCAGCTGGCGGCCCGCCGGCCCGACCTGGTGCGCGGCCTGGTCATCTGCGACATGCGGGCCTCCGCGCTCGGCGCCGCGTCGCAGCGCGAGTGGACGGACTGGTTCAAGGCCTGGCCGCTGCCCTTCGCCACGCTCGCCGACGTCCGCAAGTGGTTCGGCGAGGACGACCCCTGGGTGGAGCGCCCCAACCCCGCCCGCGGGGAGTTCTACGCCGAGGTGATGACCCACTCCGAGGACGGCTGGCGCCCCGTCTTCGACCCCGAGCAGATGCTCACGAGCCGGGCGACGTGGGTGTACGACGCGCACTGGGAAGAATTGGCCCAGGTGCGGTGCCCGGCCCTGGTCGTGCGCGGACTCGACGGCGAGCTGGGCCGGGCCGAGGCCCAGGAGATGGTCCGCGTCCTGCCCCGCGGGAGGTACGCGGAGGTGCCCGACGCCGGACACCTCATCCACTACGACCAGCCGGACGGCTGGCGCACCGCGATCGAACCGTTCCTGGACGGCGTCCTCATCGGCTGACCGCGCCCAGGACCTCCGGCAGGCGGGAGGGGCCCGGGCGCGGCCAGTCTCAGGCCGCCCCGTGTGTCCCGCGCGTCCCTCGCGACGATGCGGAGCCCGCCCCCTCAGGGGGCGGGCTCCGCAGGTCACGTCCGCGCGTACAGGCCCTACGCGTGCCGCTCCCGCCCGCACGCGTACGCCAGCGGGCTGACCACTTCCTCGACGTCCGGCAGCCAGCGGTTCGCGGGGGTGGGGCGGCGGGCCCACTGGACCGCGCCGCGGCCGCCGAAGCGGGTCGGCGGCGCCGCCACCCAGTCGCCCTCGCCGAGCGTGCGCAGGTCGAGCGAGGCCGCCGGCCAGCCCAACTTCCGTACCAGATCAGGGGCCTTGGCGGCGGCGCCGGGCAGCACGAAGAACTGCATCCGGCGGTTCGGCGTGAGCGTGACCGGGCCGAGCGCCAGGTCCATCCGCTCCATCCGGGCAAGCGCCAGGAACCCGGCGGTCTCCGGCACGTCGAGGGCGTCGAAGGTGCGCCCCGTCGGCAGCAGGATCGACGCCCGCGGCCGCGCGGACCACGCCTTGCGGGCCGAGGTGGCACTGCCGGTCGCCTGGGCCGCCCAGTCCTCGCGCGCCGGATGCGCGCCGGGCAGCGCGCACGAACGGTCCCCGCAGGAGCAGTGGTCGACGCCGTCCACCGCCTCAAGCCAGGTGCCGGGGAACACGTCCCAGTGCCGCTCTTCCGCGTACCGCACCGCGGTGTCGAGCAGTTGCTCGCCGCGCTGCTGGGGGATCTGCGCGGCTCCGGTGACTCCGATGGTCTCTTCCACGCAGAACTCAACTCCCGCCGCCACCTGGGGTTACGCCCACTTGTGCGCGAGAGCTCCACTGCCGCCGCCGACGGTCCGGCGCATCGTTTCCGCACGCGGGGCGCATGGGTGCACGGCCGGGGGCGCGCACGCGGATCGGCCGCCGGGGTGGGTAGCCAGCTCAAGGGAACCGCGAACCGGCCGTACAGCAGCTATGTCGCGCTATGCCGGAAATTGTTCCGCATTTTCCCGCACCCGATGGGCACTGATCGTCGGGGACGCATTCTTCCGGCGCACACAGGGGGTACGCCATGGCCGCAAGGCCGCTCGTAGCTCGGCAGCCCAATGAACGGCTGCAGTCGCTCATCCAGGAGGCCGGCTGCTCCAACGCCGGGCTCGCCCGCCGCGTCAACATGTGCGGCGCCGAGCACAACCTCGACCTCCGCTACGACAAGACGTCCGTGGCCCGCTGGCTGCGCGGACAGCAGCCGCGCGGCCGGGCGCCCGGCATCATCGCCGAGGCCATCGGCCGCAAGCTCGGCCGCCCCGTCACCATCGACGAGATCGGGATGGCCAACGGCAAGAACCTCGCCTCCGGCGTCGGCCTCCAGTTCTCGCCGACCGTGCTCGGCGCCGTGGAGCAGGTCTGCGAGCTGTGGCGCAGCGATGTGGGGCGGCGCGACTTCCTCTCCGGTTCCACGGTCGCCGCATCCGCCCTCGTCGAGCCCAGCAGGGACTGGCTGATCACGGCGGCGGACACCCAGGTCGCCAGGACCGCCGGGTCCCGCGTCGGCCGCGCGGACGTCGCGGCGGTCCGCGCGATGACCGACTCCCTGGTCCAGCTCGACCACCAGTACGGCAGCGGGCACGTCCGCCCGGTCGTCGTGCACTACCTCAACTCGGTGGTGTCCGGGCTGCTCGCCGGCTCGTACCGCGAGGCCGTGGGGCGCGAGCTGTTCGCGGCCGTCGCCCGGCTCACCGAACTCGCCGGGTACATGGCCGTGGACACCGGTCAGCCGGGCCTCGCCCAGCGGTACTACATCCAGGCCCTGCGGCTCGCCCAGGCCGCCGGCGACCGGGGCTACGGCGGGTACGTACTGGCCGCGTCCATGAGCCACCTCGCCGCGCAGCTCGGCAACCCGCGGGAGATCGCCCAGCTGGCCAGGGCCGCGCAGGAGGGTGCGCGCGGCCGGGTCACGCCGCGGGCCGAGGCGATGTTCTACGCGGCGGAGGCGCGCGGGCACGCCCTGCTCGGGGACGCGCGGACGACCCAGACGGTGGCGGGCCTGGCGCGGGCCGCGCTGGACCGGGCGGACTCGGCGGGCTCGGCGGGCGATGATCCGGTGTGGATCAGGCACTTCGACGAGGCGTATCTGGCCGACGAGCTGGCGCACTGCCACCGTGACCTGGGCCAGGCCGAGGCCGCCGCGCAGGCCGCGCGGGAGTCCGTCGACGGGCACCCCGAGTCCAAGGCGAGGCGCCGCGCGATCGGGCTCGTCCTGCTCGCCACCGCGCAGGTGCAGCAGCGCGAGGTCGAGCTCGCCTGCCACACCGGCACGCGCGCGGTCGAGCTGCTCGGCACGCTCCGCTCCAACCGGGGCGCCGAGTACCTGGAGGACTTCCGGGCCCGGCTCGAACCGTTCCGCGCCGAACCCGCGGTACGCGAGTTCGGGTCCCGCCTGGAGGCGCGGGCGGCGTGAGTCCCGCCACGTCGCCGGGGCGGCGGGTACGGGCCCTTGGCAGGTCACCGAACGGACAAGCGCGGACAAGGGGCGGACAAGGGAAGGTGCTGCGTAGCACCCCTGACGGAGGACCCGGTAGCGTGAGCCGACGATTGAGCAGGTCCCCCCATATGTAGGAGTCCCGGTGACGCAGAGCGGACAGGGCGAGGAGCCGCAGCCCGGTGCGCGGCCCGCGCACGAAGGCGTCGTGCTGCCCGCCGACGGCGGAGAGCCTCTGATACCGGGCACCTACGGCGAGCAGGCGATACCCGCCGGCGGCACCCCGTGGGGGCAGCCCTGGGGCCCCGAGGCACCGCAGGCCGCGCCCTCCTACGGCCAGGGCGACCACTTCGCCCCCGGCCAGGCCTGGGGCCAGGAACCACCCGCCGCCCCGCAGCAGCAGTACGCCCCGCAGGGCCAGCAGCCGTACGCCCCGCAGGGCCAGCAGCCGTCGTACGGACAGGACTCCTCCGCTTACGGGCAGCCGCAGCCGCCCCAGCCGTACGGGCAGCCGCAGCAGCAGCCGTACGAGCAGCAGCCGCAGGCACCCGGATTCCCGCAGCAGCCACAGGCGCAGCCACAGGCGCAGCCGTACGGACAGCCGCAGCAGCAGTCGTACGAGCAGCAGCCGCAGGCCCAGCCGTACGAGCAGCAGCCGCAGGCCCAGCCGTACGAGCAGCAGCCGCAGGCCCAGCCGTACGAGCAGCAGCCGCAGGCCCAGCCGTACGAGCAGCCGCAGCAGCCCCAGCCGTACGAGCAGCCGCAGCAGCCCCAACCGTACGAGCAGTCGCCGCAGGTGCCGGACGGGGCGCTTCCGCCGGTGCAGCCGCTGGGTGCGCTGCCCTCGCAGCCGCAGTCCGGTGACGCGCTGCCGCAGCCGTACCGCTCGCAGTCGGGCACCGCGCTCCCGCAGCAGCACCAGGGCCAGCCCGGTGCCGCGCTCCCGGAGCCGCGACAGTCCCAGCAGGGCGCGCCGCTGCCGCCGCCCGCGCAGGGCGGGGCCCCGCTGCCGCCGACCGCCGACGCCGAGGCCACGCAGTACCTGTCGTCGGTGCCGCAGCCGCCGCAGCAGAGCGCTGAACAGCCCCCGCAGAGCGCCCCGTTGCCCGGCGCGCTGCCGCCGGAGGCGCCCGCCGCCGACTCCACCCAGTTCCTCGGGCGCCAGTCGCCGCCCGGCGCTCCCGGTGGCGGCCCCGACTCCGAGGCGACGCAGTACATCGCGCCGGTCCCGCCCGCGCCCGCCACCGCCCCGTTCGGGATCCGGCCCGGCGCGCCCGGCGACCGGCAGCCGCCCGCCGAGTTCGACAGCCTCTTCCGCAGCGAACCGGCCGGGGGCGGCGCCGACTCCACGCAGCAGATGCCGGCCTTCCAGGGCGCGCAGCCGCAGCCGGGCCCGCAGCAGCAGTTCGCGGGACAGCAACAGTTCGCGGGGCAGCAGCAGTTCGCCGGTCCGCCCGCGCCGTCGTCGCGTCGTACCGGCTCCAAGCTGCCGCTGTTCGCCGCGATCGGCGTCGCCATCGCCGTGCTCGGCGTGGGTGCGGGCGCGCTGATCGCCACGGGCGGCGACGACGAGAAGAAGGACGAGCCGAAGAACGCCGGGGAGTCCGCTCCCGCCTCCCAGAAGCCGTCGCCGACCGCCGACCCGGCCGAGGAACAGGCCGTCGCGCTCGACGCGTTGCTCGCCGAGAGCAACGACAGCCGGGACGCGGTGATCAACTCGGTCAAAAGCATCGAGCGCTGCCGCAACCTCGGCAAGGCGGCCACCGACCTGCGGGGCGCCGCGAAGCAGCGCAACGACCTGGTGACCCGCCTCGCCCAGCTGAAGGTCGACAAGCTGCCGGACAACGCCGCGCTCACCGGAGCCCTCAACAAGGCCTGGAAGTCGTCCGCTTCGGCCGACAACCACTACGCCGCGTGGGCCGACCAGGTGGCCGCCAAGAAGGGCTGCCACAAGGGCAAGCCGCGCTCCACCGCCCACCGTGCCGCCGCCGTCAAGGCCAGCGGCGACGCGACCAAGGCGAAGCAGCAGGCGGCGTCCCTGTGGAACGCCATCGCGGGCGAGTACGGCCTGACGAAGCGCGTCCCGATCCAGCTCTGAGGGGCCAGCTCAAAGGCCTTGGCTACGAGGCCTGTTCGAGGGTCCGCGACACGTCCACGGCGCTCTCACGGGCCGCCACCAGACGGCCGTCGCGGACCACCTGGAACGTGACGTTCGCGTTGACCAGGCGCGGGTACTCGCGCGCCGCGATGGTGTCCTCGAACCGCCAGCTCAGCGTCGGCGTCAGCCCGCCGGTGTCGACCCGGACCCCGTCGTTCAGCGCCCGCGACACGCTCCGGGCGCTCACCTCGCCGTCCCCGAGCGACTCCACGACCTGCCGGAACACGGTGTACGCGATCCACGTCGTCTGCACCCCGGCGTTGGACGGGTCGATCCGGTGGTCCCCGAAGGCCTGCTCCCGTACGACCTGGCGCAGCTTCCCCCAGCGCGCGTCGTCCGCCGCCGGGTACCAACTCGTCACGTACGCGCCCTCGTACGGCCCCGAGGCGCCGCCCGTGCGGTCCACCGAGGTCTGGTCGACGCTGCCGAGCACGGAGGAGATCCGTACCTTCTGGTAGTCCTCCTGGGTGCGCCGGAACGAGTCGAAGAAGCTGTCCGTACGGTCCCCGAGCGCGGCCGTGACACAGCCCTCGCGGGCCTGTTCCGCCGCGCCCGCCTTGCCGAGCGTGCCGGCCACGGAGCGGTCGGCGCCCGCCCCGGCAAGGGCCCGTTCGGCCTGCAGCGTGTAGTCGCCGGAGTCCTCCGCCGCCAGGATGTCCGCCGCGGGCCGCCGCTTGCCCTGCGCGAGGCCGGAGTTGAGCAGCGCGGGCAGCAGGTCCCCGGCGAGCGTGTCGGGCCGCACCAGCGAGACCCGCGCGCACTCCCGCGCCAACTGCCGCCCGTTCCCGGCGAGCAGCGCCACCAGACCCCCGTTGACCGGGTACGACAGCGGGCTGACGAACTCCTCCTCGGCGAGGCCGTACCCGCCGATGTACGGGATGCCCGCGGCCTCCAGAGGGGACAGGAACGCCTGGCCGTGCTGGCTGTAGGAGCCGACCACGGCGGTCACCTTCGCCTTGACCGCGCGCCGGGCGCACTTCGCGGCGCCCACCGAGTCGTTGTGGTCGTTGCAGGTGAGGACCTTGAGCTTGCGGCCGTTCAGCCCGCCGTGGGCGTTCGTCCAGCGCGCGTAGGCCCGCGCGAGAGCGGGCATTCCGGGCACGTTGGTCGCGCGGGTCTTGTCGGGCGCCCAGGTCATGACGACCACGGGCTCCCTGGATCCCCCCGCGCTTCCAGGGAGCGCGCCGCAGCCGACCGCCGACGACGCGACCGCCGCCAGAGCCATCGCCACGAGCGTGGCGGTCTTGAGCGGACGGGAGAGCTGAGGACGTCGCCGGACAGTCATGGTGATGCACCCTTCCGGTCGGTCCCTAACCCTTGAGTGACCTCGGCACAACGGTCGGTGACATCCAGGTGAACTACAGGGGCCGGTCCGGCAGTGCGAAGCGGGAACGTACGATCGGCAATCGTGCAAAGCTCGGAGAAGTCTTCCCGTCGTGGCCGCCGCTCCTCCACCATGGACGGCATGCCTCTGAACGACATGCCGTGGTGGCGCTGGCGCAGCAACGTGCGCTCGGCGCTGCACATGCTCGCCGACCCCGAATTCCAGCGGACCGTCTGGCTCGCCGGCACGGACGGGTACGGGGATGTGACCGACGCGGTCTACCGCCTCGTCGAGGACACCTGGCTCGACAACTGGTCCGCCGAGAAATACGTCGGCACGATCTTCCGGGACGCCCAGGAGGCGGCCCTCGTCGACGCCGCCGTCCTCCGGGTCCTGCGGATCATGCACGAGGTCGGCCCGGACGCGCCGGTCTCCGCGTACCTCGACCACCACGGCTGGGGAGAGGCGGTACGCGCGGCCCGCGACGCCCACGTACAGCTCGCCGTCAGTGACGGTGAGGACCCGGACGCGGCGCCGCAGACCCTCGAGGTGCTGCGGATCCTCACACGGTCGGCCTGAGCGGGCCCGTCCCGCTGTCGGTTCCCCTGCCCGCTCCCCGGTACGCGGGGTCGCGCGGGCGGGTGCGTGTGCGATCCTGAGCCGCATGACCGCACAGCCCGCCGCTCCCGTCGCCGACCAGTACGTCCTCACGCTCTCCTGCCCCGACAAAAAGGGCATCGTGCACGCCGTGTCGAGCTATCTCTTCATGACCGGCTGCAACATCGAGGACAGCCAGCAGTTCGGCGACCACGACACCAGGCTGTTCTTCATGCGGGTGCACTTCTCCGCGGAGGCGCCCGTCACCGTCGAGAAGCTGCGCGCGAGCTTCGCCGCGATCGGTGACTCCTTCCACATGGACTGGCAGATCCACCGGGCGGACGAGAAGATGCGCATCGTCCTGATGGTCAGCAAGTTCGGGCACTGCCTGAACGACCTGCTGTTCAGGGCCCGTACCGGCGCCCTGCCCGTCGAGATCGCCGCCGTGGTGTCCAACCACACGGACTTCGCCGAGCTCGTGTCCTCGTACAACATCCCCTTCCACCACATCCCGGTGACGAAGGAGAACAAGGCCGAGGCCGAGGCGCGGGTGCTCGACCTGGTCCGCGAGGAGAACGTCGAACTGGTCGTCCTGGCCCGCTACATGCAGGTGCTCTCCGACGACCTGTGCAAGCAGCTCAGCGGCCGCATCATCAACATCCACCACTCGTTCCTGCCGAGCTTCAAGGGCGCCAAGCCGTACCACCAGGCGCACGCCCGCGGTGTGAAGCTGATCGGCGCCACCGCGCACTATGTGACGGCCGACCTCGACGAGGGCCCGATCATCGAGCAGGAGGTCGAGCGGGTCGGCCACGAGGTCACCCCGCAGCAGCTCGTCGCCATCGGCCGCGACGTGGAGTGCCAGGCTCTGGCCCGCGCGGTGAAGTGGCACAGCGAGCGCCGGGTCCTGCTGAACGGCCGCCGCACGGTCGTCTTCGGCTGAGCGTCTGCGTCTGCATCTGCTGAGCGTCAGGCCGCTACGTGCCCCCGTCGCCCCCGTTGTCCCCGTCGTCCGCTACATCCGGCTGAGCGAAGCCGCCGCCGACAGCACGTCCCGGATCGCCTCGCGGTCGCCGTCCTGGCCCGCCGCCGCGTCCTGTGGCGGTACGTGACCGGCGGCGAGGCGGCAGAACTCCACGCCGTCCAGGGCGACATGGGCCACTTCGTGGTCCTCGGAGGGCGCGGCGCCCGGTGAGTCGAGCGCGATCAGCCACTCGCCGCCGCCGAGCCCTTCGACCTCGAGGCGCAGGCTGCGGCCCGGCGCGCCCGCGGCGACGAGTTCCTTCGCCGGGGTCGCGAGCCCGGAGCGGCGCCGCTCGGCAAGCGCGGACGGCAGCATCCGCGCCGCGAGGTCGATCATGCGGTGCAGATGTCTGGGCGCGGGCGGTTCGTACGGATAG
This sequence comes from Streptomyces boluensis, assembly GCF_009908195.1. Lineage (GTDB taxonomy): Bacteria > Actinomycetota > Actinomycetes > Streptomycetales > Streptomycetaceae > Streptomyces > Streptomyces boluensis. The sequence goes on along the minus strand of NZ_JAAAHS010000031.1, from coordinate 6,225 downwards.
TCCACCGCGTCCGCGATGTCGCCCGCGTGCACCCAGCACTCGAAGGCCCGGTCGAGCAGCGAGTCCCGCAAGGGCAGCGCGAACTCGCCGTAGGGCACGGCCAGTTCGGAGGCGCCGCCGCCCGCGAAGGACACGGTCCGGATGACGGTGTGGCTCTGCTCCCGCCACGGCAGCCGCACCGCGCGGGTCGGCGGGAACCGGGACGCGTTCCAGTACGCCTCCGTGCGGGCCGTGGGGGAGGGGTCGGCGAGGGCGGTCCGCGCGGCGGTGGGCAGCGGGTCGTCAAGGCCGAGGGCGAGGGCCACCAGGCCGTCGACGGTCAGCAGGTGGGCGATGACCCCGGCGACGGTGGTGCGGCGGTTCACGGGGCGGTCGCCCTCGTACCACTTGAGGCGGACCGGTGCGTGCCACTCGCCGTCGCCGAAGTCCCGCAGCAGCGCGTCGAGTCGGGCGGTCTCCGCGTCGTACGGAGCCGCCCAGTCCGGTACGGGTATGCGCGGGGGCCTGCGGTCGAGGCAGCCGGCGAGCACGCGGGAGCGCAGGCCCGGGTCGAGGTCGAGGCTCTCCTCGGGGTGCAGCAGCCCCACCGCGTCCCGCAGCCGCAGCGCTTCGTCGGCGCAGGCGCCGCAGTTGCCGAGGTGCAGCTCGACGGCGGCGGCCTCCTCGGCGGAGCAGGCGGCCAACGCCCAGGCGCCGAGCAGGGACTTGAGGACCTTGTGGTCGAGGTCGGCGGGCACGGGCGCGGGGGCGCGCGGCGGGTCGGGCAGCGGGCGCCCGGTGTCCTCTATGGAGGTGCGGGGCGGCGGTATGCGCAGTCCGCCGCTCTCCGGGCGCGGATGGTTGCCGTCCCCCGGGCGCATGCCGTCCCCGCGGCCGTCGTCCCGGCCCTCGGGTCCGTCCTCCGGCTCGAAGGGGTCGGCGTTCACAGTGCGCTCCCGTAGCCGGGCGGTGGGGCGGCCGCCGGCCGCTGTTCGTTGGCGGTGGACAGGAGTTGGAGCCCGAGGCGGAGCCGCCGCCGGGCCTCGTCCTCGGTGACGCCGAGATCGGCGGCCGTCTGACGGTAGTCGCGCCGCTGGAAGTACGCGAGCTCCAGGGCGGCGCGGAGCGGGGCGGGCATGGACGTCACGATGTAGTCGGCGCGGGCGGCGACGGAGGCGCGGCGGACCTTCTGCTCCATGTCCTCGGTGGTGCCCTGCCCGCCGTCGGCGAGCGCGGCCGTCTCGGTCTGCCGCAGCCGCTGCACGGCCGCCCGGTGGGTGAGCCCGGCGACCCAGGAGCGCATGGAGCCCTTCTTCGGGTCGTACTCCTCGGGGTTCTCCCATACGTGGGCGAAGACTTCGCGGGTCACGCGGTCCGCCAGGGTGTCGTCGTCGAGCACCCGGTGGGCGAGGCTGTGCACGAGGGACGCGAAGCGGTCGTACAGCTCACCGAGCGCGGCGGCCTCGCCGCGGGCAAGGCGCTGCTGCATCTTGCGGTCCCAGCGGGGCGGTGTGTCCTTCGCCATGAGGCCCCCTCCTGCCGTGTGGCGCGCGACCGTACCTGTGCATGACGAAACGTCTGCACCTCTACACCTCAACACCTCTGCATCACGAACTTCCGTGACCCTCAACGAATGTAGTCGCCCCCACCGACATCGCACCTCGGTTTGCGGCAACGCGGAGCGGAGGGTGGGCGCGGATGGTAGTGATCCGGTCACCCTGCGAAGCGGTATGTACCGAAGTGCGGTGAACGAACCCGCGCGACCTGGACCGAATCGACCCAAATCTGATAGGCCTGCTGGGATATCCGCGGATGGCCTGTTGTTCAGCTGAGGTGTTTTACGCGGCGGTCACGGGGCAGCCGCGAGGGAAGGAAGCGAAATCGGGGCTTCCGGATGCTGCCAGGATGGCTGAAGGTTATGGCTGAGGGTTGTAGACGGAAACCGGAACCGTACGCGGCGTACGAGTGGAACGAGAGGCGGCGTGGCGGATGGCGCTCAAAGTGACCGATGGCGATCAGGGCGGCTGGGCCGTCATACAGGTCAGCGGTGAGATGGACCTGGTGACCTCCCCGATCGTGCGCCAGCGCGTCCACGACGCCGTCGCGGACGGCCGCCGCAGCCTGGTCCTGGACCTCTCGGAGGTCCTCTTCTGCGACTCCTCCGGCGTGGGCGTCCTCATTGCCACCCGCCGCCTCATCCGCTCCTGCCGCGGCCGCCTCCGCCTGATCCTCCCGGCCCAGGGCGCGGAGGACGGCTCCCACGTGAACAGGGTCCTCGCGGCGCTGGGCGTACGGCGGTTGTTCGAGGTCTTCCCGGACTTGGGGGCGGCTGTGGACGAAGGGGCTTCGCCGCTTTCGGCTTAGCCATGTTCGTGGGCCCGTTCAGTAGGCCCGTTCCGTAGCCCCGTTTGTAGGCTGCCGACATGGAACTGGGGAACGGGGCCGGTCCGGGTGTGACGCCGGGGCCGATGGGTGCGGGTGGATTCGGTGGACCGGCGGGGGCGTTCGGGCCGCCGCCGCAGATGGGGCAGGCGCCCGCGGCCTGGCAAGCGCCGACGGACACCGAACAGCGGCTCTACGACGCGAAGATGCGCGGCGACTGGCAGGCGTACTTCGACGTGCTGGCCGAGGTGGACCTCTTCCACGCGATGCCCCGGGCCCTCGCGGAGGCCGAGTCGGCGTCCGGCGGCAGCGGCACCACCTGGACCCCGTACTGGAGCCCGCAGGTCGGACGCCACTGCTTCGCGTTCATGACGGAGGGCGTGCTCGCCGCGCCCGTACAGGATCCGGTCCTGTTCACCACGGACCTGGGCACGATCGCCCGGAACTGGAACGGCGACCCCCGCTGGGTGGCGATCAACCCGGGCACGCCGTGCGAGGCGTACTTCCCCGGCAATCCGCCGCTCTGGCAGTGGCACGCGGACAAGGCCCCCGACACCCCGTGCTGCTCAACAGGCCTGCGTACGCTACGAGTCGGCGCCCCGCTGCAGGGCCCGGTCGCGCACGGCCTTGCCTGCGGAGCACTGCTCGCGGTCAACAACGGCGACCTGTGGAACACCCTGAGCTACCACGGCCACGGCTTCTTCATCGAGCGCAAGCGCCTCGACAAGTGGTGGGGCGTGACGAGCCGCGCCAAGTGGCAGGAGTACCAGGAGGAACTGGTCACCGGCCAAATGGTCAGCAGAACCTGGGAGTTCACCCTCGAAGTCCGCCGCGCCCTGTCCCGACAGTACGGCGGCACGGTCGACCCGACCCTGTGGCGCGAGACGACGGAACGCGTGATGCGCGCCAACGCCTCGGACGCCGGGGAGCCCCCCTCGGACTCCCGCATCGCCGGCGTGAAGCAACTCATCGGTCGCATCACCCGCTACGAGGCCCGCTTCCGCGCCGACGGCATCCTCCCGGAGAGGGGCCAGGTCCGCTCGGCCCTGGCCTGGGACTACGGCCGCGCCCCCAACATGGCCCGCTGGGGCCTGGCTTCGGGCTACTGCGACCTGAGGGAGGCGGAGTCGGCGGTACTCCGCGCGTCCCGTGCGAGCAAGGACGAGTACACGTCGTGGCAGGACTTCGCGGCGGGGTACATCTTGGGGCGGTGCCTGCACTTCGACGAGGAGGAGTTCGGGCACTGGTACACGGACATGTTGGATACGTATCGGTTGCTTATGGGGTCGGCGGACAGTCCTTGGGTGAGCGTTCCTTGGAAGTAGGCCGGAATCCGGTCGGGCTCACAGTTCGATGGCCCGATAAGACAGGGCTCGATCCACTACTTCCTCGGCCTGCCCCACGACGCCGTCGCCCAGTAGATCCACCAGACGGGGTTGATGAAATTCAGCGGGTTTCTTCGGTGCCTGAGGTGCCGTGCCCAGTACGCGTCCTGCTCCTCCACCGACCCGATGCGGTCCGCAGGCGCGTACCCGAGGGTCGGGACCAGGTCGCGTGCCGTGGTGGGGCGCCACCTGGGCAGGACGTACACCATCCACGCCCCGTGCGAGCGGGAAAGGCCGGACGGTCGTACGTCGACGCGGGCGCCGTTGCAGCAGAGCGTCACTCCCCGTGGCGCAAGCTCGGCGCGCATCGTGCGGAGTGCGTGGAACACGTCGTTCCCGCTCGCCTCGCACTCCACTCCGTGCGGCGACCGCAGCGTCAGGTGCCATTGCCCGTCCCCGTGGCGAACCCGCAACGTCCACCTGACCTCGCGCTCCCCGACCCGCACGTGGACCGTATGCGTCTCACTCATGGCCCCCCTGCCATCAACCCCGCGTACGCGAACCCGCACCGTAACCGACAGCTCCGACAGCTCCGACAGCTCCGACAGCCGACAGTCGGACAGGAAGTCACCCCTGGCCCCTCCCGTCAGGGGTGAAACAAGCCACAGCGGATCCGTGCATTCCGTCCGCACGTCGGGGCACGCATCGACATCAGCGACCGCAGGTACTCCGCTGGTGGAGGTCCTGTCGCGGAATTTCTGCGGTCTTGACACAAGCCGGAGCGAAGACGCGGGATTCGGGGCAACCGCACCGTCCCGCGACGTACGCTCCGTCGTGAAGGCACCTAACACAGCGAAACCCACCTGATCAGTGAGGCCGAGATGGACAGCGCAGAGTACGAGCGCAAGATTGCCGCCCGATTCGCGAGCTTCGACCAGGACGGCAACGGCTACATCGACCGCGAGGACTTCAGTGGCGCGGCGAAGGCCCTGCTTGCCGAGTTCGGGACGACCGCTCGGTGTGACAAGGGGCAGGCGCTGTACATCGGGGCCGAGGCGTTCTGGCAGGGCATGGCGGGGATCGCCGATGTCGACGGGGACCAGCGCGTGACGCGCGAGGAGTTCGTGACCGGTGCCGTGAAGCGGTTGCGGGACAGCCCGCAGCGGTTCGCCGAGATCGCCCGGCCGTTCCTGAAGGCGGCCATGGCCGTCGCCGACGAGGATGGCCGCGGTGCCACGCCGAAGGGTGCCGAGCGCGTCCTGAAGGTGCTCGGTGCTGATGCCGAGACCGCGGCAGCCGCGGCCGCCGCGCTCGACACCGACAAGGACGGCCGGATCTCCGAGGACGAGGTCCTGACCGCCTTCGCCGCGTACTTCACCACCCCCGCGCCCGACGCCTGACAGGCACCTCAAGAACAGACATCACGCGTACCGCTCCCGCAGCTTGTACTTGAGCACCTTGCGCAAGGTCTCGTTGCGGGGCAGGGCCTCCACCAGCTCCAACTGCTCCGGCAGCTTGTGGGTGGCGAGGCCCGCCTCCCGGAGGTAGGAAGTGATCTCCGGGAGGGTCAGCAGGGTCAACCCAGCGGCGCCCGCCTGGAGTTCGAGGACCGCACAGACTCGTTCGCCGCGTGACTCGTCCGGCAGGCCGATGACCGCCGCGTCGGCCACCGACGGGTGTGCGTGCAGCAGGTCCTCGATCTCCTTGGCCGAGATGTTCTCGCCCTTGCGGATGATCACGTCCTTCGCCCGTCCCGTCAGGACCAGATGGCCGCTCTCCCGTACGTGGCCCAGGTCGCCCGTGATCAGGAAGCCGCCCGCGTCGAAGGCCTCCGCCGTCTGGGACGGTTCCAGGTAGCCCTGGCAGACGGCCTCCCCGCGCAGCCGTATCTCGCCGTCGACCCCCGCCGGGACCTCCTTGCCGTCCGCGTCCACGACACGGATCTCCATGGCGGCCGGGGGCCTGCCCTCCGTACCGGCCAGGTTCTCCGTGGTGTCGTCGGGGGCGCCCATGGTGATCATGGGGACCTCCGTCATGCCGTAGCCGTGGGTCAGTTGGCAGGCCATCTCGCGTACGACGGCGTGGTAGATCTCGGGGGGTTTCGGGGCGCCGCCGCCGGCCAGTAGGCGGAGGGACGGGATCAACTTGCGGGCCGGGTCCTTGCGTTGCTCCGTCAGGAACATCGAGTAGAACGCCGTCGAACCGCCCGCCGTGGTCACCCCGTGGCGCCGGTAGCCGTCAAGCGCGGCCGGCAGCGCGAACTTCTCGAACAGCACCGCCGGGAAGCCGTACAAGAGCAGCATGACCAGGTAGTCGGGGCCTCCTATGTGCGCGAACGGGAACGCCATCGAGCCCACGTCCGAGGCCGAGAGGCGCAGCGCGTGCGCCAGGCAGGAGCCGCCCGCGATCAGTGAGCGGTCGGTGTGCAGGACGCCCTTGGGGTCGGAGGTCGTGCCGGACGCCGCCGCGACTGACCTGAACTGACCTGACCTGAAGCACCCCCACGGCGTACGCCCCCTCGTCGTCGGCCCTGGCGTCA
>NZ_JAAAHS010000309.1 GCF_009908195.1 Streptomyces boluensis | reverse complement strand
GCCCCCGCCCACCGCACCACGCCGAGGGGGCCGCCCGATCCGGTGACAGGGCGGGTGAGTTCCCCCACAACAGCCCGGCCCGGAGGAGTGACGCGGGCTTTTGCGCCTTACGCTCGACGGACCGCACAACCCCCGTCCTTTCCGCCAGCACGGAGGTTCCCGTCTCCATGAAGCTCACCGTCGTCGGCTGCTCGGGCTCGTTTCCGTCCGCGGACTCCGCCTGCTCGAGCTACCTCCTCGAGGCCGACGGCTTCCGGCTGCTCCTCGACATGGGCAATGGCGCCCTGGGCGAGCTGCAGCGCCACTGCGGTCTCTACGACCTCGACGCGATCTTCCTCAGCCATCTGCACGCCGATCACTGCATCGACATGTGCGGGTACTTCGTCGCCCGGTACTACCGGCACGAGGGCGGCCGCTGCGACGCCATCCCGGTCTACGGTCCCGAAGGCACCGAACAGCGACTGACCACGGCGTACGCGGACACGCCCTCCCCCTCGTCGATGAGCGAGGTGTTCGACTTCCACACGCTGAAGCCCGCCACCTTCGACATCGGCCCCTTCACCGTGCGCACCGAGAAGGTCCAGCACCCGGTGGAGGCGTACGGGATCCGCGTCGAGCACGGCGGCAAGTCGCTCACGTACTCCGGGGACACCGGCACCTGCGTGGCCCTCGACGAACTCGCCGACGGCACCGACCTGTTCCTCTGCGAGGCGTCCTTCACGCACGGCAAGGAAGACGTCCCCGACCTGCACCTCAACGGCCGCGAGGCCGGCGAGACCGCACGCCGCGCCGGTGCCGGACGGCTCGTCCTCACCCACATCCCGCCGTGGACCGACCCGCAGATCAACCTCGACGACGCCCGCGCGACGTACGACGGCCCGGTCGAGCTCGCGGCGCCCGGCGCGACGTACGAGCTCTAGGGCACCGGGCCAGGACCCAGCAGGCAACGTACGAAGGGCCCGGCCGTCGATCGCGACGGCCGGGCCCTTCGTCCCGTTCAGTGAGCTGTAGCTACCGCTACTTGGCCTCCGCCTTCAGCAGCTCGGCGAGCTCCTCGTCGGACTCGCGGCCCGGCGTCGGCAGGTTCCACTTGGTGATCGCGAAGCGGAACACCACGTAGTAGACCGCCGCGAAGCAGAGGCCGACCAGGGCGAGGCCCCACGGGTTGGACGCGATACCCAGGTTGAGGACGTAGTCGACCGCGCCGGCCGAGAAGCCGAAGCCGTCCTTCATGCCGAGCGCCCAGGTCAGCGCCATGGAGACACCGGTGAGGACCGCGTGGATCGCGTACAGGACCGGCGCGATGAACATGAAGGTGAACTCGATCGGCTCGGTCACACCGGTCACGAACGCGGTGAGCGCGAGCGAGAACATCATGCCGCCGACGACCTTGCGGCGCTCCGGACGGGCACAGTGCGTGATCGCGAGGCAGGCCGCCGGGAGGGCGAACATCATGATCGGGAAGAAGCCGGTCATGAACTGCCCGGCGCTCGGGTCACCGGCGAGGAAGCGCGCGATGTCACCGTTCACGGTGCCGTCGGCACCCTCGTACGAACCGGCCTGGAACCACGGGAAGGAGTTGAGCAGGTGGTGCATGCCGACCGGGATCAGCGCACGGTTGGCGACACCGAAGATGCCCGCGCCGACCGCGCCCGAACCGACCAGCCACTCACCGAAGTTGTGCAGACCCGCGCCGAGCACCGGCCAGATGAAGCCCATGACGACGCCGATGACCAGGCCCGCGAAGGCCGACAGGATCGGGACGAGGCGGCGGCCGCCGAAGAAGCCGGCCCAGTCGGGCAGCTTGGTCCGGTAGAACTTCTGGTACAGCAGCGCCACCACGATGCCCATGACGACACCGCCGAGCACCTTGGCGTCCACGGGCGCGTCCACGAGGGCGACCTTGTGGTCGACGACCTCCTCGACCTTCGGCAGGTTCGGGTCGGTGAAGGTGCCGAGCACCTTCTGGAAGACCAGGTAGCCGGTGACCGCGGCGAGCGCGGTGGAGCCGTCGGACTTCTTGGCGAAGCCGATCGCGATGCCCACGGCGAACAGCAGCGGCATGTTGTCGAGCAGCGCACCGCCGCCCGCGGCCATGTAACCGGCGATCTTGTTGACGAAGTCCGGCAGGGACTCCTTGCCGAGCATGTCGTCCGCGCCGAGGCGGACCAGCAGTGCGCCGGCCGGCAGGACCGCGACCGGGAGCATGAGGCTGCGGCCGATGCGCTGGAGCACGGCCATCAGGCCGGCGCCCTTCTTCTTGTCGGCCGCGGGTGCGGCAGCCGTGGTCACAACTTCCTCCAGTGGGCATGGCGCCGCCAGAGGATGAGAGTGGGGACGGCGGCGTCGCTCAGGGGACGCGGCGCCAAGGCCGCGTGGTCTACACCACTTAGTGGTGTAGACCTGTTGTAACACGGTGAGGACGGGATAAGGAACCCGTGACTTCTGTTGCCCCGATAACAAACAGGCATAGATGACCAAGGGCCCGGATCGCCGTGCGCGATCCGGGCCCTTGGTGCCGAGCGGAACCAGCCGTACGACCCGTTGCCCCGCTACTTGTAGTTGTCCCGCTACTTGTAGTTCTCCCGGTCCATCTCGGCGATCTCCTCGTCCGACTCCCGGCCCGGCGTCTTCAGGTCGAACTTGGTGATCACGACCCGGAACAGCACGTAATAGACGACCGCGAAACAGAGCCCGACCGGAATGAGCAGCGCCGGTTTCGTCGCCAGATTCCAGTTCAGTACGTAGTCGAACAGGCCCGCCGAGAACGTGAACCCCTCCCGGATGCCCAGCGCCCACGTCACCGCCATCGAGACACCGGTCAACAGCGCGTGGATCGCGTACAGCGCCGGGGCGAGATAGACGAAGGAGAACTCGATCGGCTCGGTCACCCCGGTCACGAACGACGTCAGCGCGAGCGACATCATCATGCCGAGCGTCACCTTGCGGCGGTCCGGACGGGCACAGTGCGCGATGGCCAGACAGGCCGCCGGCAGCGCGAACATCATGATCGGGTAGAAGCCGGTCGTGAACATCCCGGCGTCCGGGTCGCCCGCGATGAACCGGAACACGTCTCCGTGCACCACCGTGCCGTCCGGCTTCGTGTAACTGCCGAACTGGTACCAGGCGAACGTGTTCAACAGCATGTGCATACCGAACGGGATCAGTGCCCGGTTGACCACACCGAAGATGCCCGAACCCCAAGCGCCCCAACTGGACAGCGTCTCCGCAGACGCGTTGAACGCGTCGCCGATCGGCTGCCACCCGTACCCGAAGATCACCGCGAGCCCGACGCTGATGAACGACATCAGCACCGGAATGAACCGCCGCCCACTGAAGAAGCCCAGCCAGTCCGGCAGTCGCGTGCGGTGGTACTTCTCCCACACCTTCGCCGTGATCAGGCCGACCACGACACCGCCGAGCACCCCGGGATTGGTCGCCTGGCCCGTCACATCGTCCTCGAACGCCTTGATCAGCACGTTGTTGAAGACCATGTACCCGACCACCGCCGCGAACGCGGTCGAACCGTCCGCCTTCTTGGCGAAACCGATCGCGACACCCACGCAGAACAGCAACGCCATGTTGTCGAGGATGCCGCCGCCCGCACCCGCGAAGATCGCCGCGAGCTTGTCCCAGCCGAGCCCGTCCTTGCCGAACACGTCGTCCTGCCCGAGACGCAGCAGCACACCCGCCGCGGGCAGCGCGGCGACCGGGAGTTGAAGGCTGCGGCCCAGCTTCTGCAGACCACCCAGAACGATCTGCTTCCAGCTCTTACCGGGTCTCGCCCTCGCCGCGGAAGCTTCCGAACTCATCGCGCCCCTCCCGGAACAAGCCACAATTTGGCGGTCGTTGGATACTGGTGTAGACCAGTGCGGGGTACCGATACGCTGCCGATGTTCCGGCGGACGCCGCTGAGCGTCATCATTCGGCACCTAATGGGCTATCGCTCGCGAACGTGCGCCAAACGTGGGTTACGGTGCGAACCGGACCATGGTGGGCCGAACAAGCCCGTGAAAGCAGGGAGAAGGACATGGCCACTAAGGCTGAGAAGATCGTCGCCGGGCTGGGCGGCATCGAGAACATCGAAGAGGTCGAGGGCTGCATCACCCGCCTCCGCACCGAGGTCATCGACCCCGACAAGGTCGACGAAACCGCCCTCAAGGCCGCCGGCGCCCACGGCGTCGTCCGCATGGGCACCGCGATCCAGGTCGTCATCGGCACCGACGCCGACCCCATCGCCGCAGACATCGAAGACATGATGTGAGCTGACACCGGCTCACCACCCGAAGGCCCCGCACCGCCACCCACCACGGCAGTACGGGGCCTTCGGCCTGCAGCACGGGCGATCCACCCTGAGAATCGCCCCGCCCCACGGGCGATAGGGTCGAGCGCATGTCTCGTATCGACGGCCGCACGCCGCACCAGCTCCGACCCGTCACCATCGAACGCGGCTGGAGCAAGCACGCCGAAGGCTCCGTCCTCGTCTCCTTCGGCGACACCAAGGTCTTCTGCACCGCCTCCGTCACCGAAGGCGTCCCGCGCTGGCGCAAGGGCAGCGGAGAAGGCTGGGTCACCGCCGAATACTCGATGCTCCCCCGCGCCACCAACACCCGCGGCGACCGCGAATCCGTACGCGGCAAGATCGGCGGCCGCACCCACGAGATCAGCCGCCTCATCGGCCGCTCCCTGCGCGCCGTCATCGACTACAAGGCCCTCGGCGAGAACACCATCGTCCTCGACTGCGACGTCCTCCAGGCCGACGGCGGCACCCGCACCGCCGCCATCACCGGCGCCTACGTCGCCCTCGCCGACGCCATCACCTGGGCCCAGGGCAAGAAGCTCATCAAGCCCAAGGCCACCCCCCTCACCAGCACCGTCGCCGCCGTCAGCGTCGGCATCGTCGACGGAACCCCCCTCCTCGACCTCCGCTACGAAGAAGACGTCAAGGCCGACACCGACATGAACGTCGTCTGCACCGGCGACGGCCGCTTCGTCGAGGTCCAGGGCACCGCCGAAGCCGAACCCTTCGCCCGCGACGAACTCAACGCCCTCCTCGACCTCGCCGTCGCCGGCTGCGACGAACTCGCCACACTCCAGCGCAAGGCCCTCGAGGCGACCATCACACCCGGCGGCGCAACCAACTGACCGCAACCACGCGTTCATAGAGGTACGAAGACCAGCCCGGACACACCACATCCACCCACCGTCCGGGCACAGCCAGGGAGGGACCGTTCATGGCCTCGCGCCGCCGACGTACCGCACGCATCACCCTCGCCACCGCCGCGGTGGCCCTTGTGGCGCCGCTCGCCATCGGCTGCAGCGCCGTCGACACGGCACTCGACTGCGTACGGACCGCCGACGCCATCGCGCAGAGCGCGTCCGACCTCCAGCAGGCCGTGGAGAGCGCCGCCGACAACCCCCTCGAAGCCGAGAAGGCACTCGACAAGATCGACAAGAACCTCGGCGAGATCGGCGACAAGACCGACAACGCCGACGTCGGCAAGGCCGTCGACGACCTCACCAAGTCCGTCGACGAAGTCCGCAAGGCCATCAAGAACGGCGACCCCACACCCGACGTCTCCGGAGTCACCGACGCCACCGGCGAACTCACCAAGGCCTGCAAGCCGTAACGCCCGACAGGTGGTGGCGACGCCCACGGGCCCGCCACCACCACCCGGCGCACGACGCCGATAATCGACGCATGACACGCCTGATCCTCGCCACCCGCAACGCCGGAAAGATCACCGAGCTCAAGGCGATCCTCGCCGACGCCGGACTGCCCCACGACCTCGTCGGCGCCGACGCCTACCCGGACATCCCCGACGTCAAGGAAACCGGCGTCACCTTCGCCGAGAACGCCCTCCTCAAGGCCCACGCCCTCGCCCAGGCCACCGGCCTCCCTGCCGTCGCCGACGACTCCGGCCTCTGCGTCGACGTACTCGGCGGCGCCCCCGGCATCTTCTCCGCCCGCTGGGCCGGCCGCCACGGCGACGACACCGCCAACCTCGAACTCCTCCTCGCCCAGCTGTCGGACATCGACGAGGCCCACCGATCCGCCCACTTCGCCTGCGCCGCGGCCCTCGCCCTCCCGGACGGCACGGAACGCGTCGTCGAGGGCCAACTGCGCGGCACGCTGCGGTACGAGCCGTCGGGCTCGGGCGGCTTCGGGTACGACCCGATCCTCCAGCCGGAGGGGGAGAGTCGCACTTGTGCGGAGCTGAGCGCGGCCGAGAAGAATGCGATCAGCCATCGGGGGGAGGCGTTTCGGGCGCTGGTGCCGGTGGTTCGGGAGTTGTTGGGCTGAGGCCACGCAAAACGGCCTGCGAGCCGATCCTTCGATTCGCAGGCCGTTTAGGGTGCGGCCGGAGGGATTCGAACCCTCACGGACTCTCGCCCAAGGGCTTCTAAGGCCCTCGCGTATACCATTTCGCCACGGCCGCGTGGCCGCCATGGTACCGCTTGTCTGGTACGCGCCTACGAGGGCCTGCGGCGTCCGCCTCGGCACCATGTGCTGGTGACCGCATGGCAGTTGGGGCACAGTAACCGCAGGTTCTCCCGGCGGTCGTCGCTCCAGTCGCCGTTGATGTGGTCGACCTCCAGGGTCATGGGATCGCCGAGCCATTCGGGTCCGGTGCCGCAGTCGGCGCATTCCTCCGGTACGCCGACTTCGTGCAGGGCTCGACGTAGCAGCTTGGCTCTCGTCCGCTGCTTGCCGTCGTGCTGCACCAGGATTTCCTCGGGCCCCTTGACGGGCGTCGGACCCGGGTTTCCGCGTTGATGCGCTTGTCCGAGGAAGTGCGAGGCGTCCAGGCCGTCCTCTGCCACCCACGCGCGGAGCAGCGCACGTTGACGTCCGCTGTAGGGCGCCCTGCCCAGGGAACGGAGCACACCGGCAATGGAGGTTGAGCCCTCCACCGCGCGGCGCAGCTCAGGGGCCGGCGGCTTGGCCAGCTCGCCCTTGCCCCGGCGTGGCCGGTGCACGTGCGAGACGTCGATCCCGAAATGGTCGAAGCGCCTGAACAGATAGCGCCGGAGTGTGTCGTACGGCCGGGTGCCGAAGAACTCGATGACCTCGTCGATGCTGGAGCACTCGGCAGCAGCTTGTGCGAGGCGTTCGCGGGTGTACTCGATCCGGTCGCTCATCGCGTTCCCCTGTTGCGACGTGCCTTGCCTCGACCCCGGTAACTGTCCGTAGTCGAGTGGCAGTTGGGGCACATGAGCCGGAGGTTCTCGATCCTGTTGTCGCGCCAGTTGCCGTCGATGTGATCGACCTCAAGGGGCAGCGGGTGGCCTCGCCACACAGGACCCGTGCCGCACCGGGCACAACACTCCGGGATCCCCGAAGCCGTCATCGCCCGGCGGAGGCGATCGCTCCCTATGCGTCGCGCACGATCCGCCGGCTGTTCGACGAGCAACGCCTCCGGCGTTCGGGGGCGTCGCGTCTCGCCGCGGCGTGACGGTATCTGGAAGTGCGAGGTGTCGATCCCGTAGGCCTTGATCCTGCGGCTGATGTGCGTGTGGTGGCCGCCCACCGCCTCAAGCCCGAGGTGGTGCAGCACCTCCACCACGGTTGTGGACGCCGAGACTGCCGCCTGCAGGACTTCCCGCGTCCACTTCACTCCCTCCCGCTCGAAGTGCGACGTGTCCACGCCCAGTTTCCTCATGCGCTCCGCTATGTAGCGCCGCGTGGAGCTCCGCGGATCCACTCCCAACCGCTCCAGCGCCTCCGACAGCGTCCGTGCGCCCCGAGCCGCCTCCTCGAGTCGTTGCTTCGTGTATGGGCTGACTGGCTTCATCGGTTCCCCTCCCGTGTCGACCGCGTGTTCGCGATCTCGTACGGAGTAACGAACCGGTTATCGGACAGTTACGTCCCACATGCACCGATATGCGGAACGGCCCGCACCACTTCTGCAAGTGGTGCGGGCCGTTCCGTACGGAAGAAGGGAGGGCTCAGACGCCCAGGTCCCGGATGATCTTCGCTACGTGGCCCGTGGCCTTCACGTTGTAGAAGGCGTGCTCGACCTTGCCCGCCTCGTCCACGACGATCGTGGAGCGGATGACGCCCGTGACGACCTTGCCGTACAGCTTCTTCTCGCCGAAGGCGCCGTAGGACTCAAGGACGGTCTTGTCCGGGTCGCCGACCAGCGTGACCTTGAGGTTCTCCTTCTCGCGGAACTTCGCGAGCTTCTCCGGCTTGTCGGGGGAGACGCCGATGACGTCGTACCCGGCGGCGGCGAGGACGTCGAGGTTGTCCGTGAAGTCGCAGGCCTGCTTGGTGCAGCCGGGGGTGAGGGCGGCCGGGTAGAAGTACACGATGACCTTGCGGCCCTTGTGGTCCGCGAGCGAGACCTCGTTGCCGTCCGCGTCGGGCAGGGTGAAGGCGGGGGCGGTGTCGCCGGGCTGCAGGCGCTCGCTCATCTGCGGTCTCTCCTCATGAAGTGCGGGTGTCGCGGGTGTCGCCGGACTGGTCCATATGTACGGGCGTACGGGGAGAGCGTAATGGGGGTGCTGTGCGGTGCGTTCGGTGCGGAGCTGACAGACTGTCCACCACGACGACGGAACGCGACCACACGGAGGCAGCGCGGTGTCGGATGCTCAGGCCAGGACCCCCGCTGAGATCGAGGCGGACATCAAGCGGCGGCGTGCCCAGCTGGCCGAGACCCTCGACGAGATCGGTGTACGCGTACATCCGAAGACGATCGTCGGGGATGCCAAGGCGCGCGTCGCGAGCTCGGTCGACCAGACCGTCGGCCGCGCGTACGTCTGCGCCAACCGGGCCGTCAGCGACGTGAAGGCCAGGTTCGTGGACGCCGAGGGTGCGCCGCGGCTCGATCGGGTCGTTCCGATGGCGCTTGTCGTGGTCTCGGTGGTGGGGCTGCTCACGTTGTCCTCGCGCCGTAAGCGACGCTGACCCGGCGGCACGCGGTGGGCGTGCGGGCAGGTAGGTTCGGGGTGTGAGCGCCAACAGCCAGGAACACCACGACAAGTTGCCCATCCGGATGCTGCATGACCGGGTGCTCGTGCGGACCGATATCGCCGAGGGCGAGCGGCGTTCCACGGGCGGCATCGTCATTCCGGCGACCGCGGCCGTGGGCCGGCGGCTCGCCTGGGCGGGTGTGGTCGCCGTGGGGCAGAACGTCCGGACGGTGGAGCCGGGTGACCGGGTGCTGTACGACCCGGAGGACCGGGCCGAGGTCGAGGTGCGGGGCGTGGCGTACGTCCTGATGCGTGAGCGTGATCTGCACGCGGTGGCCGCGGACCGTTTCGAGGGGTCTGAGGATTCCACGGGGTTGTATCTGTAGCGGTTCGTAGCGGCCTGTAGTGCTTCTCTTGCATGTGTACGGGTGAGGGCCCGGCGGTTTTGGCCGCCGGGCCCTCTC
>NZ_JAAAHS010000308.1 GCF_009908195.1 Streptomyces boluensis | reverse complement strand
CCTCGCCCCCGGGCACACTCCCCCTCGCGCGCACGCTCCCTCGCCCCCGTGGCACACACGCCGGATCGGCCTCACCAACCGCCGGCGGACACGGGCCCCCGCCCGTCTTCCCTCACAGATCATTCCCCGGCCAGTCCAGAAGGCGGGCGCCGATGACCGCGGTCTGCAAGGTGTAGCGGTGCAAGGGGTCGGTGGGGTTGGTGCCGGTGAGCTGGTGGATGCGCTCCAGGCGGTACGTCCGTGCGCGCACGCTGAGCGAGAGGGTGCGCGCCGCCTGGGCCGCGACGCAGCCGGCGTCGAAGTACGCCGTCAGCGTGTCCAGCAACGGCCCCGCTCCGCCACGGGCTTCGCGCAGCGGTCCCAGGGTGCTGGTCACCAGGTCGGCCATGGCCTGGCGGTCGCGGGTGAGTACCGGATAGACCAGCTGGTCCGCGGAGTGCAGGACCGGTGCGTCGAGACCGAGTCGGGCCGCCAGGTCGAGGGTGCTCAGGGCCTCCTCGTAGGACTGCACGACGCCTCCCGCGCCCGCGTGCCGGCGGCCGATGGCCACTTGGCCGCCGTCGGTGGCGGCGTGCGCCTGCTTGGCGAAGTGGAGCAGCACGTCCTGGTCGTCGCCCGGCGCGATGCAGATGAGCCGGCCTTCCTTGGTCGTCAGCAGGATGCTGCGCTCGCCGAACCGCCCGTGCACGGCCTCGCCCACACGGCGCGCCACGGGGTCGGCCTCGCTGTACGCCTGCGGTCCTTGGGCGACGGCCACCGCGTGTTCACGGGCAAGGCGGAGGCCGAACCGCTCGGCCCGCTCGGCGAGTCGGCCCAGCGAGCTGCGGCCGTGGAGCAGGTCGTCGATGAACTCGCGGCGGAAGGACTCCTCCTCGCGTACGGCAAGCCGCTGGGCCCGTTCGTAGCCCTCGGCCAGCGCGTCGACCACCTGCTCGACCATCGCGAGCGCTCGGTCCGCCGAGTCCCCCGTCTCCGTGCGCGGCCATGCGGCGCGCGTCGCGACGACATGGTCGCGGATGGCGGAGCGCAGGCTCTGTCCGGCCGCGGCTGCTGCCTCTCCAACGGCGCGGCGGTCGTCCAGTTCGTCCCGGGTCAACCTGCGCCCGGTGCGGGCGACTTGGGACACGAGCTCGGAGTACGTCCAGCTCTCGTGCACGCCGTCCATCTGCTGCCCGCGCGCTGTCGGCGCCTTCAACGCGTCCCCTTCGTGTGCCGTGCCGAGGGGTTGGCCAGGGCGTTGCGCGGATCGGTGGCGCGGGTGATGGCCGACTCGACTGCGGCGAGCCGGTCGGCGACCAGGTCGAGGGCGGCCACGGCGTGGGTGACCGGGTCGTCGCCCCCAGCGCCGAGGCGGGCCGCGCGGACGTGGGCCGCCTTGATCTCCACCCAGCGTGCCGCGTCCTGCGGGGTGAGCGTCGAGCGGAGTTCGGCGAGCTTGAGCAGGTTGGCCTCCGCGCCGGTGGTCAGGGTCTGGGCCTCGGCAGTGTAATGGTCGTCGATGACGGCAGCGAGCTCGGCGTCGTTCATCACCGGGTCGATCCGTGCGGCGATCTTGTTCATGTCGCGGTACGAGCCCTGGAGCCGGAACGGCGGTTCGGTGCGCGCCTCGTCGGACTGCGCCGCCGAGGCGATGTAGGCGGCGTTGACCGCCAGGACCGTCGCCCGTGCGGTGAGCAGATGACGCAGTACGGCGACGATACGGTCCAACTCGGCGGGAGCGTACGGGTGGACGAGCCGGTCGGCGCGTGCTGCGGGGTCGCCGTCGGCACGGCGGATCAGCAGGTCCAGGTCGGCGCGGTCGCGCCCGGCCAGCGGGGCGAGCACGGGGTTGGCCGTCAGGGCGTTCTCGACGAAGCTGACCGCGAACGCCTCCTCCTTGCCCGTCAGTACCTCGCCGAGATTCCACACGTCGGCGCGGTTGGCGAGCATGTCAGGGATGCGGAAGCGGGCGCCGGACTCGGTGTAGGGGTTGCCGGCCATGCAGACGGCGAAGCGCTTGGCGCGCAGGTCGTACGTGCGTGAAGTGCCGTTCCAGACGCCCTCCATGCGGCGTTGGGCGTCGCAGAGCGAGATGAACTTCTGCAGGAGTTCCGGCGAGGTGTGCTGGATGTCGTCGAGGTACAGCAGGACGTTGTTGCCCGCCTCCAGGGCGAAGTTGACCTTGTCGATCTCCTGGCGGGCGGTGGCGTTCGGGGCCTCGGCCGGGTCGAGGGAGGTGACGTCGTGGCCGAGGGACGGGCCGTTGACCTTGACCAGGATCACGCCGAGCCGGTCGGCGACGTACTCCATGAGGGTCGTCTTGCCGTAGCCGGGCGGGGAGACGAGGAGCAACAGGCCGCCTGCGGTGCCCAGTTGCTTGCTGAGGCTGTCACCGATCAGAGGCAGGTAGACCTCGTCGATGAGCCGGTTACGGACGAAGGCGGACATGACCCTCGGGCGGTACTCGTCCAGGCGCAGCCGGGCCCGTTCGGTGGCCGCGAGTTCCGTGCGCAGGGTCTGGTAGGTGCGGAAGCCGGGGACGGCGCCGGTGCGGAACTTCCGGGTGCGGTCGAGGAGTTCGTCGATGCGGACGGTGAGCGTGCGGCCCTCGATCCGTGGGTGAGTACCGAGGAGTCCGTCGACGGTGACGGTCAGCGGTGCGGCGCTGTCGTAGCGCGGCAGGTCGCGGCAGAGTTCGACGGCGACCGCCTCGTCCAGGTCGCCGCTCTCCCCCGTGGCCGTCAGGTAGGAGCTCAGCCAGGCTTCGGCGAGCTGGCGTCGGGCGTGTGGGTCGGTAACCGCGTCGAGGTCGTCCTCGTACGCCGAACTGTCCGTAGTGTGGCGGAACTTGTCGAGGAGCGTGCGGGTCGCCGTCGAGGTGACGAAGCCTTCGGGTGCGGTGGTGAGCTCGTCGAAGAGGTACGCGGCGGCGTCCGCGTCGCCGATCCTGGCGGCGAGTTCGGCGCGGAAGTCGTCGATGGCGGGGGCGAGGCCGAAGGTGTCACGGGCGCGGGCCAGCGAAACGGCGCGGCGAGTCAAGAGCGCGCGCTCCTCTTCCGTGGAGTCGTGCGCCCAGTGGAACTGGGCCATGGCGCGGGCGCGCGGGGTGTGCCGCAGCAGTCCCGCGGCGCCGTGCAGGCGCAGCAGCGCGCGCAGGACGAGCGTCGCGTCGTGGTCGTGGACGCCGCGTTCGTACCCCTCGTCGTACGCGGCCCCGGTGGCCGTCCGCACGAGGGCGGGCAGGTCGTCCGCGGCGAGCAGGGCCTCGGCGCCGTGTTCGTCCAGGAGGCGGGCGGCGAGGTGTTCGGCGCGGTAGACCTCCGGGTTCTCGGAGGGAAGGGTCTGGTTCCAGTAGGGGCGCAGCTCGGCGAAGGCCGGGTTGGTGATGGGTGCGCGGTAGTCGGTGCCCGTCAGCGCGAACGCCATGCCGTCGCCGTGCGGGACGACGGTGAGGTCGAGGGGCTGGGTGTTCACGGCGAACCGGTGGCGGCCGAGCCGGAGGGTGTCGCCGCCGTCCGCGTACAGCTCGGTGCGGTCGCGCAGGGAGCGGGCGGCCTCCTGGCGGGCCGCTCCGATGCGTGCCTCCAGCTCCTCCGCCCGTACCTGGTCGCCGAGTTGGCGGAGTTCGCCGACGGTGCGGTGGACCTTGCCGACCATGGGGTCGGAGGCGAAGTAGGTGTTGATGTCGTCGGCGGAGGCGAGGGTGGCGAGGCGCCGGGTGATGGTGTCGAGGACGCGGCCCGCTGAGGTCGCCAGGCGTTCGGCGCGCTGGGCGCGGGTGTCGGCGAGGGTCTGCTTGCGGGCGGCGAGCGCCTCGTAGACCTCGGTGCGCCTGGTGTCGATCTCGTCGAGGTACGCGTCCGACTCCGCGAACCTGGCCTCCAGGTTCTCCAGGTGGAGCAGGAGGCGGGCGAGCTGTTCGTCGCAGCTCTCCGGTGTGGTCGCGGCGGCGAGTGCGCCCGTGACGGCCTGGCCGAGCAGGGCGAGTTCCGCCGCGAACTCGGCCCGGTCCTCGTGCGCGGTGAGTTCGCGGCGCCGTGCGTCCAGGCCGGCGCGGGCCCGGTTGACGTCCGCGAGGACCTCGGCGATCCGCTCCAGGACGGCGGTACGGACGGTCGCGTCACCGACGTCGAGTCCCGCGACGACCTCGGTGACGGTCTGTAGTCGCTCGGTGAGCTGCCGCAGCCGGTCGGCGAGGGCTTCGGCCTCGGCGACGGTAGTGATCGCCTCGGCGTCGGCGGCCAGTTGAGCGATGTCGGCGTGGTGGGCGGCGAACGCGTCGGGGCGCCGCAGGAAGGCGACGGCGCGCCGCCCGGCCGATGTGAGGTCGTCCGCGAGGTCGGCGGCGAGTGCGTCGATGCGGTCGCCGTCCGCGTACCTCATGTCCTTCAGCGTCAGCAACTGCCCCTGTGCGAGGCGGAGTTCGGTGAGGCGGTCGACCCACTCAGTGGCCTCGTGCGGGGACTCGCCGCGGATGCGTCGTACGAGCGCGGTGCTGCGCGCGACCGACGCCTCCAGGGCCTCCGCTGCCTGCCGGGTGAGGGTCTGGACGGTCGCGAACTCGGTGAGGACCTGCTCGGCGGTGGTGCGCATCGCCTCCAACGGGGTGCGCAGGTCGCCGACTTCGGCCTCGCCCAGCCAGTGGTGGGAGTCGGCCGTGCGGACGCAGGACGCGAGCAGTGACTCGTACACGCCTGTGGTGGGCGTCGTTTCGGTGACGGCGCGGGCGAGGGACAGGCAGTCGGAGATTCCCCGTACGAGGTCGGCGTTGCCGATGCGGGCCAGCGGCCCCTCGCCGGCCGGCCGGGCTGCGGCGTGGATGTCGGCGACGAACGGGGACCGCCAGATCTGCACGGGGTGCACGCGAGCGGGCTCCGCGGACCCGGCCCGCAGCACGCTCAGCGTGCCGTCGTCGAGGAGCGCGTACCCGTGGCAGGACAGCGGGTTGGCGATCTCCTTGCGGATCAGGTTGTACGGGAGCAGCAGGCTGCGGCCGTCCTCGCGGGCGCGGAAGGCGTAGAGGACGTCCTCGCCGTTGGGCGAGCGCACCGTGCGCTCGAACTCCAGCCCTTCGGTGTCCATCGCGTCGAACGTCTTGTACGGGCCGCCGGCCAGACAGTAGCCGCCGGGGAAGACAATGCCCTGGTCCTCGGGCAGCCGGCGGCACGCCTGACCGATCCCGTCCAGGCGGACCACGGTCCGGGTCAGGGTGTGGAAGACCAGGTGCCGCCAGGCGTTCTCCTTGTACGGGCGGACACGCAGCAGGATCAGCGGGCCCACGCGCGCGTGCTCCACGTCGGCGTCCGCGAGGGACTGCAGGGGCTCCTGCACCGGTTCCGTATGGATGCCGTGGCCGGTCTCGGTGTCGTCCTCCACCTTGACGGTGAGCTGTCCGCCGACCGTCGAGACGAACACCTCGCCGCCGACGGAGACGTGCGGGTGCCGGCCAAGGACGTGGTCGTCGCGGGTCGCGGCCGTCCACGGGAAGTCGTGGGCCGGGGGTGCGGCATGGTCCCGGTCGCCGCGTGCGTCCAGGAACTCGGCGCGCCCGTCGGCGAGGGCCCAGCGCAACACCCGGATGCCCTCGGCCCGTTCGCCGGTCTGGAAGACGGCGAGCAGCTTGCCGTCGACGTGCCGGAGCCGGAGCAGACGGGCCTGCCGGTAGTAGCGGAACAGGGCCTCGAACTCGCGGACGAAGTCGGGGTCGTCGAGGAGTCCGGGAACCGTTTCGTCGGGCCGGCGGTTCAGGTCCCGGTCGAGGAGTGCGAAGACGTCGGTGACCGAGGTCTGCGACTGCGGCTCCGCTCCGGGCGCACGATCAGTGCCGAGGAGCAGGACATCGCCGATGGCGACGACGTCGCGCAGGGTGCACGGGTGCTCGGTGCGCAGGCTCCTGCTGTCGGCGAGGGCCAGCTCGGTGGAGCCGAAGGCCGCCACGCGCTGTTCGTTGAGGCCGGTGGCGCGGTCGGCCAGCTGCCACGCTTCCTTGGCCAGGCGGGCGCGCAGCACCTCGTACGTTCCGGCGTCCAGGCCGGCTTCGGGTCCAGGGCCGGCCCCGGCCTCGGTTCCGGCCTCGGTTCCGTTCCTGGTCTCCATGGTGTCCGGCGTCCTTCGGTGTGGTGCCGTGTTGCCGTGTGGTGTCGCGTGGTGCGAGGTGCGCCTGCCGGGGGCGCGGCAGGCCGTACGGGGCCGGGGCCACTGACCCCCGTGCAGCGGCCCCGGCCGGTCCAGGTCAGCCCGCGGGTGAGCTCTTGCCGGCGCCGTTCAGCTCGACGATCGGCATGTCGGCGATCCCCAACTGTCCTGCCTTGTCGAGGAGTTCACGTACGGGTCCGGCCTTGCCGCCGTTCATGAGCTTCATCAGCAGCGCGGACACAGTGAGGTTCTGCACGTCGGCCGTGGAGACCGAGCCGAGCACCTTGGCCAGATCGTCGGTGAAGCTCGCGGTGCCGTCCAGCCAAGGACCCGCGAGGATCTGCGCGGTCTCGGAGTTCTGGACGAAGGCGTCGACGCCCTTACCCAGCGAGATCGACGACACGAGCCGGTCGAAGAAGACGGACTCGCCCCCGACGATGTTGATGTCGGCGTTCTCCAGACCGGTGGCGAGCACCGTGGCCTGCGCCTCCGCGACCTGCCGCTGCACCTCGATGCCGGCGAGCCGGATGTCCTTCTCGGCCTCCAGACGCAGCCGGTACTCCTCGTGCGTACGGGACGCCTCGTCGAGGGCGGCCATGGCGGCGGCCTTCTCCGTCAGGCCCGCGGCCTCCGCCTTCAGCTTGGCCTCGGTGCCCTCGGCTTCCGCGCGCATCAGCGCCTCGGCCGCCTCCGCCTCGGCACGGCCCGCCTTCTCGATCGCGTCGGCCTCCTTCTCCCGTACCTGCACGGCCGCGAGGCCCTCGGCGGCGCGCTCGGCCTGGACCCCCTCGGCAAGGCGCAGCTTGGCCCGCGCGTCCAGGTCGGACGCCTTCAACCGGGCCTCGGCCAGGGTGATTTCCTCCGCCGCGCGGTGAGTGGCGGCCTGCTCGGCGGCCTCCGCCGCCTTGATGCTCTTGACCAGCCCTTCCTGCGCCTGCGCCTCGGCGGCGATGATCACGGCCTGCCGCTGCCGCTCCGCCTCCTCGACGGCCCGCAGTTTCAGAATCGACTCCTCCTGCTCGGCGACCGTACGGTCCACGGCCACGCGTTCCCGGATGACGTCGGCGATCTCCCGCTTCTCCGCCTCGACCTCCTTCTGGGCGGCGATCCGGGTGAGTTCGGTCTCCCGGTCGCGGGCGATGACTTCGAGGAGGCGGTCCTTCTCGATGCGCTCGCTCTCGATGGCGACGACGCGCTCGCGGTTCTTCTGCGCGACGGCGACCTCACGGGCCTGGTTCTCGCGCTGCACACCGAGCTTCTCCTCGGTGGCGAGGAACGCGCCCTGCGCACGCAGCCGCTCCTCCTCCACCACCCGCGCGGTCTCGGCCTCCTCGCGCGCCCGTACGGTGTCGACCTCACGCTTCTGCTTGATCTCGGCGTCCGCCTGCCGACGCTCCAGCTCCAGGATCGCCTCCCGGGCGTCGACGTTCTGCCGGGTGATCTCCTTCTCCTCGTGCCGCGTGAACTCGTTCGTCTTCACGTGCTCCACGGCCGTCAGCTCGGTGATCTTCCGGATGCCCTGGGCGTCGAGAATGTTGGACGGGTCGAGTTGGTTCAGCGGCGTCTGCTCCAGGTGGTCGATCGCCGCGTCCTCCAGGCTGTAGCCGTTGAGGTCGGTGCCGATCAACTGAATGATGCGGTCCCGGAGTTCGTCGCGCTTGGTGTAGAGGTCGGCGAAGTCCATTTGTTTGCCGACCGTCTTGAGCGCCTCGGCGAACTTGGCGTTGAACAGCTCCTGCAGCGTGTTCTGGTCGCTGGCCCGGAACCGTGCCGATGGCCTGCGCCACCCGGATCACGTCCTCCACGGTCTTGTTGACCCGTACGAAGAACGAAATGCGGATGTCGGCACGGATGTTGTCCCGGCAGATCAGCCCGTCCCGGCCGGTGCGGACGATGTCGATCGTCTTCACCGAGATGTCCATGACCTCGGCCTTGTCACATCGACCTTGCGCATCTTGGAGACGATCAGCGCTCTGCCCTGCTCGACCTTGCGGAAGAGCCGTGTGACCACGAGCAGCAGAGCGACGACGATGAGGAGGACAACGGCGACGGACACGCCGATGCCCAGGGTGATGGCATCCATGTGAAGTCCTAGTGAGCGGTGAGAAGTTGAGGCGGCTTGCAGCCGTGAGGTGACGTGCCGGAGGAGGGTTCGGGAGGTCAGGCCCGCCGGGTGCGCGGGGCTCGATCCAGTGCGGCGGAACCGAGCTCTGTGTCATGGGCGGCCACCCAGAAGAACTCGCCGGCGTCGTCGTACGCGTACAGCAGGCCGGTACTGCCGGCCGACAGCGCGTCGGTCCCGTACTGCCGGACCTGGACCGCCCTGGGCCGAGCTGCGCGGGGCTGGCGGCCGGCAAGAAATACCGCTCCCACCTCACAACGCACCTCTACCCCGCACTCGGCGACGTCCGCCTGGAGGCAATCAGCGCCCTGGCCATTGAGCGCTTCATCGCCGGCATGGAACACCGGAACACCGAACCGGGAACACAGCACAACGCCTACAACCTCCTGCGCGCAATCCTCCTCGACGCGGTCCGCAAGAAGGCCATTCCCACAGACCCCACGGTCGGGATCAAAACCCGCCCCTACATGCCCCCACGGTCCGTCATCCCGAGCGTCGAATACGCAACAGCCGCCACGCATAGAGCGGACGCCCCACTCGGCCTGATGATCACCATGATGCGCGGCTGCGGACTACGCAACGGAGAAGCCCGCGCCACCAACATCAACAACATCGTCTCCGACGACACCTACCGGCCCGCACCCTTGAAACACCGCCGCCCCGGCGAATTCCGCGACGTCCCCCCTGCCCCGATCCGCCAGAGAAGCCATCGAACGCTTCGAAATGCGACACGGCACCACCCCCGACGGATACCTGCTCCGCGGACCAAACGGCCACTTCACCCACCACATGGAAAGCACCCGAACAGCGAAACTCCACTCCGTCCTGCCTCCCCCGAAAGGCATGACCCTCTCCGGCTACCGCGACCTCTTTGCGTCCGTGTGCCTCGAACACGGAATCCCCATCACCGACGTCTCCGAATGGCTAGGCCACCGCAACATCGAAACCACCTACCGCGTCTACCGACACCTCATGCCCGCATCCCTCACACGAGCCCGAAACGCCCTCGACCACATCCTCGCCACCTGAACCCAGCAGGCACCCCAAAGCCCCGCCGGGAAACCCGTCAACCGCCCCACCGGCGAAGCATCAACGCCCCACACAGCCAGGCCCCGTCGACGCCAGCAGCAAGCCCGCCAGCGCCGACGGAAC
>NZ_JAAAHS010000307.1 GCF_009908195.1 Streptomyces boluensis | reverse complement strand
GGTCCTCACCACGCGCGAGGAGCTGCTCAGCGGACTGCCCGACCGGTTCGAGGGGCGCGGTTCTTCGGGTCCGGGCAGCGACGGTACGGACGAGGCGGGCCCCGACACGGGTACGACCTCGGCGCACGGCCCCCGCGAAGAGGCTCCGGACACAACCGCTCCGGCCGCGACCGGCCGCCCTGGCGACGGGAACGGTGACGGGAACGGTGCCGCGAGCGGTGACGGGAACGGTGACGGGAACCCCGCGCGCCGCGCCCCGTACCAGGACATGCCCACCGCCTCCCTGCCCCGTCGGGTACGGCAGGCCAGCCTCGCGCCGCAGCTCAAGGGCGGCGAGGACCGTACGCCCGTACGCGACCAGGCACCGGCCGAGCGGGACGCCGACGAGGTGCGCAGCCGGATGGCCTCGCTCCAGCGCGGCTGGCAACGCGGCCGCCGCGACAACGGCGAGACGGACGAGGCTCCGGCACCCGCGCGGACCGAACCCACGGGGACCACGCCCACCGAGGCCGGACCCACCCCACCCGCGCGCACGGCATCCGAAACCGGCGCATCCCGGGCCACGACTCCCGAGGCCACCGAGACCGACGCAACCGAAACCGGCTCCGCCGACGTCGGTACCACTGGTTCCGGTACGGCCGGGGACACCACAGCACACCGCACCACACCGGAAGGGGACGGTCGATGACCGCACCGAGGACCGCCGCACACATCGGCGAGCTGAACTGGCTGCTCGACGACCTGGTCGCCCGCGTGGCGAGCATCCGCAAGGCCGTCGTCCTGTCGTCGGACGGACTGGCCACCGGCGTCTCGGCCGACCTGACCCGCGAGGACAGCGAGCACCTGGCCGCCGTGGCCTCCGGCTTCCACAGCCTCGCCAAGGGCGTGGGCCGGCACTTCGAGGCGGGCCGGGTCCGCCAGACCGTGGTGGAGCTGGACGACGCGTTCCTGTTCGTCACCGCTGCGGGCGACGGCAGCTGCCTCGCCCTCCTCTCCGACTCGGACTCCGACGTCGGCCTGGTCGCGTACGAGATGACCCTTCTCGTGAAGCGGGTCGGCGTGCATCTGGCCACCGCGCCACGTACCGATCTGCCCGCCGGAGGGTAGTGGAATGGCATGAGCAGCGACGGTAAGGCCGGCCAAGGGACATCCCACTGGTTCGACGACGACGCCGGACCAGTGGTGCGTCCGTACGCCATGACGCGGGGCCGCACCACAAGTGCGGGCCAGCACCGCCTCGACCTGATCGCGGTCGTCGTCGCCGAGACCCGCGCGGACGACCGGGAAGCGGACCACACCCTCGCCCCCGAGCACGTCGACATCGTCGAACTGTGCCGCAGCACCCCGCAGTCCGTGGCCGAACTGGCCTCGGAACTGGACCTTCCGATCGGTGTGGTCCGGGTCCTGGTCGGCGATCTCGTCGCCCAGGAACTGGTCCATGTCACCCGGCCCGTTCCCCCTGCCGAACTGCCCGACGAGAGTATTCTGCGCGATGTGATCAACGGTCTGCGCGCGCTCTGAGACCACGGTCCACGCGCGCCTGAGCAGGAGATCTCCGTGACAGGTGCAGGGACAGCGGCAGGTGCAGGGACGGCGGCAGGTACAGGGACAGGGTCGGACGACGGCGGTACGAGCGCGGGCTGGCAGTTCTGGATCGACCGCGGCGGCACGTTCACCGACGTGGTCGCCCGGCGCCCGGACGGCCGGCTGCTCACCCACAAGCTCCTGTCGGAGAACCCCGCCCGCTACCGCGACTCCGCGGTGGCGGGCATCCGCGCTCTACTGGACGTACCCCTGGAAGAGGCCCGGATCGACACGGTCCGGATGGGCACCACCGTCGCCACCAACGCCCTCCTGGAACGCAAGGGCGAACCCACGGCCCTGGTCGTCACCCGCGGCTTCCGCGACGCCCTGCGGATCGCGTACCAGAACCGCCCGCAGATCTTCGCCCGCGAGATCGTCCTGCCCGAACTGCTGCACACGCGCGTGGTGGAGGTCGACGAACGCGTCACCGCCGACGGCACCGTGCTCACGCCACCCGACCTGGACCGGCTGGCGGCCGATTTGCGCGGCGTGTACGAGGAGGGCTTCAGGTCCCTCGCGGTGGTCTGCCTGCACAGCCATCTGCACCCCGCGCACGAACAGGCCGTGGGCCGGCTCGCCGCCCGGATCGGCTTCCCGCAGATCTCGCTCTCCTGCGAGGTCAGCCCCCTGATGAAACTGGTGCCGCGCGGCGACACGGCCGTCGTGGACGCCTACCTGTCGCCGGTGCTCCGGCGGTACGTGGACCGGATCGCCGGTCAACTCCCCGGCGTACGCCTGATGTTCATGCAGTCCAACGGCGGGCTCGCCGAGGCCCACCAGTTCCGCGGCAAGGACGCCGTCCTGTCCGGCCCGGCGGGCGGCATCGTCGGCATGGCGCTGATGTCGCGCCGGGCCGGGTTCGAGAACGTCATCGGCTTCGACATGGGCGGCACCTCCACCGACGTCTCGCACTACGCGGGCGCGTACGAACGGGTCTTCACCACACAGATCGCCGGTGTACGGCTGCGCGCACCGATGCTGGACATCCACACCGTGGCCGCGGGCGGCGGCTCGGTCCTGCACTTCGACGGCAGCCGATACCGCGTCGGCCCCGACTCGGCCGGTGCCGAACCCGGTCCCGCCTGCTACCGCGGCGGCGGCCCGCTCACCGTCACCGACGCCAACGTGATGCTGGGCCGCATCCAACCCGCGCACTTCCCCCGGGTGTTCGGCCCCGAAGGCGACCAGCCTCTGGACGCCGATCTGGTCCGGGAGCGGTTCACCGAGCTCGCCGCCGAGATCCGCGCGCATACCGGCGACGACCGCACGCCCGAGCAGGTCGCGGAGGGGTTCCTGCAGGTCGCGGTGGCGCATGTCGCGGGCGCCGTCAAGCGGATCTCCGTACAGAAGGGCCACGACGTCACCCGGTACGCGCTGACCACGTTCGGCGGGGCGGGCGGCCAGCACGCCTGTGCCGTTGCCGACTCGCTCGGCATCCGTACGGTCCTCGTGCCGCCCATGGCCGGTGTGCTCTCCGCGCTCGGCATCGGGCTCGCGGACACCACGGCGATGCGCGAGCAGTCCGTCGAGGCGCCCCTGGAGCCCGCCTCCATGCCGCGCGTGCGGGAGACGGCCGCCGCCCTGGAGGACGCGGCCCGCGGCGCTCTGCGGGCCGAGGACGTGCCCGATGAGCGGGTCCGGATCGCCCGCCGCGCCCAACTGCGCTACGACGGCACTGACACCGTGCTCACCGTCGACCTCACCGAACCCGACACCATGCGGCGGGAGTTCGAGGACCGCCACCGGGCCACGTACTCCTTCACCCTCGACCGCCCCGTCGTCGTCGAAGCGCTGTCCGTTGAGGCCACCGGGCTGACCGAACCGCCCGACCTGGCCACGCTCACGGCACCACGCGCGCGTGGTGCCGGAAACCGGCTCCACGCGCGCGTGCACATCGGGGGCGCCCACCGCGACGTCCCCCTGCACCGGCGCGAGGACCTGGGGCCGGGGGAGCGGATCAGCGGACCCGCCGTCGTCACCGAGGCCAACGCGACCACGGTCGTCGACGAGGGCTGGCAGGCCACCGTGAACGACGAGGGGCACCTGCTCATGGAGCGCGTGACGCGGACGGCGGGACCCGAAGCGGGCACCGAGGCCGACCCGGTGCTCCTCGAAGTGTTCAACAACCTCTTCATGTCGATCGCCGAACAGATGGGCGCCCGCCTGGAGTCCACCGCCCAGTCCGTGAACATCAAGGAGCGGCTCGACTTCTCCTGCGCGCTGTTCGACCCGGACGGCAACCTGGTCGCCAACGCCCCGCACATTCCGGTGCACTTGGGCTCCATGGGCACCAGCGTCAAGGAGGTCCTCCGGCGCCGCCCCGAGATGCGCCCCGGGGACGCGTACGCCGTCAACGACCCGTACCACGGCGGCACTCACCTGCCCGATGTCACCGTGATCACCCCGGTCTTCGACACGGCCGCCACCGAAGGCGCCGAACTCCTCTTCCTGGTGGCCTCGCGCGGCCACCACGCGGAGATCGGCGGGATCGCACCAGGCTCGATGCCCGCCGACAGCCGCCGCATCGAGGAGGAGGGCGTCCTCTTCGACAACTGGCTGCTCGCCGAGAACGGCCGCTTCCGCGAACGGGAGACGTACGAGCACCTCACCGGTGCCCGCTACCCGTCCCGCAACCCGGACACCAACCTGGCCGACTTCCGCGCCCAGATCGCCGCCAACGCCAAGGGCGTCGAGGAAGTCGGCCGGATGATCGAGCACTTCGGCCTCGATGTGGTGCAGGCGTACATGAAGCACGTCCAGGACAACGCGGAGGACGCCGTGCGGCGCGTCATCGACGCCCTCGACGACGGCTCCTGCGCCTACGAGACGGACTCCGGCGCCGTCATCCGCGTCGCGGTCACCGTCGACCGCGAACAGCGCGCCGCGACCATCGACTTCACCGGTACGTCGGACCAGCTGCCCGGCAACTTCAACGCCCCCTACGCGGTGGTGAACGCGGCCGTCCTGTACGTCTTCCGCACCCTGGTCGCCGACGACATCCCGCTCAACGACGGCTGTCTGCGCCCGCTGCGGATCGTCGTACCGCCCGGCTCGATGCTCTCGCCGCAGCCGCCCGCCGCTGTCGTCGCGGGCAACGTCGAGACCTCGCAGGCCATCACGGGTGCGCTGTACGCGGCGCTCGGGGTGCAGGCGGAGGGCTCGGGCACGATGAACAACGTGACCTTCGGGAACGACCGGTTCCAGTACTACGAGACGGTGGCCTCGGGCTCCGGCGCGGGCGCGGACTTCGACGGGGCGTCCGCCGTCCAGACCCATATGACCAACTCCCGGCTCACCGACCCCGAGGTCCTGGAGTGGCGACTGCCCGTACTCCTGGAGGAGTTCGCGGTCCGTACCGGCAGCGGGGGAGCGGGGCGCAGGCGCGGTGGTGACGGCGTGGTGCGTCGTATCCGCTTCCGCGAGCCGATGACGGTGTCCACCCTGTCGGGCCACCGCAGGGTCCCGCCGTACGGCATGGCGGGCGGCGAGCCCGGCGCGCTCGGCTCCAACCGGATCGAGCGCGCCGACGGCTCTGTGCTGCACCTGGAGGGCGCGGACTCGGCTCAGGTGCTGCCCGGTGACGTACTCGTGGTGGAGACACCGGGGGGCGGCGGGTACGGGACTCCCTGAAGTGGAACTCCCTGAGGTGGAACTCCCGGAACCGGAACTTCCCGAACCGGAACGGTGAGCACCCCATGGCCGACACTCGTCCCGCACGATTCGCCGCCAAGGTGACAAGGCGGCGCCAACCGGCACGGACGATTCCGCACCCTCCCCCACAGCACCCGTGCAGCCTGCATCGTTCCGGCCACGATCACCGTCCGACGGTGAACCGGAATGCCTCCGCAGCTAGAGTCTGGTGCGGAACTCGCCCATGTCAGAGGGGAGTTCCGCACCAACGGCACCTCTGGAGTGGAGACTCATGGCGATCCTCGGGCGCTCGGCGCGGCGCAAGCCCACCGTCGAGCCGGTGACCCTGAAGATCCTGGTCGCCGGAGGCTTCGGCGTGGGCAAGACCACCCTCGTCGGCGCCGTCAGCGAGATCAAACCGCTGCGCACCGAGGAGACCCTGAGCGAGGCCGGGCGGCCCGTCGACGACCTCGTCGGCGTCGAGGCGAAAAGCACCACCACCGTCGCCATGGACTTCGGCCGCATCACGCTCCGCGAGGACCTCGTCCTGTACCTCTTCGGCACCCCGGGGCAGGACCGTTTCTGGTTCCTGTGGGACGAGTTGGCGCAGGGCTCGCTCGGCGCGGTCGTCCTCGCCGACACCCGCCGCCTGGAGGACTGCTTCGCGGCGATCGACTACTTCGAGCGCCGCGCCATCCCCTTCGCGGTCGGCGTCAACTGCTTCGACGAGGCCGACCGTTACCCGGCGGACATGGTCCGCCAGGCCCTCGACCTCGACGACGGCGTACCTGTGGTGCTGTGCGATGCCCGCGACCGCCAGTCCGTCAAGGAGGTCCTCGTGACCGTCGTACGGCACGCCATGGCGCGCGCGACGGCCGCCCGCGAGGCGGCCAACGGCTGACCTGTACGCGTACGTACGCACGCACGCGTGCGCGTACGTACGTGCACGCCGCCCCGCCGAGACACCAGGTGCGCGGCAGCGGCCCGTACCCCCGCCGACCGGGGTACGAGCCGCAGTCCAGGACCGGCGGCGGTTCAGGTCCGGCGGGGGCTCAGCCCTCGCCGTCCTCCAGCCAGCCGAAGCTCCGCTCCACGGCCCGGCGCCAGTTGCGGTACTCGGCGTCCCGCACCTCCGGCGCCATCCGCGGCTCCCACTCGGCGTCCTTGCGCCAGTGCGCCTTCAGCTCGTCCAGGTCGCTCCACACGCCGGTGGCGAGCCCCGCCGCGTACGCCGCGCCCAGGCAGGTCGTCTCGGACACCCGCGGCCGTACGACGGGCACGTCGAGCACGTCCGCCTGATGCTGCATCAGCAGATTGTTCTTGGTCATGCCGCCGTCGACCTTGAGCGTCGTGATCCGCACACCCGAGTCCTGGTACATGGCGTCCACGACCTCACGGGTCTGCCAGCTGGTCGCCTCCAGAACCGCGCGGGCCAGGTGCGCCTTCGTCACGTACCGGGTCAGACCGGTGATGACACCCCGCGCGTCCGAGCGCCAGTACGGGGCGAACAGGCCGGAGAACGCGGGCACGATGTACGCCCCGCCGTTGTCGTCGACGCTCGCCGCGAGCGGCTCGATCTCCTCGGCGTCGCGGATGATGCCGAGCTGGTCGCGGAACCACTGCACCAGGGCGCCGGTGATCGCGATGGACCCCTCCAGGCAGTAGACCGGGGCCTCGCCGCCGATCTGGTAGCCCATGGTCGTGAGCAGCCCGTTCTTCGACGGAACCGGGCGGTTCCCGGTGTTGAGCAGCAGGAAACTCCCCGTGCCGTACGTGTTCTTGGCGGTGCCCGTGTCGTAACAGGCCTGCCCGAAGATCGCCGCCTGCTGGTCGCCGAGCGCGGAGGCCACCGGCACCCCGGCGAGCTGGCCGACGGCCGTGCCGTACACCTCGGCGGAGGACCTGATCTCGGGCAGGATCGCCTCGGGCACGTTCATCGCCGACAGGATCTGGCCGTCCCACTGGAGGGTCTCCAGGTTCATCAGCATGGTCCGGCCGGCGTTGGTCACGTCCGTGACGTGCACGCCGCCGTCGGTGCCGCCGGTGAGGTTCCAGATCAGCCAGGTGTCGATCGTGCCGAAGGCGATCTCGCCGCGCTCGGCGCGCGCCCTGAGGCCCGGCACGTTGTCGAGCAGCCAGGCCGCCTTGGGCCCGGAGAAGTAGCTCGCAAGGGGCAGCCCGGTGGCCTCGCGGAACCGGTCCTGACCGTCGCTGCCGCCGAGTTCGGTGCAGAGCGCGGCGGTACGGGTGTCCTGCCAGACGATCGCGTTGTGCACGGGTCGGCCGGTGGCGCGGTCCCACAGGACCGTCGTCTCCCGCTGGTTGGTGATGCCGAGCGCGCTCAACTGCTCGGCCCGCAGACCGGCCTTGGCCAGCGCGCCCGCGACGACCGCCTGCACCTTCGACCAGATCTCGGTCGCGTCGTGCTCCACCCAGCCGGGCTTGGGGAAGATCTGCCGGTGCTCGCGCTGGTCGACGGCGACGATGGCGCCGTCCTGGTTGAAGATGATGCAGCGGCTCGACGTGGTGCCCTGGTCGATCGCGGCGACGAACTTGTCCGTCATGACGTCCCCTTCGTCCGAAGACTGCGCGGTGCGCGGAAGGCCGGTCGCGGAGCTGCCCGCGGGGGCGGCGGTGGACCGTCCGCCCCCACGCGCGTGGCTCAGAACGCGGCGTTGAAGACGATCCCGGACAGCGCGCCACCGATCAGCGGTCCGGCCACCGGGATCCAGGAGTAACTCCAGTCGGAGCCCCCCTTGTTGGGTATCGGCAGGAACGCGTGCGCGATGCGCGGGCCGAGGTCGCGGGCCGGGTTGATGGCGTACCCGGTGGGGCCGCCGAGCGAGAGGCCGATCCCGACCACCAGGAAGGCGACGACCAGGGTGGCGGTGCCGGACTCGCCGAGCCCCTTGGTGAGGCCGAAGGCGAGGATCGGCAGGACGAGCCCGACGGTCGCGATG
Source organism: Streptomyces boluensis (assembly GCF_009908195.1). GTDB lineage: Bacteria > Actinomycetota > Actinomycetes > Streptomycetales > Streptomycetaceae > Streptomyces > Streptomyces boluensis. The sequence continues at coordinate 1,259 of NZ_JAAAHS010000307.1, read as the reverse complement.
ATCTCGGTGACCAGGTTCGCCGCGGGGTTGCGGATCTCCGGGGCGGTGGAGAAGATCCCGAGCGTCGGCAGCGCCTTGTCGGCGTCCGCGTTGGCCTGGAACTGCGCGTAGTACGTGGCCCAGCAGAGCACCGCGCCGAGCACGGCGCCGATCATCTGCCCGATCACGTACAGGTGGACCTGGCCCCATTCCCCGGTGTCGATGGCGATGCCCACCGTGACCGCCGGGTTGAGGTGGCCGCCCGACAGCGGCCCGGCCGTGTAGGCGCCGGCCAGGACACCGAAGCCCCAGCCGAACGCGATGACCACCCAGCCGGCCGACTTGGCCTTGGAGTGGTTGAGGGTGACAGCGGCGCACACGCCGGCGCCGAACAGAATCAGGATCGCGGTGCCGATGATCTCACCGACGAGAACGTCACCGTTCGAGTACATGGCGGCTCCTTGGCCCATGCCCGGGGCCTTGCGCCCCGGTCCTCCGTGCAGGGTGCGTACGTGGCTACGTCGGCCGAAGGCCGGGTTCTCCCCGGCCCCGCCCGGCGTCCGTGACGAGCGTGCCGTCGCAGCCGAATCGCCCGTGGGGAGTGGCCTTCTGACCGGCCGTGTGACACGGCCGTGGCCCAGAGCGGTGCCGTGCCGAAGTGCGGCGATGCCGACTGACACCCGGAAGTGTTCACCGGAGCTGAGGGGGCGTCAAGGTCGCGGACGGCAACGGTTCACGCACGTGCTCCGCGCGCGTAGCGCCGGATTTCGAAACCCGCACCACGCGCGTGCGTGGGGCCTGGTCCGGTGTTCAGCTTCTGTGGTGCGTGGCGTGTGGTCCGCGCCCCGCTGTCCCGCCGTCTCGCTGTCTCGCCGTCCCGCTCTACGCGCGCGTGGTGGCGCCCGTCGTCTCCGCCGCGGCCAGCCCTGGGTCCGTAGCGGTCCGCCCCGGCTCCGTCGGCGTCGTCGGCGCCATCGGGTCTGTCGCGGTGCCGCGCCGGACCCGGTGGTCCGTCGTACCCGCGCGCCCCAGCACCCAACTCGCGCCGCGCAGCGACTTCGCGGCCTGCTTCAGGGGCGCGAGCCACGCCGCCGCCTGCCGGTGGTCGGCGACCGAACCGGGCGGGCAGTCCACCGTCGCCACCGAGAGCGTGACCTCGCGGCCACCCGCCGACCAGGACGCGTCGAGCATGGCGGCCGCCACCGGATCGAGCACTTCCGGACCGGCGAGGAACAGGAAGTCGTCGCCCCCGATGTGCCCCACCCGCACCGTGTCCGGAC
>NZ_JAAAHS010000306.1 GCF_009908195.1 Streptomyces boluensis | reverse complement strand
GCCCCAGCCCCAGCGCCAGCCCCAGCACCAGATCCGGAGTCCTGATGACGACGCTGACGACGAGTGCGATCTCCGCCGAGCGGTCCCTCTACGACGCCGACCACGAGCTCCTGCGCGACACGGTGCGCGCGTTCGCCGACAAACACGCCACCCCGCACGCCGAGCGCTGGCGGGCCGAGGGCAAGGTCGACCGGGCACTGTTCCAGGAGGCCGCCCGCGCGGGCATCCTCGGCTTCAACATCCCGGAGGAGTACGGGGGCGGCGGGGTCACCGACTTCCGTTTCAACGCGGTGATCGGCGAGGAGTTCTCCCGCCACTCCGCCTCCGACGGCCTCGCCGGGGTGGGCCTCTCCAACGACATCGTCGTGCCCTACTTCACCGACCTGACCGACGACGAGCAGAAGGCCCGCTGGCTGCCGGGCATCGCCGCAGGCGAACTGATCGTCGCCGTCGCCATGACCGAGCCCGGAACCGGCAGCGACCTCGCGGGCATCGCCACCACCGCGGTCCGCGACGGCGCCGGGGACTACGTGGTCAACGGCAGCAAGGTGTTCATCTCCAACGGCCAGAACGCCGACCTGGTCGTCACCGCCGTACGGACAGGACCCGACCGGCACGGCGGGATCAGCCTGCTCGTCGTCGAGGCCGACAGGACCGGCTTTGCGCGCGGCCGCAACCTGGAGAAGGTCGGGCTGCACGCCCAGGACACCAGCGAGTTGTTCTTCCAGGACGTCCGCGTACCGGCCGCCAACCTGCTCGGCGAGGAAGGCTCCGGCTTCAAGGCCCTGATGTGCAACCTGCCCCAGGAACGCATCTCCATCGCAGCCAACGCCATGGCCTCCATCGAAGGCGTACTGGAACGGACCGTGGAGTACGTCAAGGAGCGCAAGGCGTTCGGCCGGACCGTCGGCTCGTTCCAGAACACCCGCTTCCAGCTCGCCGACATGGTCACCACGGCACGCGTCGGCCGCACCTACATCGACGACCTGCTCGCCAAGCACTCCCGCGGCGAACTGAGCGCCGTGGACGCCGCGGCGGCGAAGTTCTGGGCCACCGAGCACTACGTCGACATCGTCGGCCGCTGCCTCCAACTCCACGGCGCCTATGGCTACATGCGCGAATACCGCATCGCCCACGACTACCTCGACTCGCGCATCACCACCATCTACGGCGGCACCACGGAGATCATGAAGGAGATCGTCGCGCGCGACCTGGGCCTGTAGCCGCCTGTACGCGACAGAGCGGGCCGCGCACATTCGACAGATGCGCAGAGTCGGCCTCGCGGTTTTGTACACGCTGACGAATCGGGTCACCGCAGGCGGCTGCTAGAAAGAAGGCCGCTTCATCCCCGCCCCTCGGCCGCGCTCCTCACCCCGTGAGCGCGAACGTACGGGGTGCGCACACCGGACTTACCGGACAGTGCGGAAGCGTATGCGCCAGCCTCGATCAGGCACTGCCGCGCCTTCCGGATCAAAGGGTGCCATCGGCCCCGATGTCGTAGAGAGGCCGACAGCTTGAGCTCACAGATAACCCGCGAGCGGCGCGGCAACCCGCGCCCGCACATCCCCGCCACCGGCCGGGACATAGTGATCATCGAGGACGACGAGATCCTCGGCCGCTCCGCCGCCGACTGCGTCGAACGCTGGGGGAGCACCGCGCACCGTCTGCCCCGCCCCGACGACGACACCCTGCGGCGCGAGTTGCAGGGCCCCGTCGACAGCATCGCCATCGTGTCCCACGACGACATGGTCGCCCTGCGTTACGCGCTGCTCGCCGAACACCTCAAGCCCGGCGTCCGCCTGGTCGTGACCATCTTCGACCGGACCGTCGCCGAGGAGGTCGCCCGAACTGTCCCCAATTGCACGGTCTTGAGCATGACCGACGCGATCCTGCCCAGCCTCCTGGCGAGCTGTCTCGCTCCCGGGTACGCCATGCTGCAGCCCGTCGGCGACGAGCTCGTGGGCGTACGGCGGGAAGGCGTGGCCACCCACGTCGAGTACCTGTCGCGACGGGCCCTGGCCGGTACGCCCGGGCCGCACCCGCGCAGCCCTGTCGGGACCTGGTTCCGCTCCCTCGGCACCTCGGCGAAGGCGCTGGTCGCGAGCCTGGCCGCCCTGCTGCTCGCCTACTCCGTGGATGTCGCGCTCGGCATCCTTGTTCTGCACGAGCACTGGACCGAGGCCGTGTGGAACGCGGCCCGCACGCTCACCACGATCGGTTCCTCGCACGCCGCCGAGCACGGGCCCGGCTGGTACAAGGTGTTCTCCGCCACCTCGATGATCGGCGTCCTCGTCCTCGCCGCCGTGTTCACCGCCGGTGTCGTCGACCGGTTCACGGGACACCGCATGACCAGCATCCTCGGCGCCCGGTCCATCCCGCGCCGCAACCACGTCATCGTCGTCGGCCTCGGCCAGGTCGGGCTGCGTCTCTCGGCCCGGCTGCGGGACCTCGGCGTCAAGGTCGTCGCCGTCGAGCGCAACCGGCAGGCCGTCTGCCTTCCGCTGGCCCGCTCCCTCGACATCCCCGTCGTCATCGGCCGCGGCGGCGACCGGTTCCTGCTCGAACGCCTCTCGGTACGACGCGCTCGCGCCCTCGCCGCGGTCTCCTCGAACAACCTGGAGAACATCGCCGTCGCGGTCGCCACCCGAGCCGTCGCCGGCGAACAACAGCGCATCGTGCTGCGTGCGGGCGGCGACGCGGTCACCACCGAATCGCAGTCGCTGTTCCGTATCGGAGCCGTCTGCGACTTCCCGCTCATCGTCAGCACGTTCGTCGCCGCGACCGTCCTCGACGCCGAACTGCGCAGCGTCTTCGTGGCGGACGGCCGCACCTGCGCGCTGTTCGCCGACGACCGCGTCGTCGACCTCGCGTCCTGGGACATGACCTCACGTCCTGGGGCATGACCTCCGACGGCGGCGCGGTACGCGCGCGCCGCGGGGCGCCGGGAGGACATGGCTCCCCGGCGCCCCGCAGCAGCGTCCCCGACCGGATCAGACGCGGTCGGCGGCGATCAGGACGTACTGGAAGGACCCGTCCTTGTACGAGTTGATGAACGCCTCCTCGATGCCCGTGACCAGCGAGGACGTGGCCCGCAGCTCCCAGTAGGGGAGGGTGTCGGGGGTGAGGTCGATGACGGCCTGCGGTACGAGGCGGTTGTCGGCCATGGCGCGCAGGTACTCGCGGCGCGAGTGGATGTTGCACTCGAAGTGCGCGTTGATCTGCGAGACCCACTTCGAGGGCTGGCCGTACCGCGGGTTCCAGCAGCCGGTGATGGTCACATAGCGGCCGCCGACCTCCAGGATGCGCGAGTGCTCCGCGAACAGGTCGTGCAGGTCGACGTACATGGTCGACTCGTTGTTCCACGACGCCGCCGCCTGGCCCGTCTCGAAGGGCGTGGCCAGCATGTTGCACACCTGGGCGCGCACCTGGTCGTCGATGCCGAGCTCACGGGCGCGGTTGTTGGCGAAGTCGGCCTGCTTGGCCGAGAGCGTGACGCCCTCCACCTTGGCGCCGAAGCGCTGGTTCGCCATCACCATCGAGCCGCCGCGGCCGCAGCCGGCGTCCACCAGAGTGTCGGTGGGCCCGACATCACCGAGGTGCCCGAGCAGGAACTCGGCCTGGGCCGACTCCAGTCGGTGCAGCTCGGCGATCAGCTTCTTCTCGCTCTCGCTGTCCTGCGCGTCACCGAGCGCCGCGTGGTCGACCGCGCCGATGCCGTAGTGGTGGTGGTAGAGACCGTCGACATCGCCGAGCCGCAGGTTCACCGGCCGGGCCTCGCCGTCCCAGTAGCGGGCGATGTCCCCCTGGTAGGGCGTCGCCGGGTTAGGGATGCGCGGGGTGGCGGTGGCGGTGAGTTCGGTGCTGCTGGTCACAGATGAGTCCATTTCTCTAACCGGGAGTTATTACCAGAAGTCGGGCAGGCTGTAGCGGTAGGTGTTGGTCTGGTGCCAGTAGTGGTTGCCGTCGACCCACGCGGCCACGCCCCGCAGGAATCGCAGCACCGTCGGCACCGGGCAGGCCGCGGCGAGGGCCGCGGCCTCCGTCTCGAAGGCGTGCATGAGCTCGTTGTGGACCTCGACCGACTTCAGGTAGGCGTCCTGGTCGGAGAGGTCCTCGCGTTCGGCGATCACCACGGGCAGGTTCAAGTGCCGCCCGGGAGCCGCGAGTTCCTTGGTGTACGAGTACAGGTCGTTCACGATGGTCGTCGCGTTGCCCGCGAGGGCGATGACCTTCTGCATGGCCGGCTGGGCGTGCAGGTCGGCCGGGAGTTCGTAACCCCCGACGATGTCGGTGATGGTCGGGCAGGGGCGGAAGTTGTTGAACTGACGCATCGCCAGGTACTCCCACACCTCGGGCACCTTGTCCTCCTGCGCCCAGGAGGCCTCGGCGAGATAGCCCAGGTGCAGCCGTGCCATGTCGTGCCGGTACCGGTCGGCCTGGGAGGGGGTGCCGGACTGCACGAAGTACTCCATGGCGGAGCGGTACGCACGCCGCGGCGCGTCCGCGTGCAGCGACTCCTCCCACTGCGGCTGGTACTCCCGCGTGGTGTGCAGGGCGTCGAGCGCGGTGTGCGCGAGCAGCAGGCGTTCGCCCAGGCCGACGGGTGAGCCGCCGTGGTCCTCGCAGTAGCAGTCGTCCACCGCGTTCTCGGCCACCATCAGCCGGGTCGCGATCATCAGGTGGTCGATGGTGGGCGCGTCGGGGTGGCAGGCGACCATGTAGCGGCCGACGGAGAAGCCGTCGAACTGGTCCTCCCAGTCGTCAGGAATGAGGGAAACCTCGTTCAGCGCCCAGGACTTGATGCGCTGACTGAGCTCCTCGACCCGCACCGGGTCGGGCTCGGGCACGGGGTGGAAGTACAGCCCCGGGATCGGCCGGCCTTGCGCGGGACTCGCCTCAGCGGGGGCCGCAGGGTGCACCGGGTCCGCCGCGGCCGCCAGGTCCGCGGCGGTCGGTGGCTCGGCCCGCGGCGTCAGGCGCAGGCCCTGGGTGCCCAGGCCGTTCGGGCCCCGCAGCACCCGCGCCAGCGCGTCGCCCGCCGGGGGCACCGAGGCGGCCGAGGCGACCGAGGTGGCCGAGGGAGACGTGGCTTCGACGTGAGCCGTGGCCTCGACGTGAGGCGTGGCTCCGACGGAAGGGGTGACGTCGGCGGTCGGCAGGCCGGGAGGCGAAGACGCAGCGGGCGTGCCGCCGAAGACGGCCGCGACATCGTGGACGCGGGCCGCCGCGTCCGCGAGCAACTGCGCCCCGAAGTGCGAAGCGGCCGCCGGCAGGCTCGACTGTGGAGGTGTCGGCTCAGGCGCAGACATCCGTAGCTCCTTGGTGAATTGGGCGGCTGTCCCCGAGGCCCTGCGGCCGGGCGCGGGCGGTACGGAGAACCCCGGGGACCCGGAGGGCCCGGAGGACCGGACATGGCACCGCGCCCGTCAGGGCGGATCGATCCCTACCTGGGCCAGTGGCCGATCTGCACGTTCTCCAGGACGCCGACCGCGTCCGGTACGAGGATGGCCGCCGAGTAGTACGTGCTCACCAGGTACGAGGTGATCGCCTGCTCGTCGATGCCCATGAAGCGGACCGACAGACCCGGCTCGTACTCGTCCGGCAGGCCGGTCTGCCGCAGACCGATGACGCCCTGGTCGTCCTCGCCGGTACGCATGCAGAGGATCGAGCTGGTCCGTTCCTTGGTGATCGGGATCTTGTTGCAGGGCAGGATCGGCACGCCCCGCCAGGCCGGGACCTGCTGGCCGCCGAGGTCGACATGGTCCGGGTAGAGCCCGCGCGCGTTGAACCCACGCCCGATCGCCGCGATCGTCTTGGGGTGCGCGAGGAAGAACTTGGAGCCGCGCCGACGGCAGAGCAGTTCGTCCATGTCGTCCGGGGTCGGCGGGCCGGAGTGGGTCTGGATGCGCTGCTTGAAGTCGGCGTTGTGGAGCAGGCCGAACTCCCGGTCGTTGACCAGCTCGTGCTCCTGGCGCTCCCGCAACGCCTCGATGGTGAGCCGGAGTTGCTGCTCCGTCTGGTTCATCGGCTGGTTGTAGAGGTCGGCCACCCTGGTGTGGACCTTCAGAATGGTCTGCGCGGCCGAGAGCTCGTACTCACGCGGCTTCAGCTCGTAGTCCACGAACGCGCCGGGCAGTTCGTGCTCCCCGGTGTGACCGGCCGACATCGCGATCTCGGCCTCGCCGCGATGGTTCTGCCGCTGGGTGGAGCGGGTCGTGAACTCCTCCAGATGTGCGCGGAGTTGGGGCGCGGAGGACAGTACGGCGGCGAAGTCGGCGCGCGACAGGGTCAGCAGCGTGCCGGCGGTCTCGGCGATCGCGGTGTGCTCCCACCGGGCGTCGTCGTCGAGCAGCACGTGCTCCCCGAACCGGTCCCCGTCAGCGAGTACGTCGAGGGCGACCTCGTCACCGTAATTGCCCTCGGAGGTCTGGCTGACGCGCCCGTGCGCGATGAGGTGGAGCTGGTCGGCGGGGGTGCCGCGCACCACCAGGGTCTCGCCGCTGCTGAACTCGCGCTGCACGCACCGGTCAGCGATGGCGGTCAGCACGTCCACGTCGTCGAAGCCGCGCAGCAGGGCCAGTTCACCGAGCTCGCGGGGGATCACCCGGACCCCGGCGCCGTCCTGGACGAACTCCACCCGGCCGTCTCCGACGGTGTAGCTGAGCCGGCGGTTCACCCGGTAGGCGCCGCCCTTGGTCTCCACCCAGGGGAGCATCCGCAGCAGCCAACGGGAGGAGATCTCCTGCATCTGCGGTGCGGACTTGGTCGTGGTGGCGAGGTTACGGGCGGCCGCCGTACCCAGGCTGGATTGCCGGGGCACCTCGACGTTCGCCTGGGCTTCCGGGCTCGATTCGACAGTCATCGGGCGAACTCTCCTTGGTCAGAGCGGAGTTGGGCGCATGCGGGCGCCACGCGTCACGGAGGTGGTTGGTGGGGACGACGAGCGAATCCGTCGAGATCGCTAGGAACGCTAGTGGCCACTTCGCCCGTCAGGCCATGGGGAGCCGACGACATTAACTCGATGCGATGATCATGCTCGGTTCGGTGTTTGCCGGGGTACCGATGAAATTCAGCCGTGTTCGAGCCGCACTCGTACACGCCGACGCCCTGCAGGTCACGCTCCAGGGCTTCAACTCAGGCCGCACGCGCCGCATGGGCCACCCGGTGCGGGTCGGCCAGTGCTCCCGCGAGGTGGTAGAGGAGCGGTTGCGTCAGCGGGTTGACGCTCGGGGTCAAGTCCGGTCAGGGGTACGGGGGTTGGTACGCCGGTTGGTGCGGGTGCGACGTGTGTGGTCCCGGGCACACCTGAGCCCCGGACGCGTGGCGTGCCGGGGCTCGGGGTGGGGGGAGAGGGGTTGGTCTAGTACGCGCCGTTCACCTGGTCGATCGAGCCGTACTTGTCGGCCGCGTAGTTGCAGGCGGCGGTGATGTTGGCGACCGGGTCGTAGCTGTCGAGGGACGTCCCGGGCACGTGGTACGCGTCGAAGGTGGGGGCGATGACCTGCAGGAGCCCCTTGGACGGGGTCCCGGCCACGGCGTTGGAGTCCCAGTTGTTGATGGCCAGCGGGTTGCCGGAGGACTCGCGCATGATGTTGCGGTGGATGCCCTCGTACGTACCGGGGATGCCGTGCTTGGCCATGATGTCGAGCGACTCGTTGATCCAGCCGTCGAGGTCGTTGGTGTAGGCCTTCTTCGCCGGGGCCGCGACGGGCTCGGCGGCGAGGGTGCTCTTGCGCTCGGAGCGGTCCGCGCGCTTCTCCGCGGGCTTCTCCGGGGCCTTCTTGCCGAGGGTGAGCTTCTGGCCGGGGCGGATCAGCCTCGGGTCGTCGCCGAGGGCGCTGCGGTTGTCCTCGTACAGCTGCTTCCAGCCACCGCTCACGGAGTGCTCGCGGGCGATGGTGGAGAGGGAGTCGCCCGCGGCGACGACGTAGCTCTTAGGGGCGGCGGCGGGCTTGGCGGCCTGCGCGGTGCCGGGCTGTGCCGTGGCGGCCTGGGCGGTGGCGGCCGGTGCGGCACCGGCGGCGGTCGCGCCGAGCACGGGGAGTACGAGCGCGGCCCCGCCGGTACCCACGAGGGCGATGCCCCGGGTGAGCGACGAGCGGGACTTGGTGCGGCGATGCTTTCCCTGTGCGGGCATGACGCATTCCTCTCCGGCGCCTACGAGGTGAGCTGTCGGGTTCGGACGGGAGATGTCCGGTCGCACTGCGTGTGCGACTTCACCCCGAGCCGTTCCGGAATCCGTGGCGGATCCGGGACGGCGGCTTACCTGGGTCCCCCGCTCCTGCCGCACGTAGTGAGTCGGTGTGAGGTTTTCCGGACAGCGGCAGGATTCGGCGTTCCGTCCGGATTGATGGTGACGTTAGGCGAGAAATGCCGGACGGAAAAGACCTGAATTCCGAATGGGGAATGCGCGGGCGGCTCCCGCATTCTTTGATCGAAAGGCCCAACTTCCGTTCCGTGGACCGAAAATGCGCGGCGCGGCTCGCAAGGTCGCGCCCCGGGGAGTGAGCCATTTCACTGAAGGGGTGAGCTATTCGCTATTAATTCTGCGCAATATGGCGAGTCTTCCGCATAAGGAATGAGTAGCCCTATATCGTGCCGTCCTTGACGAAAACGGACACGGGTGCGGCTACTTCGTGTCTGGTGGCTCCGGTGCCACGTCAGGGGCCGCGAAGAACTCCCAGATCGTGATCATCGCGATGACCTGGGCGATCAGATACGCGACCTGGAGCGAGTAGTAGCGCATCTGATAGATCGACAGCAGCAGGCCCAATCGGCTCTGCCAGTAACGCCGTTCACCGCGGAATGTGTCGAAGTCGGCGGCGATTCCGGTGACCGTGAGCACGAAAAGCATCGCCGACACCGCCAGGGCGAGATTCGCGGTGCTTTCATCCGTGAAGCGGAACACCAGCGAGTCGAGGCCGACAGGGAAGGCGACGGCGAGTGCCACGGGCAGGGCTTTGGCCGGTCCTCGCCGCCCCGGAAGATGGCGCCAGAGAGCACCGAGTACGAAGGCCGAGCCGGTGAACATCACCGTCTCCCCGACGAACAGCACCAGCATTCCCGGCAGGCCGAACAGCGAATGGAGCGTGGCCTGCCACGCTTCTCCCCGCACGTTCCAGACCCAGACGAGAAGCAGCGCCGCCGGAACAGCCGGTATCAAGGCCAGGCGGGCACAGCGGCTGCCGTTGGCCCACCATGTGTCCGCCGGGCCCAGTGCCAACGCCGCGTCCACGACCGACACATTCCCCGGCAGCCGGTCGGAGCCTGCGGCGGCGGGCCAGTTGTGCAGGTCGCTCAACTCCTGCTCCAGGTCGCTCCGCTTCGGCGGTACGTCCCCGAACAACCCCTGCCAGAACGCGTCCCGTCGACCAGGCGAGTCGGACGCGCCGACCTGCGGCGCGCTCGGGTCGTTCGGGCTGCTTGGGTTGCTTGGGCCGCTCGGGTCGTTGCCTTCGTTCGGTTCGCCTCGGGTCCGGGGGGTTGAGGGGGGTGCCCATGAG
>NZ_JAAAHS010000305.1 GCF_009908195.1 Streptomyces boluensis | reverse complement strand
GGGTGATGGGGAAGGGGCGATGGTCCCTGACCTCCTGCAACCGTCAGGTGGTCGAGCCCCGCTCCTTCCACTCCCTCGCCAGCGTCGCGTACACGTACTCGTCGCTCCAGCCTTCGTCGTCGAGGTCGTTCTCGATCAGGTGGGCCTCGTGGCGCATGCCGAGGCGTTCGCAGATGCGGGCCGAGGCGGTGTTGCGGGCGTCGAGGCGGGCGAAGAGGCGGTGGACGTTCAGGTGCGTGAAGGCCAGGGAAGCGGTGGCGCGGGCTGCTTCGGTGGCGTAGCCGTGGCCCGCGTAGGACGGGTTGAAGATCCAGCCGATCTCCGCCTGGCGCCCCCGCGCGCTCGCCAGTTTCAGGACCAACTCGCCCACGACGCCCGGTGTCCCGGCCCGGCACACGGCCAGGACCAGGGCGTCGCCGTCCTCGGTCCACTCCGTACCGGCCGCGCGCTGCGCGAGGGAGCGTGCGCACTCGTCGCGGGTGAGGGGCGGGCGCAGGAGGTAGCGGGCGACCTCGTCGAGGCTCTGGTACGCGTACACGTCGTCGAGGTCGTCCGGCGTGAAGAGACGTAGGACGAGCCGCTCCGTGGTGACCGGCATCGGGACGGGTCGGTGCTGCGATCGGGCGGTCATGGGAACCCCTCATGTCGTACGGCTCATCTCGTACGGCTAGTTGCGGCGAACTCCGGTGGACCTTGGTGAACTCCGGCCGGCCGGCCGCTCAGCGTACGTCGCCCGTACGGGATCCAGCCTTGAATTTTTCAGCACGCCGGACCGCTACGTGCGCGGCGCGGACGCGCGACCTCCGCGCCACCACAGGCCCACCCACCCCGCGCCCACAAGCGCGGTGACAGCGGCGAGGCTCGCGTACGCGACCGTGTACGAGGCGGCGGCGGCGACCGCTCCGGCGGCGAGGGCGCCGAGGCCCGTGCCCGCGTCGAAGCCGACGTTCCAGGCCGTGCCGACGGACGACCGCTCCCGCTCGCCCGCGGCGGCGAACGCGTGCACCAGGGTCAGGTTCTGCAGGCCGCCGTACGCGACGCCCACGACGAGCATGCCGACGATGAGCAGGACGCCCCCGGTCGTGGCGGAACCGCTCGCCGTGCCCGTGCCGATCGCGGCGAGTCCCACGGCGCCCGCGAAGAGGAGCGGCGCGATGGCCGGGGCCGCGCCACGGCGGTCCGCGAAGCCGCCGAACGCCCAGCGGCTCAGGGCGGAGGTGCCGGTGAAGACCAGGAGCGCCACGAACACCGTCGTCTGGTCCGGGACCAGGCTCGGCGTGAACGTGAGCACCGCGCCCCCGGCCGAAGTGATCGCGAGCAGCGCCGCGATCGGCCCCGCCAGGGCACGGCGGAGCGCGGCGGTGTCGCGCGGCACGGCCTCGGCGGCCTCAGCGGCCTCGGCGGTCCCGGTCGGGCCGGTCGCCGGCCGGTCGTGGGCGCGCAGCGCGCGGGCCACCCGCAGGGCGAGCGGAATCGCGAGCACCGGCACGACGGCGAGCGTGAACACCAGCCAGTAGCCGACCTGTTCGGTCAGCCAGGGCGCCAAGGGGATCAGCACGAACTGCGGGGCCGCGGCGGCCAGTCCGTACGCGCCGACGGCCCGGCCGCGACGCGCGGGCTCGACGAGTACGGCGACGCCCATCGCCCCGCACACGGTGATGATGCCGAAGCCGAGACCGCGTACCGCCGCGAGCGCGGTCACCGCCCACACGTCGTCGGTGAGCAGGTGGGCCGGTGCGGGAGCGCCGAGCAGACAGGCGCCCAGGATGAGTGTCCAGCGCCAGCCGAGCCGGTCGAGGGTGCGCCCCACGAGGAGTTGGGCGATCACGGTGCAGAGCATCATCACCGCGTTGACCGCACCCGCGCCCAGCTCGTCGGCCCCGCCGTGCAGCACCCAGAGTGGCGCGACCGGCAGCAGCAGGGCGACCCCGGCGAAGCCGAGCGCGGTCGAGCCGAGCAGCGCCGGCATGCCCGGTGCCCGCCAGACCGACGGGGCATCGGGCTCGCGGTCGGTCACTTCATTGGTCCGTCCATCCAGCATCAGAAAACGGTATACCAAAGGGGTTTCATGGCTCAGGGGTGTCATGGCTTCCGGAGGGCTTGTCGGACGCGGTCAGGGTGTGGCAAAGGCCCTCCGGCACGGCCGGAACTCAGCGCGGTGGCCGCGGGGCGCCGAGGAGTTGCCTCAGTGAGCCGTCCTGGTCGCAGGGTTCGTCGGCCCAGCGGCCCTCGGGGGTGCGCAGACAGCCGTGCACCTTCACCGCGTACGCGGCGACCTGTGTCTCCACGATCCGCAGTCCGGGGGAGAGCGCGGTCAGTTCGGTGTGCAGCGCCGTGACGCGGGCGGGCGACTCCAGGTGCGCGAGGAGCTGGAGGTTGGCGCGTCCTGTGGTGACGGTGAGCAGGCCGACCTTGGGCATCTGGGCGAGTTTCGCGGCGAGTTGGGGCACGTCGTCCGGCGGTGCCGCGCACCACAGCAGCACCCGCCAGGGCGCGGGGGACGCGGTGTCGGTGAGCAGCGCGACGAAGCCGAGGAGGCCGTCCGCGCGCAGCCGGCCGAGTCTGCGGGAGACGGTGCTCGGCTCGCGGCCCAGGCGGCGGGCGAGTTCGGCGGTGTCGGTGCGCGGGTCCTGGCCGAGGAGCCGGAGCAACGGCAGGTCGTCGTGTCTGAGGGTGGCGGTGGCGCCGGTGCGCGGTTCGGGGAGTGCGGCGCGCAACTCCCGTATCTGGCGCGGATGCAGGGACTCCAGACGCCGGGAGCCGCCCACTTCGATGGTCTCCAGGACCGTGTTGGTCTCGGAGTGGGCGACGGCGGGCAGGGCGGCCACGGCCTGCTGTGTGTCCCGGATCAGGGTGGGGTGGTCGGTGCCCACGAGCGTCGCGTACACATCGGCGGAGCCGTCGGTGACATGGACGGACGCGGCCTGCGGCCAGGCCGCGAGGCGCCGGGCCACCTCGTCGGCGCGGCCGGGCGCGGTACGCAGCCGCAGATGCCCGAGCTGCAGCCGGTCCACCAGTCGGGGCCCCGCCGTGGGCACCACCCGCAGGGCGCCGCTCTCGCACAGTCGCGCGTACCGCCGGGCGACCGTGCGGGGTTCGGCCGCGAGCACGGAGGCCAGCAGCGCCCAGGGCGCTCGGGGCGCTTCCTGCAGCGCGTGTACGAGCGCGAGATCGTCCTCGCTGATCACGCACGGAATGTACATTCGGGCCCCGGTCTCGGCAAGGATCAGGCATTCTCCCGGTCCTCGCCGCCCGCGGCGGCACCATGTCCCCACTCTCCAGCCGTCTCACCGAACGGAGAACCACATGGTCACCCGCACCGCCAAGTCCGGCACCGCCCAGTCCCGCAGCGCCGAGTCCGGCACCGCCAAGTCCCGCCTCTGCACGGTCGTCGCGGCCACCGCGGTCCTCGCCGCCACGGCCGCGCCCTCCGTCTCCGCGACGCCGGTACGGCACGGGCATCCGGCGCCCGGCACCGTGGTCGGCTCGGCCCCGCTCACGGAGGACCTGTGGGTGCCGGGTACGGGCGCCGCGTACCGGCTCACGTACACGACGACCGACGCGCACGGCCGTACGGCCCGTAGCACCGGCAGCGTCTTCGTCCCCAAGGGCGAGGCGCCGCAAGGGGGTTGGCCCGTCGTCTCGTGGGCGCACGGCACCGTGGGCCTCGACGACAGTTGCGCGCCGTCCCTCGTCGGCTCCTCGGCGCAGGAGCGCGACCTCGCCTATCTCGCCAAGTGGATGGAGCAGGGTTACGCGGTCGTGGCCAGCGACTACGTGGGGCTCGGCACCAAGGGCCTGATGCCCTACCTGGACGGCAGGACCACGGCACACAACGTCGTCGACATGGTCAAGGCCGGACGGAACTTCGCCGAGGAGCGGCTGCCGCAGAGCGCGCGCCTCTCGCGTGAGTGGGTCACCATCGGGCAGTCCCAGGGCGCCGGCGCGGCGATCTACACGGCGCGCCACGCCACCGAGTTCGGCGGTGCGGAGCTCGACTACCGGGGCGCGGTCGGCACCGGCACCCCGGCCTACGTGGAGAAGCTCGTCGCGGCCGCCGAGCCCTCCGACGAGCCGTCGAGCCCGGTGACGACGGCGTACGGCGCGTACATCTTCGCGGCGCTGCGCGATGTGCACCCCGAGCTGCGGATCAACCGTGTCCTCAGCCGCGAGGGCAAGGAGTTCATCGACCGGGCGGAGAAGGAGTGCCTGCGGCCCTTCGAGAAGCGGATCGAGGAGGCCGGGGTGTCGAGTGGTGACTTCCTCGACCGGCCGGTCAACGAGATCCCGGGCTTCGCCGAGACGGTACGGGAGTACATGGGCATGCCCGAGGACGGCTTCGACCAGCCGTTCTTCATGGCGCACGGCACGAAGGACAAGGACGTGCCGATCTCCGCGACGGCCGCGTACGCCGCCGCGCTGAAGGCGAACGGCGAGCCGGTCACCTTCGCCACGTACCCGACCGACCACAGCGGCACGATGGCCGCTTCGCAGCCGGACACGGTGCCTTTTGTCCGTGAGTTGTTCGCGGACTGAGCGGCCCGGCCGTCAGGTGGTGCCATCCAGGACCTCCCGGACGGTCAGGTACGGGCGTGGGGCGTCGGGGGGTCCGATGTGGTGCTGGAAGTGCGGTCCGTCCGGGGTGAGTTGGGCGGAGGTGCGGACCAGGCACGGCTCGTAGACGAACATCGGGCGGTGGAACTCGGCGTACAGCGTCCGGGTCGGAGCGCCGATCACCTGATGGAGTGTCAGTCGGCCGTCGGCGGAGCAGTCGGCCTCGACCTGGATCCGTTCGCCGCGCGGGTCGACGGAGAGGCCGCAGCGGAGGGTCAGGCTCGGCGCGTCGGTGAACCCCGGGCAGGGGATGGCGTAGTCGACGCGCAGGGCCGTGACCACGAGTGCGCCCACACCGTCGCCGCCGATGTCCTGCGGTAACGAGAGCCGGTGAAGTCTCGCTTGTGCGGCCCGTGCCAGGAGTTCCCTCGGAAAGGCTTCACCTGCGGCGTACCGCTGGGCGGCTCCCGCGCCGATCTCTACCAGGAGGGTGCCCCACCGCTCGTGGACGAGTTCACTGACGGACTCACTGGCGGGTTCGCTGACGGATTCTCTGGCTCTGTTCGCGAGCTCCACGGTCATGCGTCGGTGCCCCTTCGGTCTGCGTCGGAACAACGTCAATATGTTGGCGAGGAGAGGGAATTGCCAGCGCTTCGGCGGGTGTGGGGCGTGAACGCGTTGAACCTGGGGCGGCCCGCCGGGCCTGGCCGACGGCAAGACGCAGGTGTTCCTCGGCGGGCCCGGTGTGGAGCCGAAGGCCTGACTCCTCCCGTCCGGTCGGCTCCAGTAGGGTCCGGTCATGACTGAGGAGCACTCCAACGCGTGGGCTGCCGAAGCGATTCGGCGGGTACGGGAAGGCGGCCCGCATGTGACCCCCACGCCGCTGCGGCCACTCTCGCTTCCCGCGATCCGGGGTATCGACATCTACCTCAAGGACGAGTCCGCGCACCCCACCGGCAGCATGAAGTACCGCCTGGTGCGGGCCATGTTCTGCGAGGCGATCGCCAGCGGGGCCATCACAGCCGACAGGCCGGTGATCGCGGCCACCAGCGGAGCGGTCGCCGTCGCCGGGGCTCACTTCGCGAGCCTCCTTGGCCTGGACTTCACCGCCGTCGTACCGGCCAGGACCGCTGCGGAAGTCCTGGCCAGGATCGAGGGGGAGGGCGGTCGGTGGCAGGTGGGTGAGCAGCCACCGGCCGCGGTGCAGGAGGAGGCAAGGGCGTTGGCCGAGCGGCTCGGCGGCCACTTCCTCGACCACTTCACCGACGTGGAGCGGGCGATGGCCGTGTCCGGTGAGCCGACGATCGCCGACGAGATCTTCGTGCAGTTGAACGGGGAGCCACACCCGGTCCCGGAGTGGATCGTCGCTGGCGCCGGAACAGGAGCAACCTCCGCGGCAGTCGGACGCCACCTGCGGAGAATGGGCCACCCGACCCGACTGGCCGTGGTGGATCCGGAGAACTCCGCCTACTTTCCCGCGTGGGCCAGCGGGTGTGGCGACTACACCACGGGGATGCCCTCGCGCATTCCCGGCATCGGTCGCCCACGCATCGAACCCGGTTTCCTCCCGGCGGTGATCGACCTGATGATTCCGGTCCCGGACGCGGCGTCCATCGCGGCCCTGCGGTGGCTCCGCACCGCTGCCGGGATCGAGGCCGGACCGGCGACCGGCACCAACCTCTGGGGGGTGTGCCACCTGGCGGCAAGGATGAGTGAAGCGGGGGTGCACGGCAGCATCGTCACCGTCATCGGCGACACCGCCGATCCGTACCTGAACACCCACCTCGACCCTTCCTGGGTACGTGCGCGGGGACTCGACCCCGCACCGTACGAGGCCGACATCGAGCGTTTCGTCCGTACCGGGTACTGGCCGGCCGGGCAGCATCCCGCGTGACGCCCAGACGCGGGGGTGAGGTGGCCGCCGAACCGGGGGGCCACCTGCGGCACCCCACCCCCACCCCCAGCCGTCAGGGCAAGGCGCGGCGTGGTGCCGGGCTCGGGGGCGGGTTCGGGGCACTCCTCCACTCCTGGGCACCCCTCCACTCCTGGGCACCCCTCCACTCCTGGGCGGCCGCCTGACCGGCACTCGCGCCGGCCGCCGTGTCGTCGGCGATGAGGTGGGCGAGCAGAATGCCCGTCGCCCGCTTGCTCAGGGAGTGCGCGGCGGTGATGAGGCGGCGGTGCTGGTGCGCGGGCAGCGACAGTGCGATGCCGGACGCGCGGCCGGGCAGACCGAGCGAGTACGCGACGCACACCTCCTTCCGCGAGTACTCCAACAGGTCGAACTGCGCGGCGTGCGGGCCGTGTCCGTCGAGTTTCTCGACCAGGTCCCGTGGGTCGGTGATGGTCCGGTCGGTCAGCTGGATCGAGGGGTAGCGGGCCAGGTGCTCCATCCGGGAGTCGAAGTCGAGTTGGGCGAGCAGACTCTTGCCGACCGCGCTGGCGTGACCGGTGTCGGTGAACGGCGCCCACTCGTCGACCGGCGGCGCCGTACGGCTGTACGCGGCCTGGTGGATGAGGATCTCCCCGTCCGTATAACTGCTGAGGTAGATCGCCGCGTCGAGATCGTCGCGCAGCTCGGCCAGCGCCTGCTGCAGCAATCCCCGGTCCGCGTGCGTCGCCATCCGCATCAACGGACCCGGGTGGTGCGCACCGCCCACCGTGGTGATGAGCTGCTGGGCGCGGAGCCAGTCCAGGAAGCGGATGGTGCTGTTCATCGACATCCGGCCGCGCTGCGCGAGGGCGCGGGTGTCGATGCCGTCGGCGTCGTTGATGAGGTGCAGCAGGTCCCTGGCCCGCTGCGCCGCCTGCCAGGAGGCAGGTGTCGTGGCGAGCGCCGGGCGGCTGCGCGCCATGTCGTGGAGCACGGCGGGCCGCAGCGCGCTCGCCGACCACCACGGCTCCTCGCCGAACGCGTCACGGGGACCTGGTGGCGGCGGAGCGGTGGGCACGGAGTCCGTACGCGCGGTGTCCGTACGCGAGGTGTCTGTACGGAAGTCGGGGAGTACGGGGAGTGCGGGGAGTACGAGAGCCGGTACCGGCCTTTCGGTGCCCCGCTCGCGGCTGTCCTCCCCGCGTCCCCCGCCCACCAGTGGAGGCAGCGGGGGAGCGGGGACGAGGAAGAGGTGGGGTTGCCCGGTGCCGGTAGCGGCCTCCGTGGTGGCGGTGGGGCCGTGCTCGTCCGTGGTGCTCGGCGCCGCCGCACCCTCCGGCTGTCGCTGTCCGGCCACCTCACCCTCACCCTGCTCCAACTCCCCTCGTACGCCCAGAAGTTCACGGAGCTCATCGAGAAACTCGGCATCCTCGACCCGTGGCGTTCCCGACCCCGCTTCCGGGCTGCGCCGCCCGAGTTCGCTCAGCAGCCGGGACGCGTCGCCGTGGCCGAGGCGGGCGGCCTCGGCGACCAGGAACCAGGCCTCCCGCTCCCAGTCCTCGCCCGCCCGCAACGCCACCACGGCGAGCCGGAACAGCGCACCGGGGTGCCCGGCGCCCGCCGCCTCGCCCAACCAGTCGGCGGCGTCGAGGAGTTCGCCCCGCAGCAGTGCGCGCGACCCGAGCCGGTACAGGGAGTTCGCCCGCCGCCGCGCCTCGCGATCCGGTTGTACGGTCTCGGCGAGCGGGCCGAATTCGCCGTCGGGGCGGTACCAGAAGTCCGGCGGCCCGGTCAGCTCACCCATCAGCCGTACGAGCTCCACGGGAAGCGCTGGTGTCCGACGGTCGGGACGACCTGGCGCCCGCTGGTCGGAAAGCCCTGGTGTCCGGCGGTCGCCCGTGTCCTCGTTGAAGCGGTTCACGCCCCTCACCCGCCCTTCTCCACGCTTCGTGTCCTGCTCCGGTGCCGGTCTCTGATGAAGTCGCCGAGGGCCCGCCGCAGATCGACCACCGCCTTGTGCCGCTCGTGGTGCACCCGGTCGGCCCGCATGCCGAGCGCGGCCGCGATCTCGATGTCGGTGAGGCCGAGGCTCTGCAGCCGCACCACCTGCCGGCGCTGGGTCACCGGCATCGCCTCGATCGCCGGCCACACCAGGTCCTCGAGCGCGTCGAGGTCACCGTCGAGGTCGCCCACCGGCGCCTCGCCCTGCCGTTGCTCCGGCAGCAACGTCTGTAGCACTCCGGCCAGTTCGAGGCGTCGCTCGGTACGCAAGCGGCTCCGGGCCAGATTCTTGGCGGCCGTCGCCAGATACGCCGGGAGGTTGACGCCCTCGTCCAGCTCGCCGGCCTCCAGGCGCCTGGCCACGTTGAGGAACGCCTCCTGGGCGACGTCCTGGCAGGCGGGCAGGGAGAGCTTCGTGCCGGTCTGCCGATGCAGCGAGTGAGGCGTGTCCGCCATGAACTTCTCGTAATGGTCCAGGAGTTGACGGCCCAGGTCGTCGGCCACCATGACGCGGTCTCTGTGCGCCTCACCTACCACGGAGCCGCTCCTCGGGGCAGCCGCAGAGCCCGCGCGCGCCGGGCGCCGCGCCGACCCGTACGACGACCGCCACGTCCCCGGCGCCGTGCACGTCCACCCGTACGACGTGCCGCTCCAGCGTGTCCGCCTCGGAGGCCCCGGCCACCCCGGAAGGTACGGGGCACGCCGGGGCCGGTTCCGCCCGCCCTCGGGCCCGATGCCGCTCCAGCCGCTCAAGGAGGGCAGGAATCAGGGCGGCGAGTACGGGGCCGAGCCCGCTCGCCACGACCGGAACCAGCCCGGCCCACTCGAAGGACGCCGTCATCTGAGTTGATCTCCATCTGTTCCGGTCGGACGCGCAACACACCTCACCCTGCCGACGCCCCACCGGCCCCTGTTCTCCCTCCGGGACCGCAAACGGTTGGAACTGACCGTTCATGAGTGTTGTTGTGACCGTTGCCGCCCACGCTCAAGTGACTGTTGACCAGGGAGGCTTGAGCCGGAGCCAAGGGCGCGGCATCACCCTTCGGCTCCCCCCTCGCTTCCCCGGCCGCCTCCCCGGC
>NZ_JAAAHS010000304.1 GCF_009908195.1 Streptomyces boluensis | reverse complement strand
CACCTCACCCCCACAGAGAAGGATCCCCATGAGCAAGCTCAGCAGATCGCTGGTCGCCGCCGCGGCGGCGGGTTCGGCGGCGCTCCTCGGCGCGGCCGTGCTCCAGCCCGCGAACGCGGCGCCCGTGCCCCAGGCCGATGCCGCCCCCAAGGCCAAGGCCAAGACCGAAGCCGCGGCGGCCGGCCAGGACGTGATCGCCAACCTGTGGTCGTGGAACTGGAAGTCGGTGGCCGCCGAGTGCTCCGACGTCCTCGGCCCGACCGGTTACTCCGCGGTGTGGGTGGCCCCGCCCGCCGAGTCGCTCGCGCACCCGGACGGCAACTGGTGGGACGTGTACCAGCCGTACAGCTACGAGTTGAACAGCCGTTTCGGCAACAAGGACGACTTCGCCGCGATGACGAAGGCGTGCGGCGAGGCCGGTGTGAAGGTCTACACCGACGCCGTCATCAACCACACCTCCGCCACCGCCGGCACCGGCTACGCGGGCACGAAGGTGACCGACAAGTACCAGCCCGCGATGTACCAGAAGTCCGACTACAACGTGGACGTGTGCAACCGCACCATCAGCAACTGGAACGACAAGTGGGAGGTGCAGAACTGCGAACTGCTCGGCCTGCCCGACCTGAAGACGGGCAGCGAAGGGGTCCGCTCGAAGATCGCCGGGTATCTCAACTCCCAGATAGAGCTGGGGGTTTCGGGCTTCCGCTTCGACGCGTCGAAGCACATACCGGCCGGTGACCTGGAGGCGATCGTCGGCCAGTTGAACACCACGGCGGACGGCTCGGCGCCGTACGTCTTCCACGAGGTGTTCCCCGGCGCGACGCCCAACCCCGACGAGTACTACGGCAGCGGCAGGGTGCTCGACTTCGGGTACGCCGACCAGCTCAAGTCCGCCTTCCAGGGCGACATCGCGTCCCTGAAGGACTTCGGCAACGGGCTGCTCCCGGGCGACAAGTCGGTGTCGTTCGTGACCAACCACGACACCGAGCGGGAAGGCCGCCACCTCTCCTACAAGGACGGTGACACCGCGGTCCTCGCCAACGTGTTCCAGCTGGGCTGGAAGCACGCGGCACCGGCCGTCTACGCGGGCTTCACGTACGACAACAAGGACGCGTCGCCGCCCGCCGACGGCAACGGCTTCGTCACCGACACGGACTGCGGGAACGGCGCCTGGGACTGCCTGGACCGCGACCCGCGGGTGACCGGCATGGTGGGCTGGCGGGCCGCCGTCGGTGACGCGGACGTGACCGACTTCCAGTCGCCGCAGGGCAACGTCATCGGCTTCGGGCGCGGCACGAAGGGCTTCGTCGCCGTGAACAACTCCGGTGCGGCGGTGACCGCGGAGTTCGGCACGCAGGTGCCGGACGGCACGTACTGCGACGTCCTGAGCAAGGACTGCGCGGGCAAGGTGACGGTCTCCGGCGGCAAGGCGAAGCTCGACCTGCCCGCCAAGTCGGCCGTCGCGTTCCACCCCGGCGCGAGCTGACCCGACCGGCTCTCCGGTGGCCGCCGTTCCCGTGCGGGGAACGGCGGCCACCCGTCGCGTATCGTTCCACTCACTCCACGTACAACTGCGCGCGCGGCACCACCTGTTGGTCCTGTCCCGGGCTTGACCAGAGGAGCTTCATATGGGCCTCGCCGCTCTGCTCCGCGTAGTCGATCCTGATGGCGTGCCGGGTGCCCGCCTTCAGCTCGACCCGCGCCTTGTCGACGCGCGGCTCGTGCGGGTCCCACGCGTCGATGACCAGCTTCCCGTCGATCCACACCCGCGCCCGGTCGTCGGAGACCGTCGTCAAGGTGTACGTCTCCGTGCGGCGCGGCTCGACGGCGCCGGTCCAGCGGACGCCGAAGCCGTCCGACGGGATGCCCGGATGCGGTGAACCGGTGTATTTCCAGGCGTGGTTGACCTCCGCGTCGACCCGGGTGACCTTCGGGGCGCCGGTCAGCTCGGGGTTGTCGAAGATCTCCTGCCGCAGGCCCTTCCCGTGGCCTTCGGGCGCGGTCGGGCCGGGGTCGACGGTGAGTTCGACGACGGTCGCCGTGGGGTTGGTGGCCGCCCCGGACGGCGTGAGGTCGTAGCCGTCGCCGGACGCGGTGACGGTCACCCGCTGGTCGGAGCCGAGCACCCGTGCCGAGGTCACCGCGAAGCCAGTACGCGCCTTCAGGTGCAGCGCGGCGCCCGGTCCGGGCCAGTCGGTGACGGCCGCGTACAGCTTGTCGCCCTTGCGGCTGACCGCTCCCCAGGCCGGTTCCTCGACGAGCCCGCCGTAGCCCGCGCCGTACACCGCCTCGCCCTGGCCGTCGGTACGCAGCCAGGCGCCGATGTCGCGGAGCCGGTCGAGGGAGGGCTCGGGGATGCGGCCACGGGAATCGGGGCCGACGTTGAGGAGGTAGTTGCCGCTGCGGGACGTGGTGGCGAGGAGGTTGCGGACGAGGCTGGTGGACGACTTCCAGTTCTCGTCGTAACGGGCGTACGCCCAGTGCCCGTTGAGGGTCATGCAGGACTCCCACAGCTGACCGTCGACCGGGGCGTCGGGGATCTCCTGCTCGGGCGTGCCGTAGTCGCCGTCGACGACGCGGCGTTTGCCGACCCGGTTGTTGATGACGAGGTCCGGGTCGAGTCCGCGCAGATACGCCTCAAGGCGCTCGCCGTCCCGCGCGGTCCACGGGTTGTGCGGCTTGTCCGTGTCCCACTCACCGTCGAACCAGAGCAGCGCCGGGTCGTACCGGTCGACGAGCTCCTTGAGCTGGGCGTACATCCGCTTCTCGTACCGGGGGAAGGTCGCGGGGTCGTGGAAGTCCGGGTCGTGCCAGTCCCAGATCGAGTAGTAGAAGCCGAGCTTGATGCCCGCGTCGTCGGCCGCTTCCTTGAGTTCGGCGAGGATGTCGCGGCGCTTGTCGAACGCCGAATGGTCGCGCAGATTCCAGGAGTTGACCTCGGTGGGCCACATCGCGTAGCCGTCGTGGTGCTTGGACGTGATGACGAGGTACTTCATCCCGGCACCCTTGGCGGCCGCGACGACGGCCTTCGCGTCGAACTCGGCCGGGTCGAAGGCCGCGGCCTGCTTCTCGTACGCGTCCTTCGGGATGTCGCACTCCCGCTGGATCCACTCGGCGTCACGGCACACGGTGCCGTCCGGGCGGGTGTACTCGCCCTCGAGCTGGGAGTAGGCGCCGAAGTGGATGAACATGCCGAACCGGTCCTGCCGGAACCACGCGGTGCGGTCGGCGGTGAACGGGTCGTCGGTGGCGTGATCGGTGCCGGGTCCCGCCTCGGGTCGCCCGGCCGTGGGTGCGGCGCTCGCGGCGGGCAGGGCCGCGGCGGCGAGCGCGGCGGTGAGGAGCAGGGTCAGTGCGGTGACTCTTCGCCTGGTGCGGCTGCGGGGTGTGCGCATGGGGCGGCTCCTGAATCGTCGGATCGCTGGGGACCGTAGAAGCCCAGACATCGGATGTCAACGCCAGCAACTGGCCATATCGACCGAAGAGTTGAGCCACTCTCCGGCCACCGGTCCGATGTTTCCCGCCTCTTCAAAGGCGGAAGCACCCAACTCCCCGTCAACTCTCCGTCCGCCGGGCGAGACAGGCCGCTGCGGCGCGCGCCCCCGCGTGCATACTGTCGCCGCACATCGATCACGCCAGGCGCAGGGGAGAAGCCGATGACGGACTTGAGCACCACCGCACAGGCCGAGCAGTCCGCAGCCGACGGGCGGACCGGCGGAGCCGGGACGGCCACGGTCGCGTTCAAGCCGCTGTTCGAGGTGTCACCCGCGGCCAAGGACCTGGTGGCGGCCGCAGAGGCCCGCTTCCAGTCGGCGCTCGCCGAGTCGGCGGCGGAGTTCCGGTTCGGGCCGATCCAGGCGGCGGCGAAGGATCTGCCGGGCGGCTCGCTGGTCCGGATCATCCCCGGCTTCGGGCTGCAGGAGCAGGCGCCGACCCATGTGATGGTGCTCACCCTCAAGGAGGCCGTACGCCAGGCGCTGTCCAGGCCGCTGGACAACGACGAGTTCTGGGAGCGCACCGAGAAGGCCCTGACCAGTGCGTTCGTCGGCCTCGGCGAGCAGCTCGACGCCCCGCACCTGGTCCTGCGGCCGACCGCCGAGGGCACGAGCTACGACTACCACCTGCTGTTCGCCCTGGAGGACGAGGAGACGGAGGGCTTCCTGTACGTGGTGGCCTTCTGCGTGCATGTGACGGTCGGCCTGGACCGTGCGCAGGTCCTGGAGCTTTCGGTGGAGGACACGGCCCCGTACTCGATCCGCCTCGACGCGTTGTGCGTTCGGCAGCCGGTGGCCTGAGCGGCGCGACTACCGTGGCCGGATGGAACAACGACTCAGCCTGATCACGCTCGGTGTCGACGACCTGGCCCGCTCCCGCGCCTTCTACGAGGCGTTGGGCTGGCGCGGCCAGGAGGTCGAGGAGACCGTCTTCTTCCAGGCCGGCGGGCTCGCCCTGGTGCTGTGGTCGCGGGCGAAGCTCGCCGCCGACTGCGGCATCGAGGACGCCCGCGCTCCGGGGTTCGGCGGGATCGCCCTGGCCCACAATGTGCGCTCGGCCGCGGAGGTCGACGCCCTCCTGACCACGGCCTCCGAGGCCGGGGCGAGGATCACCAAGCCGGGCACACATTCCCCGCTCGGCTTCTACACAGGCGTCTTCCTCGACCCGGACGGCCACCCCTGGGAGATCGCCCACAACCCGGGCTTCGCGTTGGCGGACGACGGGTCGCTCACGCTGCCTGACTTTGGTGAGGGGCCGTCGGCGTAGGCTGGATTTCAGGCCTTTTGCCCAGGTCGACGGCCGTACCGGAACAGGGCTTGGCCGTCGCATTTCGGACGATCCCCCGTGTCGCCCGAAATGCGAACGGCAACCCTGAACAGGGCCCGAAAGGGCCCTGACCAGCACACGCTGAGTATAGTTGGCTCAGAGCCAGTCAACGCAGGAGTTACAGGATGACCCCCCGGAGCGCAGCGGTCAACGAGGAACTGCGGCGGCGCTCCCGCGAGCGGCTGCTCGACGCGACGGTCACGCTCGTCGGTGAGCGCGGGTACGAGGCGACCACGCTGGGTGACATCGCGGATCTGGCCGGTGCCGCACGCGGACTGGTGTCGTACTACTTCCCCGGCAAGAGCCAGCTGCTCCAGTCCGCGGTGCACCGCCTGATGAACCGCACCCTCGAAGCGGCCCTGGAGCGGGAGCCGCGCACGGACGACGGCCGCGAGCGTCTCGCCCGCGCCATCGACGCGATCCTGGGGCTCGCGCAGGAGCGTCCGGTCCTGATGCGAACGCACATGGCGGGCATCCTGCAGGCGGAGGGTTTCGTGCAGTGCCCCGAGCAGCAGCGGCTCGCGGAGCTGCTGCGGGACACCTTGCGACGGTACGGCGCGGCCGACGTGGACGCCGCATACCCGTTGCTGCGGGCGCTGTTGATGGGCGCCGTCTTCGCGGTGCTGCTGCCCGGCGCGCCGATGCCCGCGGACACCCTGCGCGACGATCTGTTCCAACGGTACGGCCTGGACTGGGAGTTGGGCGTCCCGCCGAGCGCGAAGCCACCCGGCGGGACCATGCCGACGCTCACCCGGTGAACGGCGCGAGCCGCTCACCGGGCAGCGAACGGGCCTGATTCCAGGGCCCGTTGGTGTGTTACGGCCCGTCAGTCGAAGTAGTCGGGCTGTGACTGGACGTTCAGCTCGCTCATCCGGACGTCCTTGGCCGGGTCCGTACGGCTGTCGTTGATCTTCAGTACGTCGAAGCCCTTGGCCATGTCGTTCGAGTAGATGTAGCCGTTGTAGTAGTACGCCGACCAGGAGCCGCCCGACTTGATGGCGTCGGTGGACAGCGGGCCGCGCTCGAAGTACGCGATCTCCTTCGGCTTCGCCGAGTCGGTGAAGTCCCAGACGGAGACGCCGCCCTGGTACCAGGCCTGGACCATCAGGTCCTTGCCCTTGACCGGGATGAGCGAGCCGTTGTGGGCGACACAGTTCTCGGTGTCGGCCTGGTGGCGCGGGATCTTGAAGTAGCTCTTGAAGACCAGCTTGCGGTTGTCGCCGCTGCCCTTGATCTCGTAGATGCCGTCGGCGCCCCGGTCGGGACCGGTGGCCTCGTTGCAGGTGGCCGCGCCGCCGCCGCCGAGCTCGTCGGTGAAGACGACCTTGTTCGCACTCTGGTTGAAGGTCGCCGAGTGCCAGAACGCGAAGTTCACGTTGTCCTGGACCTGGTCGATGACCTTCGGCCGCTCCGGGTCCGCGATGTCGAAGAGGATGCCGTCGCCCATGCAGGCGCCCGCCGCGAGGTCCTTGGAGGGCAGCACGGTGATGTCGTGGCAGCCGGTGGTCTTGGAGACGCCCGGGTTGGTGGGCGCACCCGGGTTACCGCCGCCGTCGGGGCCGTCACCGGGGAAGAGCACCGGGAAGCCGACGACCTTGGCCTGCTCGGGCGCGCTGCGCGGCACCTTGATGACGGAGATGCCGTCGTGCGGAGGCTGGCAGTCCGGGAACGTCGCGCTCGGCGAGTACGAGGAGACGTACACGTACACGTTCTTGCGCTCGGGCACCAGGGTGTGGGTGTGCGAGCCGCAGGCGGTCTCGACGGCGGCGACGTACTTCGGGTTGGCCTTGTCGCTGATGTCGAAGACCTTCATGCCCTCCCACGAGGACTTCTCGGTCGCCGGCTGTGTGGTGCTGCTGCAGGAACTGTCGCTGCGCGACGAGTCGGTGGACAGGAACAGCAGGTTCCCGGAGACCGAGATGTCGTTCTGCGAACCGGGACACAGCACCTGCGCCACGGTCTTGGGCGCCTTCGGGTCGCTGATGTCGAAGACGCGGAAGCCGTCGT
The DNA here is from genome assembly GCF_009908195.1 of Streptomyces boluensis. GTDB lineage: Bacteria > Actinomycetota > Actinomycetes > Streptomycetales > Streptomycetaceae > Streptomyces > Streptomyces boluensis. The sequence goes on along the minus strand of NZ_JAAAHS010000304.1, from coordinate 2,722 downwards.
AGTTGCCGGCGAACGCGTACTTGCCCTGGAAGGCCAGGTCCGAATTGGTGCCGGGGAGCGCGTCCTTGGGGATGTTCCCGAGGTGCTCGATGTTGTCGGAGTGCACGATCTCGTCGGGCGCGGGTATCTCGCCGTCCCTGATCGCCTGCTCGGCCTCGGCCTGCTCACTCTTGGAGACCTCGCGCTTGGTGGGCGCGTCGCCCGGGTCGGGTGTCGCTGCGGCAGGTCCTGCCGTCAGGAGCGCTGCGGCGAGCCCGGCGGCCGCGGCGAAGACACCCAGGCGTCTGCGCCGCGCTCGGGGTTCGTTCAACAGGGTCACTGCGTCCTCCCTTGTAGCCGTTCAGAGTTGAACGGTTCACGGACACCCGCAGTATCGTGCTCGCCATGCCCATATCAACAGATGGCAACGTACTTGTCATGTAAGTTTCCGATCATCGCCGTACGGAAGCGTGCTAGGAACGGTCACTCGTCCCGCTCGTCTTTCACCTGTGTTTCAGGAGGCAGTTGTGCCGATCCGCCGCAGACCCCAGCGTGTCCGCGCACTCACCGCCGTGGCGACCGCGGTCGTCATCGGCCTCGTACTCACCGGATGTGACGCCTCGTCAGCAGATGACAAAGCGGCCGACGGCTCCGGCGAGAACGGCCCCTCGGTGATCGCGCCGGGCAAGCCGGGCGAGGAGGCGGAGCGGATCTCGCCGGAGGAAGCCGCCGAGATGGCCGACGACGACACCCCCAACTCGGCTGACTTCAGCTACGCCGACATGATGATCGAGCACCACGCGCAGGCCCTCGTCATGACCGAACTCGCCCCGGAACGCGCCCAGTCCACCCCCGTGAAGCGCCTCGCCGAACGCATCGCCGCCGCGCAGGGCCCGGAGATCGACGCCATGAAGGGCTGGCTGAAGAACCACGACGCGGACAAACGCCCGAGCGAGGGCGGCGGCCACGACCACCACGGCGACGCCCCGATGCCGGGCATGGCCACCGAGGCCCAGCTCAAGACGTTGAAGGCGGCGGACGGCAAGGCCTTCGACCAGCTTTTCCTGAAGCTGATGATCACGCACCACGGCGGCGCCGTCACCATGGCCACCGATCTGCTCTCCGAGGGCAACAACGTGCAGATCGAGGAGATGGCCAACGACACCGTGGCCCAACAGACCAGCGAGATCGGCCGGATGCGCGAGATGTCCTGAGCGGTCCGGGCGCCACCGGCGCGCGTCTCCCCTTGTGCGGGCTCCGGTGCGATGCTGGAAGCACCCCCGGGCACCCCGTGGAAGGAGCCCGCCGTGCTGCATGTCGCCGTCGTCGGATCGGGACCGAGCGGGGTCTACACCGCGCAGACCCTGGTCAGCCACGCCCCGGACCGGGCCCACCCCGGCGCGGCCGGCCCCGAGGAGGTCGGGCCCCAGGACATCCGCGTCGACGTGCTCGACCGGCTGCCGTGCCCGTACGGCCTGGTCAGGTATGGCGTCGCCCCCGACCACGAGAAGATCAAGTCGCTGCAGAACAATCTGCGGACCGTGCTCGACGACCCCCGCGTCCGCTTCCTCGGCGGCGTCCAGGTCGGCGCGGACGGCGTGCGGCCCGACCAGCTCCTGGAGCTGTACGACGCGGTGGTGTACTGCGTGGGCGCCGCCACCGACCGGCACCTGGGGATTCCGGGCGAGGACCTGCCGGGCAGCTGGTCGGCCACCGAGTTCGTGTCCTGGTACAGCGCGCATCCGGACGCCGTCGAGGACACCTTCGTCCGCGACGTGCGGTCCGCCGTGGTGATCGGCGTGGGCAATGTGGCCGTCGACGTGTGCCGCATCCTGGCCCGCGGCGCCGACGATCTCCGGCCCACCGACATTCCGCAGGGCGCCCTGGACGCACTGGCCCGCAGCACGGTGCGCGACGTGCACATGGTGGGCCGGCGCGGCCCCTCGCAGGCCAAGTTCACCACCAAGGAACTGCGCGAGCTGGCCACCCTCCGCGAGGCCGAAGTCGCCGTGGACGCCGAGGAGTTGGCGCTCGACCCGGACTGGGCGGACCCGTCGTCACTGCCCGCGCCGAACCGGCGCAACGTCGACGTACTGCACTCCTGGGCCGAGCTCCCGCCCCAGGGCCATGCCCGCCGCATCCACCTGCGGTTCTTCCTGCGCCCCTGCGAGCTGCTCGACGTCGGCGGCCGGGTCGGCGGCGTACGTTTTGAGCGCACTCTGCCGGACGGCCGGGGCGGAGTGCACGGCACCGGTGAATTCGAGGACATCGAGGCGCAGTTGGTGCTCCGCTCGGTCGGCTATCGCGGGGTGCCGCTCGACGGGCTGCCCTTCGACACCGCGTCCGGCACCGTGCCGAACGCGGCGGGCCGGGTGCTGCGCGACGGCCGTGTCGCACCGGGTGAGTACGTGGCGGGGTGGATCAAACGCGGCCCCACCGGAGTCATCGGCACCAACCGCCCGTGCGCCAAGGAAACCGTCAACTCCCTGCTTGAGGACGCCACTTCACACCCGCGTCCGCCGCGCGAGCACACCACCGACCCGCTCACCGCGCTGCGCGCCCTCGGCCTGCGCCCCGTCGAGTGGACCGGCTGGCAGTCCATCGAGCGCGCCGAGGCGGCACTCGGCGCTTCCCTCGGCCGCGGCCCGGTGAAGATCCCGGACTGGGCGGGACTGCTCGCGGCGGCACGGAACGGCACGGAGGACTGAGCACGGAGGACTGAGCACCCCGCCCCGTCCTGCCC
>NZ_JAAAHS010000303.1 GCF_009908195.1 Streptomyces boluensis | reverse complement strand
CCGCCACCCCCCGCCCGTTCCACTACCTCCTCGGGCGTGCCGAGGCGCTCCAGGATGCGGCGGACCCCGGCGGGGCTGTCCCCCGGTGTCTTGCCGCCGACGACCGAGGCCCGGCGGCGGTCGATCTCCGCGCGCAGGTCGGTGACCAGACGCATCCGGGTCTTCGACGGCAACTGACGCTGCTGGGCGAGGTCGCCGACCCGGCTCAGGTAGTCGAAGACGAGCTGGTCGCTCTCGATCGCCACGAGATCCCCCCGCGAACTGGCGGCTGTGTCCTGCCGGTAAGTCCCCTCGGGGGCGCGCGCGTTGTGGTGCCCGGCCGTCCGACCGTATCGCGCATGCGACCGCCGCGTCGGTCGCACCTACTACCGTGTGACGGATGACGACCGAGAGCACGGCAGGCGCGGCGGTTCCTCGTACGCTCGCCGAAGAGTTGAGGCAGCGCGACGACGTGTCGCTCGCCACCCTGCTGCGAGCCCGCCCCGACCTGCTGAACCCCGTGCCGAGCGACCTGACGCAGCTCGCCACCCGGGCCGGGACCAGGGCGTCCGTGCTGCGCGCGCTCGGCCGGCTCGACGCGTTCGCGCTGCAGGCCGCCGAGGCGCTCGCGGTGGCCCCGGAGCCCGCTTCGTACGAAACGCTGCGGGCGCTGCTCGCCGGTGACGACGGCGATCCGGCGGTGGACGCGGCGCTGCCCGGCGCGGTCGGGGCGCTGCGCGCGCAGGCCCTGGTGTGGGGCGGCGAGCGGCTGCGCCTGGTGCGCACCGCGCGTGAGCTGCTCGCGCCGTCGCCGCAGCACCCCTCGCCGACCGGGCTCGGCCCGACCGTCGCCGAGGCCACCTCCGGGATGTCGCCGACGCGGCTGCAGCAGCTCCTCGACGCGGCGGGCCTGCCCTCGACGCACGACCCGGTGTCGGCGGTGGCCGCCCTGACGGGCCTGTTCACGGACCGTACGAGAATGTCGGCGCTCCTCGACGAGGCCCCCATGGACGCGTTGACCGTCCTCGGCCGGCTCATCTGGGGCCCGCCGTACGGACAGGTGACCGCCGATCCCGCCTCGCATCTGCGCTGGCTGCTCGACCGCGGCCTGCTCGTACCGACCTCGCCCGGCACGGTGGTGCTGCCCCGCGAGGCGGCCCTGCACCTGCGCGCGGGCCGCGCGCACCGCACGACGTGCCCGCTGCCGCCCGAGCCGGTGATCGCGGCCGAGCACCGGCCCGACGGGGTGGACGCGACGGCGGCCGGGCAGGCGTCGCTCGCGGTCGGCATGGTGGAGGAGCTGCTCAAGGAGTGGCACGAGGGCGGGCCCGCGGTGCTGCGCGCGGGCGGCCTGAGCGTGCGCGACCTGAAGCGCACCGCGGTCGCCCTCGACGTGCCCGAGCCGATGGCCGCGTTCTGGGTGGAACTGGCGTACGCGGCGGGCCTGTTGGCCTCCGACGGCGGCTACGAGGGCGCGCACGGCGACGGCGAGTCCACGGGCCGCCGCGCCGAGGAGCGGTACGCGGCGACGCCCGCCTACGACGACTGGCTCGAACTGTCGCCCGCCGCGCGGTGGGCGCGGCTCGCCACGGCCTGGCTCACGGCGACCCGCACGGCGGGCCTGGTCGGCGGCCGTGACGGCAAGGACCGGGTGCTGTCCGCGCTCGGCCCGCACCTGGACCGGTCGGCGGCGCCCGAGGTGCGCCGCCGGGTGCTCGGCCTGCTCGCCGCGCTGCCGGAGGGCGCCGCGCCCACGCCCGACTCGGTGCTCGAACTGCTGCGCTGGGAGCGGCCGTTGCGCGTCGGCACGACCACGGACCCGGGCGAGGACCTGCGGGCCCGCCTCGCCCGCTGGACGCTCGACGAGACCGAGTTGCTCGGCGTGACGGGGCGCGGCGCGCTGTCGGCACAGGGCCGGGCCCTCCTTGCCGGGTCGGCGGAGAGCGGGTCGGCCGCTGCCGCCGGGTCGGTCACACCGGCCGAGGCGCTCGCGGCGGCGGAGGCTTCGGCCGCGGCTAAGGCGCTGGCCGCGGCGGAGGCGGGTGCGGCGGGCGAGGCGGGTGCGGCCGGCGCGGCGACCGAGGCGGTCCCGTCTGCTGCCGAGGCGGCCGGGAGTCAGGCTGCCGAGGCGGCCGGGAGTCAGCTCGAAGCGCGGCTCGCCGCACTGCTCGCCCCCCTGCTGCCCGAGCCGCTCGACCACGTGCTGCTGCAGGCCGACCTGACGGCGGTGGCGCCCGGCCCGCTCGAGCGGCCGCTCGCGGAGACCCTCGGGGTGCTCGCGGACGTGGAGTCGAAGGGCGGTGCGACGGTGTACCGCTTCACGCCCGGCTCGGTGCGCCGCGCACTCGACGCGGGCCGTTCGGCCTCCGACCTGCACACATTCCTGGCCGAGCACTCCCGTACGCCGGTGCCGCAGCCGCTCTCGTATCTGATCGACGACGTGGCCCGCCGTCACGGCCACCTGCGGATCGGCACCGCCTCCGCGTACGTGCGCTGTGACGACGACTCGGTGCTCGCCGAGATCCTCGCCGACAAGCGCGCCGCCGCCCTGCGCCTGCGCCGCCTCGCGCCGACCGTGCTCGCCGCGCAGGCCGACCCGGCGGCGCTGCTCGGCGGGCTGCGTGCGATGGGCTTCGCCCCGGCCGCCGAGACCGCCGAGGGCGACGTCCTGATCGCCCGCGCGCACGCCCACCGCACGCCGCCGCGTACGGCCCCCACGCCCGTACCGGAAGGGCCGCCCGCGCCGAACGACGCGCTGCTCGGCGCCGCGGTCCGGGCGATCCGCGCCGGTGACATGGCGTCGACGGCCCCGAAGCGCCCGGCCCCGGCCGCCGCCACCCCGGCCGCGCCCGGTGAGCCGCCGCGCACCACGTCGGCCGAGACCCTCGCCACGATGCAGGCCGCGGTGATGACCGGCGAGACGCTCTGGATCGGGTACGTCAACGCGGACGGTGCCGCCAGCCAGCGCGTCATCGCCCCGGTCCGGGTGGAGGGCGGCTTCGTCACGGCCTTCGACCACACCGCGGACGAGGTCCGCACGTATCCGCTGCACCGGATCACGGGAGTGGCGGAGCTGGCGGAGGACGCGGACTGATCGCGCACGGGCCGAGGTGACGTATCCGGGGCGTATGCGGGACGTATGCGGGGCGTATCCGGGACATATCCGGGGCCCTGACCGAGACCGACGCCACACCGCCCCGGCGCGCCATGCGGCACACTGGACGTTTGGCCTCTCTCCTTCGAGGCCCGCCGTAGCAGCGGAAAGGGTGCGCGCGTGAACGGTCCCCTCATCGTCCAGTCGGACAAGACCCTCCTCCTGGAGGTCGATCACGAACGGGCCGACGCATGCCGTCGCGCGATCGCGCCCTTCGCCGAACTGGAGCGGGCGCCCGAGCACATCCACACGTACCGGCTGACGCCGCTCGGCCTGTGGAACGCGCGGGCGGCCGGGCACGACGCCGAGCAGGTCGTGGACGCCCTGGTGGACTTCTCGCGGTACCCGGTGCCGCACGCGCTGCTCGTCGACATCGCCGAGACGATGGACCGGTACGGACGGCTCACCCTCAGCAAGCACCCGGCGCACGGCCTCGTCCTCACCACCACCGACCGGCCGGTCCTCGAAGAGGTCCTGAAGTCGAAGCGGGTCGCGCCGCTCGTCGGCGAGCGCATCGACGCCGACTCGGTGATCGTGCACCCCTCCGAGCGCGGGCAGATCAAGCAGACGCTGCTGAAGCTGGGCTGGCCCGCCGAGGACCTCGCCGGGTACGTGGACGGCGAGGCGCACGCCATCGAGCTCGCCGAGGACGGCTGGGCGCTGCGCCCGTACCAGAACCAGGCCGTGGAGAACTTCTGGCACGGCGGGTCCGGCGTCGTGGTCCTGCCCTGTGGCGCGGGCAAGACGCTGGTCGGCGCGGGCGCGATGGCGCAGGCCAAGGCGACCACGCTGATCCTCGTCACGAACACGGTGTCCGCCCGGCAGTGGAAGCACGAGCTGGTGAAGCGGACCAGCCTCACCGAGGACGAGATCGGCGAGTACAGCGGTACGAAGAAGGAGATCCGCCCCGTCACCATCGCCACGTACCAGGTCCTCACGACGAAGCGGAAGGGTGTCTACCCGCACCTGGAGCTGTTCGACTCCCGTGACTGGGGCCTGATCGTGTACGACGAGGTGCATCTGCTGCCCGCGCCGGTCTTCAAGTTCACCGCCGACCTCCAGGCCCGGCGGCGGCTCGGCCTCACCGCCACGCTCGTACGCGAGGACGGGCGGGAGTCGGACGTCTTCTCCCTGATCGGGCCGAAGCGGTTCGACGCCCCGTGGAAGGAGATCGAGGCGCAGGGGTACATCGCACCGGCCGACTGTGTCGAGGTCCGGGTGAACCTGACGGACTCCGAGCGGCTCGCGTACGCCACCGCCGAGGCCGAGGAGAAGTACCGCTTCTGCGCGACGACCGCCACCAAGCGCAAGGTGACGGAGGCGCTGGTCCGTAAGCACGCGGGCGAACAGACACTGGTGATCGGCCAGTACATCGACCAGCTCGACGAGTTGGGCGAGCACCTGAACGCGCCCGTCATCAAGGGCGAGACGACGAACGCGGTGCGCGAGAAGCTGTTCGACTCGTTCCGGGAGGGCGAGATCTCGGTGCTCGTCGTGTCCAAGGTCGCGAACTTCTCCATCGACCTGCCGGAGGCGACCGTCGCCATCCAGGTGTCCGGGACGTTCGGCTCCCGCCAGGAGGAGGCGCAGCGGCTCGGCCGGGTGCTGCGGCCCAAGGCGGACGGGCACGAGGCGCGGTTCTACTCCGTGGTGGCGCGCGACACGATCGATCAGGATTTCGCCGCGCATCGGCAGAGGTTCCTTGCGGAGCAAGGTTATGCGTACCGGATTGCCGACGCCGACGACATTCTTGCCGGTTGAGTTCGTACGGGGCCGGGCTTACGTACGCCGCGTGCGTGCCGTCGACTCGGTCCCCGTCGATCGCCCTGCGGGCTCGTCCTCAAACGCCGGACGGGCTGGAATTGGCCCACCAACTGGGTTTGCTGAACGCACTCGTTGGCTCGGCAGCTCCGGCACCGTGTGCCGCGTCCGTACCGCCACGTACGCCAGCAGGGCCAGCCCGAACAGCGGGTACGGGGACGCCAGCGGCTGTTGCCACCACGGGTAGTGGAGGTCGAGGTCGCCCTCGTGCGGGAGGATCCACTGGGTGCGGGCCGTGAAGAGGACAGCGACGAACGCGGCCAGGTACAGGCGGCGTTCGACGATCAGGAGGGCCGCGAGCGGGACGCACCACACCCAGTGGTGGGACCAGCTGATCGGCGAGATGAGCAGGGCCGTGAACGCCGCCGTGAGCAGGCCCCACTGCGTATGACCGTTGCGGTGCGCGCGGCGGGCGAGCCACAGACCGAGCACGGCGACGACCGCGCACGGCACCGCCCACAGCAGGCCCGCCTCCTCGACGCGCAGCACGCGGGCGACGAGGCCCTGCAGGGACTGGTTGTCGACGATCCAGGACTTGCCGACGCGGCTGGTCTCGAACATCCGCCGGGTCCAGAAGTCGACGCTGGCGCCCGGCAGGACGAGCACGCCGAGCAGCACCGTGCCGATGAACGAGGCGGTCGCGGTGAGGGCCGTGCGGATGCGTCCCGTGATCAGCAGGTAGACGACGAAGAAGCCGGGCGTGAGTTTGATGCCCGCCGCGATGCCGAGCGCGAAGCCCTTGCCGACGGCGCCCTCCGGACGGCTCAGGTCCCACAGGACGAGGCAGGCGAGGGCGAGGTTGATCTGCCCGAACAGCAGGGTCTGGAAGACCGGTTCGAGCCAGATGCCGAACGCGGTCGCGGCGAGCGGCAGCCACGGGCGGGCGCGGACCCCGGCGAAGCGGAACGACAGGTGCACGAGGAGCGCGAGCAGCGCGACGTTGCCGACCACGAAGACGATCTTCAATAGCGGTATCGGCAGCCACGTCGTGGGCACGAAGAGGATCGCGGCGAACGGCGGGTAGGTCGCCGGGAGGTTCCACCGGGTGACCGTGAAGTCGTAGAGGTCGGTGCCGCCGACGACCGCCGCGCCCTCGGCCCGGTACACGAGCGTGTCCGCCATCGGGATGCGCTGGGACACGCAGAGGGCGGTGAGGGCCGCCAGGGAGACCAGCAGCAGCACGCCCGAAACGATAACGCGGGGTGAGCGCGGGGTCACTGTCCGGTGAATCACGGGCGTGACCTTACCTGTCCGTTACGGCATCTTTACGTCGGAGCGATCAACGGCACCGTACGACCGGATGACTGAGAGGTTCAAGCGGTATATCGGACACGGGACTTGGGGGTCACCGGCCGCGCGGGCCGGCCTCCTCGCCGTACTCGCCGAGGACGACGACGCCGAGGGCCGCGCCCGCGAAGACCTTGACGGCGCGCAGGGCGTCGCCGATGCGGTGGCTGTGCCGGGAGCCGGTCGCGGCGGTGGCGCCGCGGCCCGTGGCCGGCCGGCCGGGGGCTGAGGTGAAGGTCGCACTGCTCATGACTCCATCCTGGTTTTCGGGCCCGCCCCGCACATCGCCCCACGGGTGGAACCCGCACGCCCGCCGCGTCCCCCTACGGGTAGAGGCGGGCCTCGGCGATCCCCTACGGGACGGACCCCGGGCGGACCCCAGGCGGACCCCGGCCCGCGCCGAAAACGGTTCGCAAGGGCCGCCGCCGCTGACTTAAACTCGCTCTTTCCCCCGCCTCCCCACGCGGAGCGCCCGCTGCCCGGACGGAAACCGGTCGGCCGTCACCCCCGTACCGCACGCACCTCCGGAGGCAGCCCTCGTGACCCCCGCGTCCGACGATCCCCTCGCGCGTGAGCGCGCCCATCTGACCGCCTCGCGTTCCGCGCTGCGCGCCATGCGCGCGGACGTCGAGTCCCTGGACATCACCGACGTGACCGCGAACTGGGTCAACGCGGCGGTGCTGCAGCGCCAGATCGACGACCGGATCAAGGCACTCGCCGACCTCGCGCACACCCCGCTGTTCTTCGGGCGGCTCGACTATCTGCACGCGGTGGGCGACGAGGACCATGGCCTGCGGTTCTACATCGGGCGGCGGCATGTGCACGACGCCGACGGGGACCCGATGGTGATCGACTGGCGTGCGCCGGTCTCGCAGCCGTTCTACCGGGCGTCGAAGAAGGACCCGATGGACGTCGGCCTTCGCCGCCGATTCGGTTACACGGGCGGGGAGTTGACGGCGTACGAGGACGAGCACCTCTCCGACCCCGCTGAGGCGGCGCAGGTCAGCAAGTTGCTGCAGCAGGAGATCGAGCGGCCGCGCGTCGGCCCGATGCGGGACATCGTCGCCACCATCCAGCCGGAGCAGGACGAGATCGTACGCAGCGGCCTCGGCGGCACGGTCTGTGTACAGGGCGGCCCCGGCACCGGCAAGACCGCGGTGGGCCTGCACCGGGTCGCGTATCTGCTGTACGCGCACCGCGAGCGGCTCGCCCGTACGGGCACCCTGGTGATCGGGCCGAACGCGTCGTTCCTGCACTACATCGAGCAAGTGCTGCCCGCGCTCGGCGAGTTGGAGGTCAAGCAGGCCACGGTCTCCGACCTGGTCGCCCATGTCGAGGTGCGCGGCACGGACGAGGCGGGCACCGCGCTCGTGAAGGGCGACGCCCGGATGGCGGAGGTGCTGCGGCGGGCGGTGCGTTCGCATGTGACGCCGCCCACCGAGGCCCTGATGGTGGTCCGTGGCTCGCGGCGCTGGCGCGTACCGGCGTACGAACTGGCCGAGATGGTCGAGGAGTTGCTGGCCCGCGACATCCGCTACGGCGCCGCACGGGACGCGTTGCCGCAGCGCATCGCGCACGCGGTGCTCGTACGGATGGAGCAGGCGGGCGAGGCGCCGGACGACCGGGTGCAGGACGCGGTGGCGCGGAACGCGGCGGTGAAGGCGGCCGTGAAGGCGGTCTGGCCGCCGGTCGACCCGGCGAAGCTGGTGCTCCGGCTGCTCTCCGACGCCGAGTTCCTGGCCGAGCACGCGGACGGGCTGCTCGACGAGGACGAGCGGAAGGCGATCCTGTGGGCGAAGCCGGCCCGCTCGGTGAAGTCCGCGAAGTGGTCGGCGGCGGACGCGGTCCTGATCGACGAGGCGCACGACCTGGTGGCCCGCACGCACTCCCTCGGCCATGTGGTCCTGGACGAGGCGCAGGACCTGTCGCCCATGCAGTACCGGGCGGTGGGGCGGCGCTGCACGACCGGCTCGGCTACCGTCCTCGGCGATCTGGCGCAGGGCACCACGCCCTGGGCGACGCGGAGTTGGGGCGAGGCGCTTGCGCATCTGGGCAAGGGCGACGCGGTGGTGGAGGAGCTGACGGCGGGCTTCCGCGTGCCGCGCGAGGTGATCGCGTACGCCTCACGGCTCCTTCCGGACATCGCGCCGGGGCTCGCGGCGGTGGAGTCGGTGCGGGAGTCGCCGGGGTCGCTGGTGGTGCGGCGGGTGGCGGACGGTGACAGTCCGGACGAGGCGGTGGTGGCGGCCTGCGTCGAGTCGCTCGCGTACGAGGGCTCGATCGGCCTGATCGCGGCGGACGCGCGGATCCCGGCGCTGGCCGAGGCGTTGACGGCGGCCGGTGTGCCGTATCTGGACCCGGGTACGGAGACCACCCCGGAAGCCCGCCTGACGCTGGTGCCCGCGTCCCTCGCTAAGGGTCTCGAGTACGACTACGTGGTCCTGGACGAGCCGTCCGCCGTGGTCGACGGCGAACCCGACGAACGCACGGGCCTGCGCCGCCTTTACGTGGCGCTGACCCGCGCGGTCTCGGGGCTCGTGGTGGTCCACCGGGCGGAGCTGCCGGGGCAGTTGACCGCTTAGCCGCTCGTTTAGCCGCTCGTTTCCTGGTGGGGCTGGTGGTGGGGCTGGTGGCGCGTCTGGGGTGGTGCGGCTACTGGGGCGTCACTTGCGCCAGAACACGTGGTGCGTCACGCCGCCGCTCGGGCTGGGCACGATGTCCAGGTGGAAGCGGTCGCGCAGCTCGTCGGGTGACTCCCAGAGGCGGGATCCGGCGCCGAGCTTCGTCGGCGCGACCGCCACGTGCAGGGCGTCGACGAGGTCGGCGTCGAGGAACCGCCGGATGGTGCTCGCCCCGCCGCCGAGCCGGACGTCCTTGCCCTGCGCGGCCTCCTTCGCCTTGGCGAGGACGGCCGCCGGGTCGCCCTCGACGAAGTGGAACGTGGTGTCGGAGAGGGTGAACGCGGGGCGCGGGTGGTGCGTCATCACGAACACCGGCATGTGGAACGGGGGTTCGTCACCCCACCAGCCGCGCCAGTCCTCGTTCCCCCAAGGCCCGTGCTGCGGCCCGAACTTGCCTCGCCCCATGATCTCGGCGCCGATGTTGTTGGCGAAGTCGCGGGTGAAGTAGTCGTCGAGGCCGCGGCTGCCGCCGGGGTCGGTGCGGCTCGGCCAGCTGGCGGTGGCACCGGCCCAGGAGAACATCGTGCCGGGGTCGGCGTGCCCGAAGGGGTGCTCCAGGCTCTGGCCTTCGCCTGCGCCGTAGCCGTCGCTGGAGACGTTGAAGTTCTGGACCCTGAGCAGCTGTTCCACGGGGTTCCTCCGGTGCGGGGTGGTGGTCGACGGTGTCGAGACTGCTGGCGCTCCGAGAACTAATCGCTCCCCGCCCCGCCCC
>NZ_JAAAHS010000302.1 GCF_009908195.1 Streptomyces boluensis | reverse complement strand
CGGACCCCCTCCCCCAGCTACCGCTGGGAGGTGCCCCCACCTCAAACGCCGGAGGGGCTGAATTTGCCCCCGTGATCGCTACTCCACCGGTGCCGTGACGAAGTCGATCAGTTCCTCCACCCGCCCCAACAACTCCGGCTCCAAGTCCTTGTACGACGACACCCGTTCCAGGATCGCCTGCCACACCGCCCCCGTGTTCGTGGGCCAGCCAAGCGCCTCGCAGACGCCCGTCTTCCAGTCCTGGCCGCGGGGGACGCGGGGCCACGCCGCGATGCCTACCGAGGACGGCTTCACGGCTTCCCAGATGTCGATGTACGGGTGGCCCACGACCAGTGCGTGCTCGCTGGTGACCGCCTGGGCGATGCGGGACTCCTTCGAGCCGGGCACCAAGTGGTCCACGAGGACGCCGAGCCGGGCGTCCGCGTCCGGGGCGAACTCGGCGACGATCGCGGGCAGATCGTCCACGCCCTCCAGATACTCCACGACCACGCCCTCGATGCGCAGGTCGTCGCCCCAGACCCGTTCGACCAGCTCGGCGTCGTGGCGGCCCTCCACGTAGATACGGCCCGCTCGCGCGACCCGGGCGCGGGCGCCGGGCACCGCGACCGAACCGGAGGCCGTACGCGTGGGCCGTGCCGGAGCGGCGGACGTGGGCCTGACCAGGGTGACCACCCGGCCCTCAAGGAGGAACCCGCGGGGTTCGAGCGGGAAGACGCGGTGCTTGCCGAAGCGGTCCTCAAGGGTCACCGTGCCCGCCTCGCAGCGGATCACCGCGCCGCAGAACCCGGTCGCCACCTCCTCCACGACCAGATCGCGTTCGGCGGCCACCTCCAAAACCGGCTTCTGCTTCTTCCACGGAGGCGTGAGATCGGGGCTGTAGCTGCGCATTCGGCCGACGATAAGAGAAGCGGAGCGGGCCGGGTCACGACACGCCGAATCGCGCCGCCAGGGTGTCGCGTTGCGCACGGACAAACGCCGCGTTCACCACCGAACCGTGCCCCGGCACGTACACCGCGTCCTCGCCGCCCAGTTCGAGCAGCCGGTCCAGGGCGTGCGGCCACTGCGCGGGCATCGCGTCCCGGCCCGCCTGCGGTGCGCCGGACTCCTCGACCAGGTCGCCGCAGAACACGATCTCCGGGGAGCCGTCGCCACCGGACACCAGGACGGCGAGGTCGTACCCGGTGTGGCCGGGCCCGACATTGGCAAGCAGCACCTGCATCCCGCCGCCCAGGTCCAGGGTCCACTCGCCGCACACCAGGTGGTGCGGCCGTACGAGCAGATCCGCGGCCTCGCCCGCCGCGGCCGGGTCGAGGCCGTGCCGCACCGCGGAGGCGGCCAGCTCGTCGCGGCCTCGCGCGAGCACCGTGTCGATGCCGACCGCGCCGTACAGCTCGACCCCCGCGAACGCGGCCGCGCCCAGTACGTGATCGAAGTGCGGGTGGGTGAGCGCGAGATGCGTCACACGCCGGCCGCCGAGCAGGGACCGTGCCTGGGTGCGCAGCTCCGCGCCCTCCCGCAGGGCCGAGCCGGCGTCGATCATGAGCGCCCCGTCCGTACCCGCGACCAGGCCCACCGTGCAGTCCCACACCGGCAGCCGCCGCCGGGCCACGCTCGCGGACAGCCGCTCCCAGCCGGAGGTGCCCGGCCCTTCCCAAGTCAACCGCATACGAATGACGCTAACCCCGTGCGCGCGGGGCTGCGCGGCCTCGGCGCCCCCACCCTTGCCGGGGGCGTACCCACCGGCCGTACACTGGGCCGGTGAAAGGCTGGCACTCGGCCGCGGTGAGTGCCAACAGCGGACGAATGGGTCACCGGACGACGGCAGGGAGGTGTGCGGGCATGCTCAGCGAACGCAGACTCGAGGTGCTGCGCGCCATCGTCCAGGACTATGTCGGCACCGAGGAGCCGGTCGGCTCCAAGGCGCTGACCGAGCGGCACCACCTGGGTGTCTCCCCGGCCACCGTGCGCAACGACATGGCGGCGCTGGAGGAGGAAGGGTTCATCGCCCAGCCGCACACCAGTGCCGGGCGCATCCCGACCGACAAGGGCTACCGCCTCTTCGTCGACAAACTCACCTCCGTGAAGCCGATGACCGCGCCCGAGCGGCGGGCCATCCAGAACTTCCTGGGCGGCGCCGTCGACCTCGACGACGTCGTCGGCCGGACCGTGCGGCTGCTCGCACAGCTGACCCGGCAGGTCGCCGTGGTGCAGTACCCGTCCCTGACGCGGTCCACGGTGCGCCATGTCGAGCTGCTCTCGCTCGCCCCGGCGCGGCTGATGCTGGTCGTGATCACCGACACCGGCCGGGTCGAGCAGCGGCACGTCGACTGCCCGGCGCCGTTCGGCGAGAGCGCGCTCGCGGATCTGCGGGCCCGGCTCAACAGCAGGGTCGCGGGCCGCCGCTTCGCGGACGTACCGCAGTTGGTGCAGGACCTGCCCGAGTCGTTCGAGGCGGACGACCGCGGCACCGTGTCGACCGTTCTCGCGACGCTCCTGGAGACGCTCGTCGAGGAGACCGAAGAACGGCTGATGATCGGCGGCACCGCCAATCTCACCCGCTTCGGACATGATTTCCCGCTCGTGATCCGGCCGGTGCTCGAAGCCCTTGAGGAGCAGGTCGTGCTCCTCAAGCTGCTCGGCGAGGCGGAGGATTCGGGCATGACCGTACGCATCGGTCACGAGAACGCCCATGAGGGCCTCAACTCCACGTCCGTCGTGTCGGTCGGCTACGGTTCGGGCGGCGAAGCAGTCGCCAAACTCGGCGTGGTCGGACCGACCCGCATGGACTACCCCGGAACGATGGGAGCAGTACGCGCAGTGGCACGTTACGTCGGACAGATCCTGGCGGAGTCGTAAGTGGCCACGGACTACTACGCCGTACTCGGCGTGCGCCGCGACGCTTCCCAGGACGAGATCAAGAAGGCATTCCGGCGGCTCGCGCGCGAGCTGCACCCGGATGTGAATCCCGATCCGAAGACGCAAGAGCGCTTCAAGGAGATCAACGCCGCCTACGAGGTGTTGTCGGACCCGCAGAAGAAGCAGGTCTACGACCTCGGCGGTGACCCCCTGTCGCAGAGCGGCGGCGGTGGCGCCGGTGGCTTCGGACAGGGCGGGTTCGGGAACTTCTCGGACATCATGGACGCGTTCTTCGGTACGGCGTCCCAGCGCGGCCCGAGGTCACGTACCCGGCGCGGCCAGGACGCGATGATCCGGCTCGAGATCGAGCTGGACGAGGCCGCGTTCGGCACCACCAAGGACATCCAGGTCGACACGGCCGTGGTCTGTACGACCTGCTCCGGTGAGGGCGCCGCACCCGGCACCTCGGCGCAGACCTGCGACATGTGCCGCGGCCGCGGTGAGGTCTCGCAGGTCACCCGGTCCTTCCTGGGCCAGGTCATGACCTCGCGCCCGTGCCCGCAGTGCCAGGGCTTCGGCACCGTGGTCCCGACCCCGTGCCCCGAGTGCGCGGGCGACGGCCGGATCCGTTCCCGTCGCACCCTGACGGTGAAGATCCCGGCCGGTGTGGACAACGGCACCCGGATCCAGCTCGCGGGCGAGGGCGAGGTCGGCCCCGGCGGCGGCCCCGCCGGTGACCTCTACGTCGAGATCCACGAACTGCCGCACCCCGTCTTCCAGCGGCGCGGCGACGACCTGCACTGCACGGTCACCATCCCGATGACGGCGGCGGCTCTCGGCACGCAGGTGCCGCTTGAGACGCTCGACGGCATGGAGGAGATCGACATCCGGCCCGGCACGCAGTCCGGCCAGTCGGTGCCGCTGCACGGGCGTGGCATCACGCATCTGCGCGGCGGCGGCCGCGGCGACCTCATCGTGCACGTCGAGGTCACCACGCCGACCAAGCTGGACGCCGACCAGGAGCGGATCCTGCGGGAGCTGGCCGTGGCCCGCGGCGAGGAGCGGCCCACGGGGCAGTTCCAGCCGGGGCAGCAGGGGTTGTTCTCGCGGTTGAAGGATGCGTTCAACGGGCGTTGATGTCGGGCACCTGACGGCCGGTTCGGATCGGTGCGGTGGACGTGAAACCATGCGGTCATGTCCACCGCACTGACCGATCTCAGCCCGTACCCGATCGTGCAGGCGCCCATGGCCGGTGGCGCTTCGTGCCCCGTGCTCGCGGCGGCCGTGTCCGAGGCGGGTGGTCTCGGCTATCTGGCCGCCGGGTACAAGACCGCCGACGGCATGTACCAAGAGATCCAGCAGTTGCGTGGGCTCACCGACCGGCCCTTCGGCGTCAACCTCTTCATGCCGCAGCCCGACTGCGCGGACGCGTCCGCGGTCGCCGTCTACGCCCAGCAGTTGGCGGGCGAGGCCGCCTGGTACGGCACTCCGCTCGGTGACCCGGACTCCGGGCGCGACGACGGTTACGAGGCCAAGCTGGCCATCCTCATCGACGACCCGGTCCCCGTCGTCTCCTTCACCTTCGGCTGCCCCAGCCGTGACGTGCTCGACGCGTTCTCGCGGGTCGGCACCGCCACCGTCGTCACCGTCACCACGCCCGAAGAGGCCCAGGCCGCGCAGTGGGCGGGCGCCGACGCGGTGTGCGTGCAGGGCATCGAGGCGGGCGGCCACCAGGGCACGCACCGCGACGACCCGGAGCGGGACGGCAGCGGGGTCGGCCTGCTCGCCCTCGTCGCCCAGGTCCGCGAGACCGTACAGCTGCCGATCATCGCGGCCGGCGGACTGATGCGCGGCAGCCAGATCGCGGCCGTGCTCGCGGCGGGCGCGCAGGCGGCCCAGCTGGGCACCGCGTTCCTGGTCTGCCCCGAGTCGGGCGCCAACCCGCTGCACAAGCAGGCCATGACGAACCCCCTGTTCGTACGGACCGAGCTCACCCGCGCGTTCTCCGGGCGCCCGGCGCGTGGCCTGGTCAACCGCTTCATGCGCGAGCACGGGCGGTACGCGCCCGCCGCGTACCCCCAGGTCCACTACCTCACCGGCGGCATCCGCAAGGCGGCCGCCAAGGCCGGGGACGCGCAGGCGATGAGCCTGTGGGCGGGCCAGGGCCACCGGCTCAGCCGGGAGTTGCCCGCGGGCCAGCTGGTCGAGGTGCTCGCGGCGGAGCTGGACGTGGCGAAGGCGGCGCTCGGCCTGCGGAGCGCGCCGTGACCGCGCCCGTCTTCGTCGTTGACCAAGTCCCCTCCGGGGGCGGCGAGTTCGTACTCGACGGGCCGGAGGGCCGGCACGCGGTGTCGGTACGGCGGCTGCGCGCGGGGGAGCATGTGGTCCTCACGGACGGGCTCGGCAACGGCGCCGCCGCGGTGGTGCTCGCCGCGGAGGGCAAGGACCGGCTCACCGTCGAGCTGACCGGCACGCTCACCGACCCCGAACCGGCGCCGCGGATCACCGTGGTGCAGGCGCTCCCCAAGGGCGACCGGGGCGAACTCGCCGTGGAGACCATGACGGAGACCGGCGTCGACGCGATCGTGCCGTGGGCCGCGTCCCGCTGCATCACGCAGTGGCGCGGCGAGCGCGGCCTCAAGTCCCTCGCCAAGTGGCGCGCCACGGCCCGCGAGGCGGGCAAGCAGGCCCGCCGGCTGCGCTTCCCCGAGGTCGGCGAGCTCGCCTCGACGAAGGACGTGGCCGCGCTGCTCGCCGGTGCGTCCCTCGCCGCCGTCCTGCACGAGGAGGGCAGCACCCCGCTGGCCACGGCCGAACTGCCTACCACCGGCGACGTGATCCTGGTCGTCGGGCCCGAAGGGGGCGTCTCCCCCGAGGAGTTGGACCTCTTCGCCGGGGCGGGCGCCGAGCCGTACCGCCTCGGCCCGTCCGTGCTGCGCACGTCCACGGCCGGTACGGCGGCGACGGCGCTGCTGCTCGGACGCAGCGGACGCTGGAGCTAGCCCCCGCTAGTACCCGGAGTCGGTCTCAGCCCTCGTCGCCGAACTGCGCGTCGAACAGCGGCCAGCCGTCCGTCTCCCCGGTGCCCGGCAGCAGCCCGCGGGCGCGGGCCGTGTCGGTCAGGCGGCGTACGGTGCCGGGCTCCCGGAGGTTGAGGAGGCGGCCGTCGCCGGTCGTGACGCAGCCCGAGTACCACCAGCCGTCGGCCACGTACCGGCCCTCGCCCGCGCGGAACACCAGGCGCAGCGGGACCCTGCAGCCCTCCGCGTACACGCTGAGGACCTCCGCGCACGGGTCGGTGCGGGAGTGGCGGTGGTGGACCTTCCAGCGGTAGGTCGCGGGTCCGGTGACCAGGCGGCGCAGGCGGTGGTCGTTCGGCATCGGGCCACTGTAGGGGCCCATGTCGCCCTGGAGCGAAGGGAATTGGGCGGGGCGGGCAAGTGATCCAAACGCCTCGCACGGGCGGTGCGAGCTGCATAAGGTGAATGGGTGACACAGCCTGCCTACCTTAGGTTTCCGCATGTTCAGGGCGACTTGGTCGCCTTCACCGCCGAGGACGACGTCTGGGTCGCGCCGCTCGACGGCGGCCGCGCGTGGCGTGTCAGCGCCGACAACATGCCGGTCACCCAGCCCCGGATCTCGCCCGACGGCACCCGCATCGCGTGGACGTCCACCCGCGACGGCGCCCCCGAGGTGCATGTCGCGCCGGTCGAGGGCGGGCCCGCGCAGCGGCTGACGTACTGGGGGAGCGGGAAGACCTCCGTGCGCGGCTGGACCCCCGACGGGCAGGTGCTCGCCGTCACCACCCAGGGGCAGGCCTCGCTGCGCCGCAGCTGGGCCCGTGCCGTGCCGCTCGACGGCGGGCCCGCGCCCGTGCTGCCGTACGGACCGGTCGGTGACCTGGCCTTCGGCCCTGACGGCGGAGTGCTGCTGCAGAGCGTGACCATGGGCACCGAGGCCGCGTACTGGAAGCGGTACCGCGGCGGTTCGGCGGGCAAGCTGTGGATCGACCGGGCGGGCGACGGCGAGTTCGTACGCGTCCTCGAAGAGGTCGACGGGAACATCGAGCACCCGATGTGGGCCGGGGAGCGGATCGCGTTCCTCTCCGACCACGACGGCACCGGAGCCGTCTACTCCGCGCTGCCGGACGGCACCGACCTGCGCCGGCACACCCCGCTCGGCCCGGAAGCAGGCGGCGGAGGCGGCTTCTACGCCCGGCACGCCGCCACCGACGGCACGCGCGTCGTGTACGCCGCCGCCGGTGAACTCTGGCTCCTGGACGACCTGGTGGACGCCGAGCCGCGCCGCCTCGACATCGCCCTCGGCGGCCAGCGCACCGACCTGCAGCCGCACCCCGTACAGCCCGAGCGGCACCTCGGCGCCGCCACCCCCGACCACACCGGCCGCGGCAGCGCCGTCTCCGTGCGCGGCGCCGTCCACTGGGTGACCCACCGCGAGGGCCCCGCCCGCGCCCTCACCGCCGAACAGGGCGTACGCGCCCGGCTTCCGCGCACCTTCCGGGTGTCCGGCGAGGAGCACGTGGTGTGGGTGACCGACGCGGAGGGCGACGACGCCCTGGAGTTCTGCCCGGCCACCGGCGTCGCCCCCGGCGCGTCCGTACGCCGGGTCGCCGCCGGGCAGTTGGGCCGCGTGCTCTCCCTCGCCATGGCGCCCGACGGCAGCCGCGCCGCGGTCGCCTCGCACGACGGGCGGGTCCTGCTCGTCGAGCGCGAGTCCGGCGACGTACGCGAAGTGGACCGCAGCGAGCACGGCGAGGCCTCCGGCCTGGTCTTCTCGCCCGACTCCGGCTGGCTCGCCTGGTCCCACCCAGGGCCCGCGCCGCTGCGCCAGCTCAAGCTCGCCAACACCGCCGACCTGGCGGTCTCCGAGGCGACCCCGCTGCGCTTCTGCGACTACGAGCCCGCCTTCACGCTCGACGGCCGGCACCTCGCGTTCCTCTCCGAGCGCTCCTTCGACCCGGTCTACGACGTGCACGTCTTCGACCTGGCCTTCGTCGGCGCCTGCCGGCCGCACCTGATCACGCTGTCCGCCACCACGCCCTCGCCGTTCGGGCCGCAGCGGCACGGCCGGCCCTTCGAGGGCGCCGAGAAGTCCGGTGAGGTCGCGGGCGGCGACGACGCCCCCACCACCCGGATCGACCTCGAAGGGCTCGCCGACCGGATCGTGGCCTTCCCCGTCGAGGCCGCCCGCTACACCACCCTGCGCGCCGCCAAGGACGGACTGCTCTGGCTGCGCCACCCGGTGCGCGGTGCGCTCGGCGCCAACCGGGCCACCCCCGACGACCCGGGCCCGCGCACCGCGCTCGAACGGTACGACCTGGCCCAGCGCCGGATCGAGGAACTCAGCTCCGACGCCGAGCACTTCACGGTCAGCGGCGACGGCAAGCGGGTCCTGCTGCACTCCGGGGACTTCCTGAAGGTCGTGCCGAGCGACCGAAGGGCCGGTTCCGAGGACGACGGCGACAGCAACATCACCGTGGACCTGTCCCGTATCCGGCAGACCGTCGAACCCGTCGCCGAGTGGCGGCAGATGTTCGACGAGACCGGCCGCCTCATGCGGGACAACTTCTGGCGCCCGGACCTCGGCGGCGTCGACTGGGACGGCGTACTCGACCGGTACCGTCCGGTCGTCGACCGCCTCGCCACCCACGACGACCTCGTCGACCTGCTCTACGAACTCCACGGCGAACTCGGCACCTCGCACGCCTACGTCAGCGGACCCGGCGGGTACAGCGGCTCCGACAGCGCTCAGGGGCTGCTCGGCGCCGACATCTCCCGGCACGAGGACGGCAGTTGGCGCATCGACCGGGTACTGCCCTCCGAGACGTCCGACCCGCACGCCCGCTCACCGCTCGCCGCACCCGGGGTCGCGGTGCGCGCGGGCGACGCGCTGCTCGCGGTCGACGGCCGCCCCGTCGACCCGGTCACCGGACCCGGACCGCTGCTCGTCGGCGCCGCGGGCCGGCCGGTCGAGCTGACCGTCTCGCCCTCCGGCGGCGGCGACCCCCGGCACGCGGTCGTGGTGCCCGTCGACGACGAGGAGCCGCTGCGGTACCACGCGTGGGTCGCGGACCGGCGGGCGTACGTGCATGAGCTCTCCGAGGGGCGCCTCGGCTACCTGCACGTGCCCGACATGCAGGCCCCCGGCTGGGCGCAGATCCACCGCGACCTGCGGGTGGAGGTGGCCAAGGAGGGGCTGATCGTCGACGTACGGGAGAACCGCGGCGGCCACACCTCGCAGCTCGTCGTGGAGAAGCTGGCGCGCCGCATCGTCGGCTGGGACGTGCCGCGCGGCCAGGCCCCGTTCAGCTACCCGGCGGACGCGCCGCGCGGTCCGGTGGTCTCCGTCGCCAACGAGTTCTCCGGCTCGGACGGTGACATCGTCAACGCCGCGATCAAGGCGCTCGGGATCGGGCCGGTGGTCGGTACGCGTACCTGGGGCGGTGTCGTCGGCATCGACAGCCGGTACCGGCTGGTCGACGGGACGCTTGTCACGCAGCCCAAGTACGCGATCTGGCTTGAGGGTTACGGGTGGTCCGTGGAGAACCATGGCGTCGACCCGGACGTCGAGGTCGTCACCGCTCCGCAGGATTATGCGGCGGGGCGTGATCCGCAGTTGGATGAGGCGGTTCGGATGGCGTTGGCGGTGCTGGTGGAGAATCCGGCGAAGGTTCCTCCGGAGCTGCCTGAGCTGTGAGTCCCGGGGGACCCGTGTTCCCCTGGTCCGCCGGTGCCGGAGGGCTCGACTTTCTCCCCGCCCCGCCCCTGTCTCTT
>NZ_JAAAHS010000301.1 GCF_009908195.1 Streptomyces boluensis | reverse complement strand
GGGCGGGGCCGGGGGTTTTCTTTCCCCAGTCCCGCCCCTTCCCGAAAGTCCTGCCGGACGGGCCTCCTCAAACGCCGGAGGGGCTGAATGTGCCGGCGGGGCTGAATTCTGTTACGGCGACGCCGGTGGGTACAGGTCTCGCGGCAACTGCGATGCCGCCGCCGAGTCCAGGAGCCACAGCGTGCGGGAGCGGCCGTGGGCGCCCGCTGCCGGGGCCTGGATCTCGCCCGCGCCGGACAGGGCGATGGCCGCGGCCTTCGCCTTGTCCTCGCCCGCCGCGAGCAGCCACACCTCACGGGCGGAGCGGATCGCGGGGAGCGTGAGGGAGATCCGGGTCGGCGGAGGCTTGGGCGCGCCGTGCACACCCACCACCGTCCGCTCGGTCTCCCGTACCGCGGGCAGCTCCGGGAAGAGGGACGCCACGTGGGTGTCCGGGCCGACCCCGAGGAGCAGCACGTCGAAGGCCGGGGCCGCCGAGTGGTTCTCCGGCTGTGCGGCGGCGGCGAGTTCGGCCGCGTACCCCTCGGCGGCGGCGTCGGCGTCGTTGCCGTACGGGCCGTCCGACGCGGGCATCGCGTGCACCCGGGCCGGGTCCAGCGGCACTGAGTCGAGCAGCGCCTCGCGGGCCTGGGTGACATTGCGGTCCGGGTCGCCGTCGGGCAGGAACCGCTCATCGCCCCACCACAGGTCGAGGCGGCCCCAGTCGACGGCGTCCCGCGCGGGGGAGGCGCCGAGTGCGGTGAGGAGCCCGTTGCCGTTGCGGCCGCCGGTGAGGACCACCGAGGCGGAGCCGCGGGCGGCCTGCGCGTCCACGATCTTCGTGATCAGGCGGGCCGCCGCGGCCTGGGCCATGAGCTCCTTGTCGCGGTGGACGACGAGCTGAGGGGCCGTACTCACTTCGTGGCCGCCTTCGATCCGTCGCCGGAGGCGCCCGAGGCGCCCGAAGTCGCCTTCTTCGCCGGGGACTTGGCGGTCTTCTTCGCGGCGGCGTCCCCCGCTCCGGACGCACCGGATGCATCGGACGCACCGGACTGCTCAGCGGCGGCGGTGCCGGGGGCCGGCTCGCCGAGCCGGTCCACGCCGAACTTCAGCGCCGTGGCGTACGTGTCGTCCGGGTCGAGCCGGCGCAGTTCCTCCGCGATCAGCTCGGCCGTCTCGCGCCGCTTCAGCGCCACCGCGCGGTCCGGCTGGCCCTTCATGGAGAGCGTGGCGAGCGAGCCGTCCGGCCGGTGGAGCACGATCGGACCGCAGTCGGTCTCCATGCGTACGGCGGTGAGTCCTGGACCGCTGGACAGCGAGCGCCGCACCGGCACCGAGAGCCGGTCCGCGAGCCACATGCCGAGCAGTTCGCAGCTCGGGTTGAACTCCTCGCCCTCCACCTCGACGGCGGTGACCTTGCAGGTCACCTGGTCGAGCGCGGCGGCCAGCATGGAGCGCCACGGGGTGATCCGGGTCCAGGCCAGGTCCGTGTCGCCGGGCGTGTACGTCTCGGCGCGCGCGGCCAGCTCGTGGGCCGGCCGCTCCGCCGCGTACGTGTCGGTCACCCGGCGCTGGGCGAGCGCGCCCAGCGGGTCGTTGGCCGGGTCGAGCGGAGCGTTCACCGGCCACCACACGACGACCGGGGCGTCCGGCAGAAGCAGCGGCAGGACCACCGACTGGGCGTGGTTGACGACGTCGCCGTAGAGCCGGAGCACCACGGTCTCGCCGGTGCCCGCGTCGGTGCCGACCCGCACCTCGGCGTCCAGACGCGAGGACGTGCGGTCACGGGGCGAGCGCGAGACCCGCTTGATGACCACCAGCTTGCGCGAGGGGTGCTCGCGCGATGCCTCGCTTGCGGCCTTCAGGGAGTCGTACGCGTTCTCCTCGTCGGTGACGATGACCAGCGTGAGCACCATGCCGACGGCGGGGGAGCCGATGGCGCGGCGGCCCTGCACGAGGGCCTTGTTGACCTTGCTGGCCGTGGTGTCCGTGAGGTCGATCTTCATGGGCGACGCCAGCTCCGTCCGTCTCGTTCGAGCATTTCGTCCGCCTCGACGGGGCCCCAGGTGCCCGACGGGTACTGCGCGGGCTTGCCGTTGGTGTCCCAGTGCCGCTCGATCGGGTCGAGAATGTTCCAGGACAACTCGACCTCCTCGGTGCGCGGGAAGAGGTTCGAGTCGCCCAACAGGACGTCCAGGATGAGGCGTTCGTACGCCTCGGGGCTCGACTCCGTGAAGGACTCGCCGTACGCGAAGTCCATGGACACGTCCCGGACCTCCATCGACGTGCCCGGCACCTTCGAGCCGAAGCGCATCGTGACGCCCTCGTCCGGCTGGACCCGGATCACCAGGGCGTTGTGCCCCAGCTCCTCGGTGGCCGTGTGGTCGAAGGGCGAGTGCGGGGCGCGCTGGAAGACGACCGCGATCTCGGTGACCCGGCGGCCGAGACGCTTGCCGGTGCGCAGGTAGAACGGGACGCCCGCCCAGCGACGGTTGTCGATCTCCAGCTTCATCGCGGCGTACGTGTCGGTCTTCGACTTGGGGTCGATGCCGTCCTCTTGGAGGTAGCCGATGACCTTCTCGCCGCCCTGCCAGCCGGCCGCGTACTGACCGCGGACCGTGTGCGCGGACAGGTCCTTCGGCAGCTTCACCGCGCCGAGGACCTTGGTCTTCTCGGCGGCGAGCGCGTCCGCGTCGAAGGAGGCGGGCTCCTCCATCGCGGTCAGGGCGAGCAGTTGGAGCAGGTGGTTCTGGATCACGTCACGGGCGGCGCCGATGCCGTCGTAGTACCCGGCGCGGCCGCCGATGCCGATGTCCTCGGCCATCGTGATCTGCACGTGGTCGACGTACGACCGGTTCCAGATCGGCTCGAACAGCGTGTTGGCGAAGCGGAGCGCCAGGATGTTCTGGACGGTCTCCTTGCCGAGGTAGTGGTCGATGCGGAAGACCTGGTCGGGCTTGAACACCTCGTGCACGATGGCGTTCAGGTCCTGCGCCGAGGCCAGGTCGTGCCCGAAGGGCTTCTCGATGACCGCGCGCCGCCAGGACCCGTCGTTCTGGTCGGCGAGCTCGTGCTTCTTGAGCTGCTGCACGACCTTGGGGAAGAACTTCGGCGGCACCGACAGGTAGAAGGCGAAGTTGCCGCCCGTGCCCTGCGCCTTGTCGAGCTCCTCCATCGTCGACTTCAGCGTCTCGAACGCGTCGTCGTCGTCGAAGTTGCCCTGCACGAACCGCATGCCCTGGCTCAGCTGCTGCCAGACCTCCTCGCGGAACGGCGTGCGGGCGTGCTCCTTGACCGCGTCGTGCACCTCCTGCGCGAAGTCCTCGTCCTGCCACTCGCGGCGGGCGAAGCCGATGAGCGAGAAGCCCGGCGGCAGCAGGCCCCGGTTGGCCAGGTCGTAGACGGCAGGCATCAGCTTCTTACGGGACAAATCGCCCGTGACGCCGAAGATCACCAGGCCCGACGGCCCCGCGATACGCGGGAGCCGTCGGTCCAGTGCGTCACGAAGCGGGTTGGCTCCGTTGACAGTGGGAGACAAAGTCAGCCTTCCGAAGGGGCGAGGCGCTTGAGCTCCGCCTCGGTGGACTTGAGCAGGTCGTTCCAGGAGGACTCGAACTTGTCGACGCCCTCGTCCTCGAGCAGCTGCACCACGTCGTCGTAGGAGATCCCCAGCTTCTCGACGGCGTCGAGCTCGGCACGGGCCTGCTCGTACGTCCCCGAGACGGTGTCGCCGGTGATCCGGCCGTGGTCGGCGGTGGCCTCGAGGGTCGCCTCCGGCATGGTGTTCACGGTGTTCGGCGCGACCAGGTCGTCGACGTACAGGGTGTCCTTGTACGCCTTGTCCTTCACGCCGGTCGAGGCCCACAGCGGGCGCTGCTTGTTGGCGCCCGCCTTGTCCAGGGCGGCCCAGCGGTCGGAGGAGAAGACCTCCTCGTACGCCTCGTACGCCAGGCGGGCGTTGGCGAGACCGGCCTTGCCGCGGGCGGCCTTCGCCGCGTCCGTGCCCAGGGCGTCGATGCGCTTGTCGATCTCGGTGTCCACGCGGGACACGAAGAAGGACGCCACCGAGTGGATCAGGGAGAGGTCGAGGCCCGCGGCCTTCGCCTTCTCCAGACCCGCCAGGTAGGCGTCCATGACCTCGCGGTACCGCTCGAGCGAGAAGATCAGCGTCACGTTCACGCTGATGCCCTTGCCGATGACCTCGGTGATCGCGGGCAGGCCCGCCTTGGTCGCCGGGATCTTGATCAGCGTGTTCGGCCGGTCCACCAGCCAGGCCAGCTGCTTGGCCTCGGCGACCGTGGCCGTGGTGTGGTGCGCCAGGCGCGGGTCGACCTCGATCGACACCCGGCCGTCCTTGCCGCCGGTGGCGTCGAACACCGGGCGGAGGATGTCGGCCGCGTCCCGCACGTCCGCCGTCGTGATCATGCGGATCGCTTCCTCGACGGTCACCTTGCGGGCCGCGAGGTCGGCGAGCTGCTGCTCGTACCCGTCACCGGACGAGATCGCCTTCTGGAAGATCGACGGGTTGGTCGTGACGCCCACGACGTGCTGCTCGTCGATCAGTTCGGCGAGGTTGCCGGACGTGATCCGCTTGCGCGACAGGTCGTCCAGCCAGATCGCGACGCCTTCTTCAGAGAGGCGCTTCAGTGCGTCTGTCATGGAAATTGCATCTCCTGCTTGTGATGAGGGGTAAGTCGTCAGGTACCGGCGTCAGCGCTGCGCGGCCTCAAGGGATTCCTTGGCCGCGGCGGCCACGGCGTCGGCGGTGAAGCCGAACTCCTTGAAGAGGACCTTGGCGTCGGCGGAGGCGCCGAAGTGCTCGAGGGAGACGATGCGTCCGGCGTCGCCGACGTACTTGTGCCAGGTCAGACCGATACCGGCCTCGACCGCCACACGCGCCTTGACGGACGGCGGCAGGACACTGTCGCGGTACTCCTGCGACTGCTCCTCGAACCACTCCACGCACGGCATCGACACGACCCGGGTCGGCACACCGGCGGCCTGCAGCTGCTCGCGCGCCTCGACGGCCAGCTGCACCTCGGAACCCGTACCGATCAGGATCGCCTCGGGCTCGCCGCCCTCGGCCTCGAACAGCACGTAACCACCCTTGGCGGCGGCCTCGTTGCGCTCGTAGGTCGGCACACCCTGGCGGGTGAGGGCGAGACCGTGCGGGGTGCCCTTGCCGAACTCCTTGGTGTAGCGCTTCAGGATCTCGCGCCAGGCGACGGCGGTCTCGTTGGCGTCCGCGGGACGGACGACGTTCAGACCGGGGATCGCGCGCAGCGAGGCCAGGTGCTCCACCGGCTGGTGGGTCGGGCCGTCCTCGCCGAGGCCGATCGAGTCGTGCGTCCACACGTACGTCACCGGCAGGTGCATGAGCGCCGAGAGCCGCACCGCGTTGCGCATGTAGTCGGAGAACACCAGGAAGGTGCCGCCGTAGATACGGGTGTGGCCGTGCAGTGCGATGCCGTTCATGGCCGCGGCCATGGCGTGCTCGCGGATGCCGTAGTGGATCGTCCGGCCGTACGGGTCCGCGCCCGGCAGCGGGTTGCCCTCGGGGAGGAACGAACTCGTCTTGTCGATCGTGGTGTTGTTGGAGCCCGCCAGGTCGGCCGAGCCGCCCCACAGCTCCGGGATCACCGCGCCGAGCGCCTGCAGCACCTTGCCGGACGCGGCACGCGTCGCCAGGCCCTTGCCGGTCTCGAACTCGGGGAGCTTCTCCTCCCAGCCGGCCGGCAGCTCACTGGCCTGCGTACGGTCGAACTCGGCGGCACGCTCCGGGTTGGCGGTGCGCCACGCGGCGAAGGACTTCTCCCACTCCGCCTTGGCCTGCGCGCCACGCTCGAGCGCCTCGCGGGTGTGACCGATGACCTCGTCGGAGACCTCGAAGGACTGCTCCGGGTCGAAGCCCAGGACCCGCTTGGTGGCGGCCACTTCCTCGTCACCCAGGGCCGAACCGTGCGCGGCCTCGGTGTTCTGCGCGCTCGGCGCGGGCCAGGCGATGATCGAACGGGCCGCGATGAACGACGGCTTGTCCGTGACGGCCTTCGCGGCCTGCAGCGCCTCGAACAGACCCTTCGGGTCCAGGTCGCCGCTGGGCAGCTGCTCGACACGCTGCACGTGCCAGCCGTACGCCTCGTACCGCTTGAGGGTGTCCTCGGAGACGGCCGTCTCGGTGTCGCCCTCGATGGAGATGTGGTTGTCGTCCCACAGCATCACCAGGTTGCCGAGCTTCTGGTGCCCGGCCAGCGAGGACGCCTCCGCGGAGATGCCCTCCTGCAGGCAGCCGTCACCGGCGATGACGAAGACGTTGTGGTCGAACGGGGACTCGCCCGCGGGCGCCTGAGGGTCGTACAGACCGCGCTCGTAGCGGGCGGCCATCGCCATGCCCACGGCGTTCGCGACGCCCTGGCCCAGCGGGCCCGTGGTGGTCTCGACGCCGGTGGTGTGGCCGTACTCCGGGTGGCCCGGGGTCTTCGAGCCCCAGGTGCGGAACGCCTTCAGGTCATCGAGCTCCAGGCCGAAACCGGCCAGGTACAGCTGGATGTACAGCGTCAGCGAGGAGTGTCCCGCGGAGAGGACGAACCGGTCACGGCCCACCCAGTCCGCGTCCGCCGGATCGTGCCGCATCACCTTCTGGAAGAGGGTGTACGCCGCGGGCGCGAGGCTCATGGCCGTACCGGGATGGCCGTTGCCGACCTTCTGTACGGAATCCATGGCCAGGACGCGGGCGGTGTCAACAGCCCGCTGGTCAAGATCGGTCCACTCGAGGTCTGTGGTGGTCGGCTCGGTGCTCACCCTGGGTCAGGGCTCCTCTCCACATGCTCTACATGACGGACGTCGTCGTCGGACAACATCGTCCGTCGTCGTACGTCGTCGACTCACGGCGCCATCGCGCGCCGGTCGATGTCGAGCCTACCGCCGCGAGAGCGTGCATTTTTTCGGCTCAATCCAGACTGCCGGGACGCGGTCACCTTCGCCTCCCGAGCGGTCCACCGCGCGTCCACCACCGGCCCGCTCACTTGCCTCACGCGCGAGGTCAAGTGAGCGGGCAGAGCCCGTTGCGGCAACGGGCCCAACACGACGGACCCCCGCGCAGAGCCGGGTATGGCCTACGTCTACAGTGGCGTGGTACGCGCGAGCCTTTACCGGGTCTTCATATTCGGATGACACCCACGGTCGGCTTGCTGGGAGTCTCTGTCAGGGGTGTGCGTGACGGCCGTTGAATCCCGTCCAGATGGTGGGGGCACTGCCCGTACCGAGGACGCGGCGGGTGAGCCCGGGACGAACGCCGGCCGTCGGCCGTTCGGTGCGCTGGTCATGGGGTACGTGGCGCTGACCAAGCCCCGCATCATCGAGCTGCTGCTCATCACCACGGTCCCGGTGATGTTCCTCGCCGAGCAGGGCGTGCCCAACCTGTGGCTGGTCCTCGCGACCTGCTTCGGCGGCTACCTCTCCGCGGGCGGCGCCAACGCCCTGAACATGTGGTACGACCGGGACATCGACGCCCTGATGGACCGCACCCGGAACCGTCCGCTGGTCACCGGCCTGATCAGCCCCACCGAGGGCCTGGTCTTCGGCGTCGCCCTCGCCGTGATCTCCACGGTCTGGTTCGGCCTCCTCGTCAACTGGCTCTCCGCCGCGCTCTCGCTCGGCGCCCTGCTCTTCTACGTGGTCGTCTACACGATGATCCTCAAGCGCAGGACCGCGCAGAACATCGTCTGGGGCGGCATCGCCGGCTGCCTGCCCGTCCTCATCGGCTGGTCGTCCGTCACCAACTCGATGTCCTGGGCCGCCGTCATCCTCTTCATGGTGATCTTCTTCTGGACGCCGCCGCACTACTGGCCGCTGTCGATGAAGGTCAAGGACGACTACGCGCGCGCCCAGATCCCGATGCTCCCGGTGATCGCTTCCAACAAGGTCGTCGCCAAGCAGATCGTGCTCTACAGCTGGGTGATGGTCGGCGTCTCACTGCTGCTCCAGCCGCTCGGCTACACCGGTTGGTTCTACACCGCGGTCGCGCTGCTCACCGGCGGCTTCTGGCTGTGGGAGGCGCACGCGTTGCAGGCCCGCGCCAAGTCCGGGGTGACGGGCGCGAAGCTCAAGGAGATGCGCCTCTTCCACTGGTCCATCACCTACGTCTCGCTGCTGTTCGTCGCGGTCGCGGTGGACCCCTTCCTGCGCTGAGACATCGATTTTCCGATCGCCGGGCGGCTGACCCTCAGCCGCCCGGCGATCGTGTGTCAGGGGCCATTGCCGCCACGGATTACCCACAAGTAGCATCCCGGTATGGCAGACACCCAGGTCGAAGAGACCCCCGCGAACCCGCGCGCCGAGAAGCAGGCGGCGAAGCTCGCCAAGGAGATCGCCGCCTTCGCCAAGGCGCACGGCGGTGCCGAGGCGCAGGTCGCGTACATCGGGGAGCGCGGCTCCCGCATCGTGCTCGTCGGTGAGGACGGCGGCTGGGGCGACCTCGTCGCCCGCACCGACGCCATCGCCCGCAGCGCCGTCGCCAAGTCCGGACTCACCCTCCACGAGGACTTCGACGGCGACTTCGCGGCCAAGGTGAAGACCGGCCCGTACGAGTGGTCGCGCATGGCCGGGATCCAGGTCGGGGGACCTAGCAACACCTGAGGCCGGGTTCACCCGTTAGGACCGTAGACACCGCGACGGTCCACGTACGGGAGCCCGGATGATCGAGACACCGCCCCTGGTGGACCAGTACTGCCACGGGGTGCTGCGTACGGAGCTGGGCCTCGGCACGTTCGAGGCCCACCTCGGGCGGGGCGAGGGGCCACCCGCGCCCGGCACCACCTTCTTCGACACCCAGACCGGCTTCGCGGTACGCCGCTGGTGTCCGCCGCTGCTCGGCCTCGAACCGCACTGCGGGCCCGCCCGTTATCTGGCCCGGCGCCGCGAGCTCGGCGTCCTCGAGACCGGCCGACGGCTGCTCCGGGCCACCGGCATCCACACCTACCTGGTCGACACCGGGCTCCCCGGCGACCTCACAGGGCCGCCTGAACTGGCCGCCGCAGGCGACGCCGAGGCCCACGAGATCGTCCGCCTCGAACTCCTCGCCGAGCAGGTCGCCGACACCTCCGGCACCGTCGAGTCCTTCCTCGCCAACCTCGCCGAGGCCGTGCACGGAGCGGCCGCCGGTGCCGTCGCCTTCGCCTCGGTCGAGGGCGCGCAGGGTCTCGGCCACGCCCCCGAACCGCCCGAGGCGGGAGAGGTGCGGTCCGCCGCCGCCCGCTGGCTGACCACCCGCTGGGCCGAGCGGAGCGCCGCGCTCAGGGGCGGCGGGAACGGCGGCCGGCTCACCGACCCCGTACTCCTTCGGCATCTCGTCTGGATCGCGGTGGCCTCAGGGCGGCCGCTCCAACTGCACGCGGGGGCGGGCGATCCGCAGTGCCATGTCGCGGCGTTCGCGCGGGCCACCGCGGGGCTCGGCACCGATCTCGTGCTGCTGCACCGCTACCCGTACCACCGCAACGCGGCGCAGCTCGCCGGGGCGTTCCCGCATGTGTACGCGGATCTGGGCGCCCCGCTTGTCCGCACCGGGGCGCGGGCGGCGGCGCTGCTCGCTGAGGTGCTCGAACTCGCGCCGTTCGGGAAGCTGTTGTTCTCCAGCGGCGCGCACGGGCTGCCCGAGCTGCATGTGGTCGGGGCCCGGCTGTTCGGCGAGGCGCTGGGGCGGGTGCTTGGTGGG
>NZ_JAAAHS010000300.1 GCF_009908195.1 Streptomyces boluensis | reverse complement strand
TTCATAGTGTTTCGGTGGTCATAGCGTGAGGGAAACGCCCGGTTACATTCCGAACCCGGAAGCTAAGCCTCACAGCGCCGATGGTACTGCAGGGGGGACCCTGTGGGAGAGTAGGACGCCGCCGAACTAATTGTTGGGAAAGCCCCGCACCGATGGTGCGGGGCTTTCCTGTTTTCAGAGACCCCTGTGCAGCCCTTGATAGGTACGGAGGGTAAAGTCGTGGGGCATCGTTGGCACGTTCCCACAGGAGGCCCCCGGGTGGAGGTACAGGAGACCCGCGTACAGACCGACCGGGTTCTCACCATCCCGAACATCCTCAGCATGGCGCGTCTGGTCGGCGTGCCCCTTTTCCTGTGGTTGATCCTCAGGCCGGTGTTCGGGGGCCCCAACAGTGACGGCTGGGCATTGCTCGTACTCATGCTCAGTGGCGTGAGTGACTACCTTGATGGCAAGCTCGCTCGGCGCTGGAATCAGATCAGCAACCTCGGCCGGCTGCTCGATCCCGCGGCTGACCGGCTTTACATCCTGTCCACTCTGGTAGGACTGACCTGGCGCGAAATTCTGCCGATCTGGCTGACGGCACTGTTGTTGGCTCGCGAGCTGCTGTTGTTGGTGATGGTGGGCATCCTCAGGCGGCATGGGTATCCGCCGCCGCAGGTGAACTTCCTTGGCAAGGCCGCGACGTTCAACCTGATGTACGCCTTCCCGCTGTTGCTGCTGAGTGATGGCAGCGGTTGGCTCGCGTCGCTCGCTGCTGTTTTCGGATGGGCATTCGCTGGATGGGGTACAACGCTCTACTGGTGGGCAGGGATCCTCTATGTGGTGCAGGTCCGTCGGCTTGTCCGGGCGGACTCCACGGCCGATTGAGCCTGCCGATCCGGCAGCCGTAGACCGGCTCGGGGCCCGCTCTTGAAGGCGGGTCAATCTTGACGGGCTAAGTCGGCAAGACAGTCGTCTCTTAGAGGAGGACGCTTCCGACATGAAGGCCGTCGTGATGGCTGGAGGCGAAGGCACACGCCTTCGCCCTATGACCTCGAGCATGCCCAAGCCGCTCCTACCTGTGGCCAATCGGCCGATCATGGAGCATGTGCTGAGGCTGCTCAAACGGCATGGGCTCAGTGAAACCGTTGTCACCGTGCAATTTCTGGCGTCGCTCGTCAGGAACTACTTCGGGGACGGCGAAGAGCTCGGAATGGAGCTCACCTATGCCAATGAGGAGAAGCCACTCGGGACTGCCGGGAGCGTCAAGAATGCCGAAGAGGCACTGAAGGACGACGCCTTTCTCGTCATCTCGGGTGATGCCCTGACCGACTTCGACCTCACGGAACTCATTGAGTTTCACAAGGAGAAGGGCGCCCTGGTCACTGTCTGTCTGACTCGGGTGCCCAATCCGTTGGAGTTCGGCATCACCATCGTCGACGAAGAGGGAAAGGTCGAGCGGTTCCTGGAGAAGCCGACCTGGGGGCAGGTCTTCTCGGACACCGTGAACACCGGGATCTATGTCATGGAGCCCGAGGTGTTCGACTACGTCGAGGCGGATGTTCCTGTCGACTGGTCCGGTGATGTCTTCCCGCAGTTGATGAAGGAAGGAAAGCCCGTCTACGGCTTTGTGGCCGAGGGGTACTGGGAGGACGTCGGTACGCACGAGAGCTACGTGAAGGCCCAGGCGGACGTCCTTGAGGGAAAGGTCGAGGTCGAACTCGACGGGTTCGAGATCTCGCCCGGAGTGTGGGTCGCCGAAGGTGCGGAAGTACATCCCGACGCTGTATTGCGCGGGCCGCTGTACATCGGGGACTACGCGAAGGTCGAGGCCGACGTCGAGATTCGGGAGCACACCGTCGTGGGCTCCAACGTCGTCATCAAGAGCGGCGCCTTTCTGCACAAGGCCGTTGTGCACGACAACGTGTACATCGGGCAGCAGAGCAATCTGCGTGGCTGTGTGGTCGGCAAGAACACCGACATCATGCGGGCGGCGAGGATCGAGGACGGCGCCGTCATCGGAGACGAGTGCTTCGTCGGTGAAGAGTCGATCATCCAAGGAAACGTGCGGGTCTATCCGTTCAAGACCATCGAGGCCGGGGCGTTCGTGAACACCTCGGTGATCTGGGAGTCCCGGGGACAGGCCCATCTCTTTGGAGCCCGTGGGGTGTCCGGGATTCTGAACGTGGAGATCACGCCGGAGCTGGCGGTGCGACTGGCGGGGGCGTATGCGACGACCTTGAAGAAGGGGTCCACCGTCACCACCGCGCGTGACCACTCGCGGGGTGCTCGTGCGTTGAAGCGTGCGGTGATCTCGGCGCTGCAGGCCAGCGCCATCGACGTACGGGATCTGGAGAATGTGCCGTTGCCGGTGGCGCGGCAGCAGACGGCGCGGGGGTCTGCCGGCGGGATCATGATTCGTACGACGCCGGGGGTTCCGGACTCCGTCGACATCATGTTCTTCGACGCGCGGGGTGCGGATCTGTCGCAGGCGAGTCAGCGGAAGCTGGACCGAGTTTATGCGCGGCAGGAGTATCGGCGGGCGTTCCCCGGGGAGATCGGGGATCTGTACTTTCCGGCGAGCGTTTTCGACTCGTACACCGGATCGCTGCTGCGGAACGTGGACACCACGGGGATCGCCGAGTCCGGGCTGAAAGTAGTGGTCGATGCGTCCAACGGCAGTGCCGGGCTCGTACTGCCCAGTCTGTTGGGGCGGCTCGGCGTGGACGCGTTGACGATCAACCCGGGGCTGGACGAGGCGCGGCCCACGGAGGCGGCCGATGCGCGGCGGGCCGGGCTTGTGCGGCTCGGGGAGATCGTGGCGTCCGCGCGGGCGGCGTTCGGAGTGCGGTTCGACCCGGTGGGCGAGCG
Source organism: Streptomyces boluensis (assembly GCF_009908195.1). GTDB lineage: Bacteria > Actinomycetota > Actinomycetes > Streptomycetales > Streptomycetaceae > Streptomyces > Streptomyces boluensis. The sequence continues at coordinate 6,849 of NZ_JAAAHS010000300.1, read as the reverse complement.
GTTGTCGCTCGTCGACGAGAAGGGGCGGATCGTCGAGGACGACCGGGCGCTGTTGGTGCTGCTCGACCTGGTGGCGGCCGAGCGGCGCAGTGGGCGGGTGGCGTTGCCGGTGACCACCACGCGGATCGCGGAGCAGGTGGCCGCGTACCACGGCACCCAGGTGGAGTGGACGACCACGTCGCCGGACGATCTGACGCGGGTCGGGCAGGACGATGCCACGATCTTCGGCGGTGACGGGCGCGGCGGCTTCATCATTCCGGAGTTCAGCAGCGTCTTCGACGGGACCGCCGCGTTCGTACGGCTCATCGGTCTTGTGGCGCGTACGCAGCTCACGCTCAGTCAGATCGATGCGCGGATTCCGCGGGCGCATGTGCTGCGTCGGGATGTCCCCACCCCATGGGCCGTGAAGGGTCTTGTGATGCGGCGCGTGGTGGAGGAGGCCGGGGATCGCTTTGTCGATACGACCGACGGGGTGCGGGTGGTCGAGGCCGACGGGCGTTGGGTGATGGTGCTGCCCGACCGGGCCGAGGCCGTCACCCATTTGTGGGCCGAGGGGCCGGACGACGCGTCGGCGCAGGCGCTGCTCGACGAGTGGTCCGCGGTGGTGGAGAGCGCCGGGCGTTGAGCGTGGGGCGTGCCGGGTGGGGAGCTGCCCGGCACGCCTGGTGGGGCCATTCGGAGGTACGGGCCGCGACGTGCGACGATGTGCGGCATGCCGCAGCCCCCCGTTCGGAGCACGTCCTCCCCGCCCTCGCGCCCGGACGCTTCGATGTCGCTGCTCACCAATGTGATGGACCACAGCCTCGACGACGGTTACGCGGAAGCGGCCGCGCGCAAGGAGGCTGCGGGAGGCGCAGGGCTTCCGCGTACGCTGCGGGCGAAGCTCGGTCTGGCCGCCGGACTTGTGCTCGCCGCCTTGGTCGTGACCGTGGGAGCGGCGCAGGCGCGGATAGCGGCGCCGGTCGTGGCCAAGGAGCGCGAGGAGCTGATCGACCGCATCGAGCGGGAGACCGAGGCCGCCGAGAAGTTGGAGGGCGACGTCGACGCGCTCCGCGAGGACGTGAGCCGGCGGCAGCGCGCGGCGCTGGAGAAGCACGGTGGTGACCAAGGGGAGTTGACCGCTCTGCTCGCGGGCGCCACCGAAGTGCACGGACCGGGCGTCAAGCTGGTCATCGACGACGCGAAGAACAGCGACCAGGGCGGCGGCGGTCCGCGGGAGAGTGCCAACTTCTCCGACAGCGGGCGGGTCCACGACCGGGATCTGCAGCAGGTCGTGAACGGACTGTGGCAGTCAGGCGCCGAGGCCGTCGCCATCAACGGGCAGCGGCTGACGGCATTGTCGGCGATCCGCGCGGCCGGCGACGCCATACTGGTCGACAACAAGCCACTGGTGCCCCCTTATACGGTGCTGGCGGTGGGGGACGGGCAGCGGTTGTCCACGAAATTCCAGGACAGCCCCGACGGGTTGTATCTGCATGCGCTGCACGAGAACTTCGGCATCAGTGCGCGCATTTCAGCTGAGGACGAGGTGCGGCTGCCGGCCGCGCCGAGCCTGATCGTACGTAACGCCGAACCACAAGCAGGGAAGGGCACATCGTGATCGCCGTACTGGGCCTCGTGGTGGGAGTGGTGGTCGGACTTCTGGTCCGGCCGGAGGTGCCCGCGGTGGTCGAGCCGTACCTCCCGATCGCCGTTGTCGCGGCGCTTGACGCGGTGTTCGGGGGTCTGCGCGCGATGCTCGACGGGATCTTCGACGACAAGGTCTTCGTCGTGTCGTTCCTCTCCAACGTGGTGGTGGCCGCGCTGATCGTGTTCCTGGGCGACAAGTTGGGCGTGGGCGCGCAGCTTTCGACGGGTGTCGTGGTCGTGCTCGGAATCCGGATCTTCTCCAACGCGGCCGCCATCCGGCGGCACGTCTTCCGGGCGTGACGCCGATGCGCAGCGAATTGCCTCCCGAGGAGCCGAAGAAGGACGCCGAGGAGGCCGTGGAGGAGCCGGAGACGGCCCCCGACGCCCCGGACGTCCCCGATGCCCCGGAAGAGCTGAGCGGGCGGCGGCGGCTGGCGCGGAGCCTGTGGCCGCCGAAGGTGTCGCGGGCCCAACTCATCGTCGCGCTGCTGCTGTTCGTGCTGGGGCTCGGTCTCGCGATCCAGGTGCGCTCCAACAGTGAGAGCAGCGCACTGCGCGGTGCGCGACAAGAAGATCTCGTACGCATCCTCGATGAACTGGATGACCGTACTCAGCGTCTTGAGGACGAGAAGCAGCGTCTCGACGACCAGCGGACCGAGTTGGAGAACAGCTCGGACCAGGCCGAAGAGGCGCGCAAGCAGACGATCGAGAAGGAACGGCAACTGGCCGTGCTCGCGGGCACGGTGGCGGCGCAGGGACCGGGGATCACCCTGACCGTCACCGACTCCAAGGGGGCCGTCGAGGCGGACATGCTGCTCGACGCGATCCAGGAACTGCGCGCGGCCGGTGCGGAGGCGATTCAGATCAACGACGTGCGCGTGGTGGCCACCACGTATCTGGAGGATGCGGACGGGGGTGTGCGGGTGGACGGCCGGAAGGTGTCGTCGCCGTACGAGTTCAAGGTCATCGGCAAGCCCCAGGACCTGGAGCCCGCGCTCAACATCCCTGGCGGTGTGGTGCAGACGCTCGAGAAGGAGCAAGCCACCGTGGCGGTGGCGCGGGCTGAGAAGATCGTCGTGGATGCCTTGCGACGGGCGAATCGTCCTGACTACGCTCGGTCGTCCTCTGAGTGAGGCGGGGTACATGAGGGTTGTTGTGCGAGGGCAAGAGGTTGCGGGGGGTCGACGCATCGGAAGTGTGGTGCGTGGTGGAAACTGTCGGGTGGCTACGGACGTTGTGAGTATGTCTGTGTTTCCGATGTATGCAGCAGGTGTGAGCATTCAGGGTTCGTCCTGCCCCACGGGCGGGTCTGTTTCGGTCAAGGGGAATCGCCCGTGAAGTTGTTTGCGAAGTTGTTCGGCAAGAGCGGCCGTGAGGATGGCGCCGACGCCACCGCCCGGCACCGCGCGCCGCGCCAGGGAGAGCCTGAGCAGCAGGGCGCGGAGCGTCCGCTGTTCCGCGACCAGGTGCCTGGAGCGGGCGGTGACATTTCGGGCGGGCAGGGCGCGTCTTCTGTTGACCCTGCGGTGTCCGGCCGCATAGGTTTCGGGGAACCGTCAACCTCAAGTACGGGTGGAGACTTTGGCTCCGGCCCGTACGCATCCGATGCCGCGCGGCAGGAGGATCCGTCCATGTCGGCCTTGCCGGTTTGTACCAGGTGCGGGCATCGGAATGCCGAGGCCAGCCGGTTCTGTTCCAACTGCGGTGCGCCGCTGCGCGGGGGCGCCGCCCCCGAGCGTCCGTCCGAGACGACGTCGACCATCTCGATCTCCGGCATCGAGGCGTACGACGCCGAGGTGACGGGTCAGACGGCTACGCCTGCGCTCTCTCCTGAGGCCCAGGCGGCCGTGGACGCGCTGCCGCTCGGCTCGGCTCTACTCGTGGTGCGGCGTGGTCCGAACTCGGGCAGTCGGTTCCTGCTCGACGGCGAGCTGACCACGGCGGGCCGGCATCCGCAGAGCGACATCTTCCTGGACGACGTGACGGTGTCGCGCCGCCATGTGGAGTTCCGCCGCGGCGCCGACGGCATCTTCACCGTCGCCGACGTGGGCAGCCTCAACGGCACGTACGTCAACCGGGAGCGGATCGACTCGGTCGCGCTGTCGAACGGTGACGAGGTGCAGATCGGTAAGTACCGGCTGGTCTTCTACGCGAGCCAGCGGAGCATCTGACCCTTCCCTGGAGCTGTCCGGGGGAGGACCCAGGGAAGGTCCATGCGCCATTCACCGAGGGGCGGTGCCGATTCCGGCACCGCCACCGCGGGCAGTCGCCTGGTGAGCATCGGTACGGTGCTCAACCTGCTGCGCGACGAGTTTCCCGAGGTCACCATCTCCAAGATCCGGTTCCTGGAGTCCGAAGGGCTCGTCGAGCCGCAGCGCACTCCGTCCGGATACCGGAAGTTCAGCCCTGAGGACGTCGAGCGGCTCGCTCAGGTCCTGCGGATGCAGCGGGACCACTATCTGCCGCTCAAGGTCATCAAGGAGCACCTGGAGGCCGCTGAGCGCGGCGAGGACGTGCGGCTGCCCTCTGTGGGGCCGCAGCGGGGTCCTGGGGACGCCGCGGACGGCATGGCCGAGGTCGTGGTGCACGCCGCGGCGCTGGTCGGGCGTGCGGAGTTCCTGGCCGCCGCGGGCGTCACCGCGGAGCAGCTCGACGAGTGGGAGTCGTACGGCCTGATCGCGCCCGTGGCGGACGGCGGGTACGACGTGGAGGCCGTCGAGGTGGCCAGGCTCGTCGGTCAGCTGGGAAATTTCGGGATCGAGCCACGGCATCTGCGGGCGATGCGAGCCTCCGCCGAGCGTGAAGCCGGGCTGGTCGACCAGGTGGTCGCGCCGCTGCGCCGGCACCGTAATCCGCAGACCAGAGCGCATGCGGAAGCGCGTACGAAGGAACTGGCGGGGCTGACCGTGCGGCTGCATTCGGCACTGGTCCAGACCGCTTTGCGGGTGCGGCCGCACTGAGTCCGAGGGTGCCCGACTACCCAAACCTGCCGGGCACGTCCTAGGGTTGCTGTGTGAATGAGCTCGACGTCGTCGGTGTCCGGGTCGAAATGCCCTCCAACCAACCGATCGTGCTCCTGCGTGAAGTGGGAGGCGATCGGTACCTCCCCATCTGGATCGGTCCCGGGGAGGCCACAGCCATCGCCTTCGCACAGCAGGGGATGGCGCCCGCGAGGCCGCTTACGCACGACCTGTTCAAGGACGTGCTGGAGGCGGTGGGGCAAGAGCTCACCGAGGTCCGCATCACGGACCTGCGGGAAGGCGTCTTCTACGCGGAGCTGGTGTTCGCCAGCGGAGTCGAGGTCTCGGCCCGCCCGTCCGACGCCATAGCGCTCGCGCTGCGCACCGGAACGCCGATCTACGGCAGTGACGGGGTGCTCGACGATGCGGGGATCGCGATCCCGGACGAGCAGGAGGACGAGGTCGAGAAGTTCCGCGAGTTCCTCGACCAGATCTCGCCCGAGGATTTCGGGACCAACAGCCAGTGAGGCGCCGCCCAAGCGGACCTTTCAGACCATTCGGCTAGCTGTTCCCGGCGGGGCGGTCCGCAAACCACTCTCAGGGTGATTATCACTCGGCGTGCCGAGTGTGGCGTTCGTTGACGCACTCCTGGGTACTGCCTACCGTCGAGACGGCAGGTCAAGGACGGAGGTCGGCGTGAGAAGCAGCGGCGACGGTACGGCTGGGGGTGCTTCCGGACGCCGTCCGGAAGAGAGCGGGCCGTATCCGCTCCACGGCACAACTACGGGGCACGGTCCGCAGCGGCCGGTGCTGCGCGGGGCGGAGGCCTCGTCGGCCCCGACGCCCGAGAGCGTCGGCTATCGCGGGCCCACCGCGTGCGCAGCGGCCGGAATCACCTATCGGCAGCTCGACTACTGGGCGCGTACGGGCCTGGTCGAGCCCAGTGTGCGGTCCGCGTACGGCTCGGGGAGCCAGCGGCTCTACAGCTTCCGCGATGTGGTGGTCCTGAAGATCGTCAAGCGGTTCCTGGACACCGGTGTCTCGCTGCAGAACATCCGTGCCACGGTCCAGCATCTGCGGGATCGCGGGTTCGCGGATCTGGAGCGGATGACGCTCATGAGCGACGGTGCGACGGTCTACGAGTGCACGTCGCCCGACGAGGTCGTGGATCTCCTGCAGGGCGGCCAGGGCATCTTCGGGATCGCTGTCGGCGTGGTCTGGCTGGACGTGGAGGCGGCGCTGTCGCAACTGCACGGCGAGCGCGTCGACACCGGGGAGACGTTGATCGGGCACAACCCGACGGACGAGTTGGCGCGGCGCCGCAATCGCGCCGGGTAGCGCTGCTCCCGGACACCGGAAGGACGTGCTCCGGTGTCGTCGGGGAGCTGCGGGCGCCGCGTTGTCAGTGGCGTAGGGCAGCATCGGTCTTGTGAGATCGGCGCCCACGATTCTGCATCTGGACATGGATGCCTTCTTCGCCTCGGCGGAGCAGGCATCCAAGCCGAGCCTGCGTGGAAAAGCCGTGGTCGTGGGTGGGCTCGGGCCGCGTGGTGTGGTGGCCACTGCGTCGTACGAGGCGCGACGGTTCGGGGTGCACTCGGCGATGCCGATGGGGCAGGCGCGCCGGCTGGCGCCGAACGCCGCGTATCTGGTGCCGCGCTTCGGGCTCTACCGGGACATCAGCGAGCAGGTCATGGAGCTGCTGCGAGGTCTTTCGCCGCTGGTGGAGCCGTTGAGTCTGGACGAGGCGTTCGTGGATCTGGAGGCCGGCGGCGCGGCCTTCGACGCGGTGTCCGCGCGGGTCGTGGGGGAGCGGCTGCGGGCGGACATACGGGCGGTGACGGGGCTGACGGGGTCGGTGGGGCTCGCCGCGTCCAAGATGCTCGCGAAGATCGCCTCGGAGGAGGCCAAGCCGGACGGGCTGCGGCTGATCGTGCCGGGCACGGAGCGGGAGCTGCTCGGGCCGATGTCGGTGCGGACGCTGCCGGGCGTCGGGCCGGTGACGGGCGACCACCTCAGACGGGCCGGGATCACCACGGTCGCGGAGATCGCCGAGGCGGGGCAGGACGAGCTGGTACGGCTGCTCGGGAAGGCGCACGGCGGGCATCTGTACGAGATGGCCCTAGCGCGCGACGAGCGGCCCGTGGTGGCCGAGCGGGACACGAAGTCGGTGTCGGTGGAGGACACCTTCGACATCGACATCCACGACCGGGTGCGGGTGCGGCTCGAGGTGGACCGGCTCGCGGAGCGGTGCGTGCAG
>NZ_JAAAHS010000030.1 GCF_009908195.1 Streptomyces boluensis | reverse complement strand
GACGGGGGAGGGTGCGCGGGCCGATGTCGGTGCGGGCGGGTGGCGGGGCCAGGCGGACGGCGGCGCTCAGCACCGATACGCCATGCTGTCCGACGATCACGGGTTCGAGCGCGACCGAGACGACCTCGGGGTGATCGTCGACGAGGCGCGAGACGCGTAGCAGCACGTCCTCCAGGGAGGCGGTGTCCACCGGCGAGGAGCCGCGCCAGCCGAAGAGGAGCGGTGCGGTCCTGATCGATCTGATGACGGAGGCGGCGTCCCGGTCGGTCACCGGGACGAGCCGGTGCGCGGTGTCGCCGAGCAGTTCGGAGGGCGCTCCGGCGAGGCCGAAGGAGAGGACCGCGCCTGCCGCCGGGTCGATGGTGGCGCGTACGACGGTGTCCACGCCGCGCGGCACCATCGACTGCACGACCGGCCGCAGCTCGGCGGGCTTGCCGAGGTTCTCGGTCAACTCGGCGTAGGCGGCGCGCAGTTGCTCCTCCCCCGCCAGGTCGAGGCGGACCCCGCCCAGGTCGGCGCGGTGGCGCAGGTGCGGTGCGGTGGTCTTCAGGGCGACCGGGTACCCGAGCTCGCGGGCGGCCCGCACGGCGGCGTCCGGGTCGGGCGCGGGCAGCGTGCGGTGGACGCGGATGCCGTACCGCCGCAGCAGTTCGTGCGCGTCGTCGGGGGCGAGGTCGAAGCCGCGCTCGGTGTCGGCGGCCCGTCGGGGGCCTGGGCCCGTACGGAAGGTGCCGTGCGGGATGCCGCCGAGAGCGCCTCCGCCAGTTCGCCCAGCTCGACCACGACCACGGCGACGGGTTTCGCGGGTCCGTTCGCGACCGCTTCGCGCAGCGCGTCGGCGAGCGCCGACGGGGACTGGGGTGCGCCGTCGCCGCCCACCCAGGGGATCGCGGTGACCACGACCGCGTCGCAGCCCTCGTCGTCGAGCGCGGCGCCGAGCGCTCCGCGGAAGTCGTCCGGGGTGGCCATGGTGGTCAGGTCGACCGGGCGCTGCGGCCGCAGGCCCTCCGCGAGGCAGGCGTCGTACGTGAGGACGCCGACCGACTCGGAGTTGCCGAGGATCGCCACGCGCGGCCCGGCGGGCAGCGGCTGTCCGGCGAGCAGCAGCCCCGCGTCGACCAGTTCGGTGACGGTGTCGACGCGGATCACCCCGGCCTGGCGCAGCAGCGCGGAGACCGTCTCGTGCGGGATCCGGGTCGCGGGCACGGCATGCCCGATCGGGGCGCCGGAGTGCCGGGCGCCCTTGACCACGACGACCGGCTTGACGGCGGCGGTGCGGCGGGCGAGGCGGGTGAACTTCCGTGGGTTGCCGATGGATTCGAGGTACATGAGGGCGACGTCGGTGTCCGGGTCGTCGTACCAGTACTGCAGGACGTCGTTCCCCGACACGTCCGCGCGGTTGCCCGCGCTGACGAAGGTCGACAGGCCCGTGCGGCGCCGGTGGAGTCCGGCGAGCAGGGCGATGCCGATGGCGCCGGACTGGGTGAACAGGCCGACCCGTCCGGCCGCGGGCAGGGTCGGGGCGAGCGAGGCGTTGAGCCGGGTGCCCGGTGCGGTGTTGATGACGCCGAAGGCGTTGGGCCCGATGATCCGCATGCCGTACGAACGGGCCTGGCGCACCAACTCCCGCTGCCGGGCCAGCCCTTCGTCCCCCGATTCGGCGTACCCGGCGGAGAGTACGACCAGGCCCCGCACGCCGTGCTCGCCGCACTCGGCGACGACCTCAGGGACGTGCTCCGCGGGCACCGCGACGACCGCGAGGTCGACCGGCTCGTCGATCTCGCGCACGGAACGGTGTGCGGGCACCCCGTCGACCTCGGTCTGCTCCGGGCCGAAGGCGCTGTTCACCGCGTACGCCCGGCCGGTGAAGCCGGAGTGCACGAGGCTGTGCAGGACGGTCCGGCCGATGCCGCCGGGGCGGCGTCCGGTGCCGATGACGGCGACCGATCCCGGGGTGAGCAGCCGCTGCACGGAGCGCGACTCGGCGCGCTGCTCGCGGCCGCGCTGCACGGCGAGGGAGGCCTCAGTCGGTTCGAGGTCGAACTCCAGGCGGACGACGCCGTCCTCGAAGCTGCGCTTCTGTTCGTACCCGGCGTCCCGGAAGACCTTGATCATTTTGTTGTTGGCGGGCAGCACCTCGGCGGCGAAGCGGCGGATCCCGCGCTCGCGGGCGACCGCCGCGATGTGTTCGAGCAGCGCCGAGGCGACACCGCGGCCCTGGTGGGCGTCCTGCACGAGGAAGGCGACCTCGGCCTCGTCGGCGGGCGCCGAGGCGGGGCGCCCGTCGGCGTCGATGCGGTCGAACCGGACCGTCGCGATGAACTCGCCGCCGACGGTGACCGCGAGGCCGACCCGGTCCACGTAGTCGTGGTGGGTGAAGCGGTGCACGTCCTTGTCGGACAGGCGGGGGTAGGGCGCGAAGAAGCGGTAGTACTTCGACTCGTCGGAGACCTGCTCATAGAAGCTGACCAGGCGGTCGGCGTCCTCGGTCGTGATGGGCCTGATCCGCGCGGTGCCGCCGTCGCGCAGCACCACGTCGGCCTCCCAGTGGGCGGGGTAGGCCGCATCTTCCGCGGGGGTCTGCATGCGGCCCAGAGTACGGGGAACGAGCGTCTTGGACAGGGCCTGTGGACAACCTTCGGCAGGGCCGGTGGACGTCCTTCGGCAGGGCCCGTGGACAAGGGCGGAACGCGCGCCTCCACCCGTCATCTCACCCACCGAGTACGGGTAGCGTCGCCGCCGCACGCGTAGCAAGGTGGGGGGCCGAAGGGCGCTGCGGCCGAGGACGAACGGCTCGCCGGAGCACCCGCCTCGGTGTGAGACAGTGGTCTAGACAACAGCTTGAGTGGAAACCGAAGGGCAGCATCACATGGCTGAGCGCCGCGTCAACGTCGGCTGGGCCGAGGGCCTTCACGCCCGTCCCGCCTCCATCTTCGTCCGCGCGGCCACCGCCGCGGGCGTCCCCGTGACGATCGCCAAGGCTGACGGCAACCCGGTCAACGCCGCCTCCATGCTCGCGGTGCTCGGCCTGGGCGCTCAGGGCGGCGAGGAGATCGTGCTCGCGTCCGAGGCCGACGGCGCGGACACCGCCCTCGACCGGCTGGCGAAGCTGGTCGCCGACGGTCTCGAGGAGCTCCCCGAGACCGTCTGAGCTCCGGCTCCCGCCTGACCCGGTCAGGCGCACCACCGCTGCGATGCCCCGCAGGCCCCCCGGCCTGCGGGGCATCCGTCTTTTCGCACGCGTCGAGGATCCGGTGCGCGGATTCGGTACGAGGATTCAGTGCGCGGATTTTTACGAGCGGCCACCCTTCGGCGCCACGCACGCGAAATTCATCTCCGGGAATTACGTCCGCCGGTCCGGACTTCCGGAAATTGGGCAGCGGAATTCCACCGCCCCACCGAATACCCTCTTTGTATACGGCCTCTGTTAATTACGGCCGCGCGCCATGTTTACGGAATGTTGCGAACTCCTCACCGCGATCACCCGGCCCGCCCGGTCACCGTCCCCGGGAAAGCGGAGGCGATGGTCGGCCGTCGAGCGTTCGGCGTGCTGCGCGGTGAGCGAGCGGGCGCGCTCGGCGTCGCCGCGCGCCACCGCGTCGACGATCGCGCCGTGTTCGGCCCAGTGCTCGACGGGCCTGGCCGCCGGCTCGACCGCGTACATCCAGGCGATCTTGTGGCGCAGCTGGGTCAGCAGGGCGGTCAGGCCCGCGCTGCCCGAGGCCTGCGCGAGCGTCTCGTGGAACCAGCCGCCCAAGGAGCGCAGGTCGTCGCTGTGTCCCGTACGGGCGCGCTCCTGGCCGAGCCGAACCAGGCCTCGCAGCACCTTGAGGTGAGCCTCGGTGCGGCGCTGCGCCGCACGGGCCGCGCCGAGCGGTTCGAGCAGCAGCCGGACCTCCAGGAGGTCGGCGGCCTCCTGCGCCGTGGGCTCCGCCACGCACGCGCCCGCGTGGCGTCGGGTACTGACGAAGCCCTCGGCCTCCAGGGTGCGCAGGGCCTCGCGGACCGGGACCCGGGAGACTCCGTACCGCCGCGCGAGGACCTCTTCCGTGAGGCGGCTGCCGCGCCCGAAGACACCGGCGACGATGTCGTCCCGGATCGCCGTGCATACCGTGTGCGCCGGAATGCGCATGACCGACCTCCACCATTTGAATATGCACCGCATCGCCGGGAACGCGGTCTCGCTCGCGCTTCTCTCACTACGCTCGCTCAGCGACTCTATTGCAGCACACGCGAATTTCCGATGGATGGCGGGAATCCATGGATATCTTCTGGCCGATTCCGTTCCCGATGCGGATGCCGATGCCGATCTCGGCACCGATGCCGAACTCGGTGTCGATGCCGAACTCGGTGTCGATGCCGGTCTCGGTGCCGACGCCGGTCTCGGTGCCGGGAACGCCGAAGGCCCCGGCAGGTGCCGGGGCCTTCGGGAAGCGGGTGCGACGGTCGCGTCAGACGTTCACGCCGTGGCCGCGCAGGTACGCGACGGGGTCGATGTCCGAGCCGTAGTCGGGGGACGTACGGGCCTCGAAGTGCAGGTGCGGGCCCGTGGAGTTGCCGGTCGAGCCGGACAGGCCTATCTGCTGGCCCGGCGTGACGGACTGGCCGACGGTGACGCCGATGGACGAGAGGTGGCCGTACTGGGTGTACGTGCCGTCGTTCATCTTGATCACGATGTTGTTGCCGTACGCGCCGCCCCAGCCGGCCTCGACGACCGTGCCGGAGCCGACCGCGTGCACGGCGGTGCCGGAGGCGGCGTGGAAGTCGACGCCGCTGTGGCTGCCGGAGGACCAGAGCGAGCCGCCGGTGTTGTAGCCGGTGGAGACGTACGAGCCGGGGATCGGCAGCTGGAAGCTGTTGAGGCGCTTGCGCTCGGCCTCGCGGGCCGCGCGCTCCTTGGCCTCGCGCTCCTTCTTGGCCTTCTCCTCAGCCTTCTTCTTGGCCTCGGCGGCCTTGCGCTTGGCCTCGGCCTCGGCCTTCTCCTCGGCCTTCTTCTTGGCGGCGGCCTGCTCGGCGGCCGCCTGCTGCGCCTCGGCCTGGGCGTCGATCTGGTCGGCGAGCGAGTCGCCGACGGAGACGGCCTGGGTGAGGCCGGTGTCCTCGGGTGAGGTGGTCTCCGCGGCGAGCGCGGGCGAGGCGAGGGTGCCGATGACGCCGGTCGTCGCGAGGGCGGCTACGCCCGCGATGTTGGCGCTCTTGCGCGTCAGACGACTGGGACGGCGATGCTTCCCGGTGGCACGGGCGAAGGCCATGAAGTGGCGGTGTCCTTTCCTTCCCTCTCGCCTACCGGGTTAGCTGACGGGTTCGGAGCAGGAAGGTCTCCTACGGGCCCCCTCCGTTACGGAGGGCGTCCGATTCACCCCAGGGACTGCGTGTGGGTCCCCGGCTCCCCTGGCTCGCGCCGTGGGGGACTCGGCGATGACTGTTCGTTGCCGCGGGCGCGGCGCATAGCTGGCGAACAGCCGGACCGACGCTAAACGGGACATTGTTCAATCAACAAACGGATCACGGGGTTTGTAGCGCACGCCACAGCCCAGATCCCCAACCTCTCTGAAATTTCACCCTCAAACGGACATCGACTGATTTGCCCGGAACGACGGGACCCCGGCGGCGCACCAGCGCCACCGGGGTCCCGGAGTTCCTCACCGCGTCACCGCGTCACCACGTCACCGCGTCACCACGTCACCGCGGCGGCCCGACTAGGCGGTGACAACCGTCACTTCGCCGATGCCGAGCGCCTTGACGGGCTCGGCGATCTCCGCCGCGTCGCCCACCAGGACCGTGACGAGGCGGTCCTGCGGGAAGGCGCTCACGGCGGCCGCGGTGGCCTCCACAGTGCCGGTCTCGGCCAGGCGCTTGTACAACTCCCCCTGGAAGTCGTCCGGCAGGTGCTGCTCGACCTGGTCGGCGAGGGTGCCCGCGACGGCGGCGGCCGTCTCGTAGCGCAGCGGGGCCACACCCACGAGGTTCTGCACGGCGACATCGCGCTCGGGGTCCGTGAGGCCCTCCGCGGCGAGGGTCCGCAGCACCGTCCACAGGTCGTCAAGTGCCGGACCGGTGTTGGGGGTGTCGACCGAGCCGCTGATGGCGAGCATGGACGCGCCGCTGCCGTCCGCCGAGGACCGCAGCACCTGCGCGAAGGACCGCACGCCGTACGTGTAGCCCTTCTCCTCGCGCAGGACCCGGTCCAGACGGGACGTCAGAGTGCCGCCCAGGCAGTAGCTGCCGAGCACCTGGGCCGGCCAGACCCGGTCGTGCCGGTCGGGCCCGACGCGGCCGATGAGCAGCTGCGTCTGCACGGCACCGGGGCGGTCGACGATGACGACACGGCCGGTGTCGTCGGCGGTGATCGGCGCGGCCGGGCGGGGCTGCGCGGTGTCGCCGGTCCACTCGCCCAGGGTGTCGGCGAGCAGCGCATCCACGTCCGTGCCGTCCAGGTCACCGACGATCACGACGGTCGCGGTGGCGGGGCGCACATGCGCGTCGTAGAACGCGCGCACCGCCGTGGAGTCGATGCGCTCCACGGTGTCCTCGGTGCCCTGGCGCGGGCGCGACATGCGCACGTCGGCCGGGAACAGCTGCCGGGAGAGCTCCTTGGCCGCACGGCGGGCCGGGTTGGCCATCTCGTGCGGGATCTCGTCCAGGCGGTTGCGTACGAGCCGCTTGATCTCGCTGTCGTCGAAGGCCGGGGCGCGCAGCGCGTCGGCGAGCAGCGCGAGGCCCTTCGGCAGCCGGGAGACCGGCACTTCGAGGGCCACGCGGACGCCCGGGTGGTCGGCGTGCGCGTCCAACGTGGCGCCGCAGCGCTCCAGTTCAGCCGCGAACTCCTCGGCGGAGTGCTTGTCGGTGCCCTCCGTGAAGGCCCGCGCCATGATCGTGGCGACGCCGTCGAGGCCCTCGGGCTCGGCGTCAAGGGGCGCCTCGAGGTTGATCTCCACGGCGACGATCTGCTGGCCCGGGCGGTGGCAGCGGAGCACCGTCAGGCCGTTGGGCAGGGTGCCGCGGTCCGGGGCGGGGAACGCCCAGGGCTTGGCGTCGCCCGCCTGCGGCTGGGGGTGGAACTCCATGGTGGCGAGCTGCTCGGTCACTTCGCCGCCTCCTCTTCCTGAACTTCGATCTCGGCGGCCTCGTGCACATCGATCTCCGGGGCGTCCGGCGCCTCTTCCGGGGCGATCGGCTCGTAGACCAGCACCGCGCGGTTGTCGGGGCGCAGTCGGGCCTTGGCGACCTCCTTGACCTCGTCCGCGGTGACGGCGAGGACCCGGCCGACGGCGCTCAGGGCGAGCTGCGGGTCACCGAACAGGACGGCGTACTTGCACAGTTCGTCCGCACGCCCCGCGACCGTGCCGAGGCGGTCGAGCCACTCGCGCTCCAACTGGGCCTGGGCGCGCTCCATTTCCTCGTCCGTGGGGCCCTCCTCGGCGAACCGGGCGAGCTCCTCGTCGACGGCGGCCTCGATGGTGGGCACCTCGGCGTCGTGCGAGGTCTTCACGTCGAGCCAGCCGATCGACGGCGCCCCGGCGAGGCGCAGCAGCCCGAACCCGGCCGCGACAGCCGTACGGTCGCGGCGCACCAGGCGGTTGTAGAGCCGCGAGGACTCGCCGCCGCCGAGGATGGTCAGGGCCACGTCGGCCGCGTCGCACGCGCGCGTGCCGTCCTGCGGAAGGCGGTACCCGGCCATCAGCGCGCGCGACGGCACCTCGGCCTCGACGAGCTCGCGCAGCTCCTCGCCGATGATGTCGGGCAGCGTGCCGTCACGCGGGGGCTGCTTGCCGTCGTGCCCGGGGATGGAGCCGAAGTACTTCTCGATCCAGGCGAGGGTCTGCTCGGGGTCGATGTCGCCGACGACCGAGATGACCGCGTTGTTCGGCGCGTAGTACGTACGGAAGAAGGCGCGGGCGTCTTCCAGGGTGGCCGCGTCCAGGTCCGCCATGGAGCCGATCGGCGTGTGGTGGTACGGGTGGCCCTCCGGGTACGCGAGCGCGAACAGCCGCTCGAAGGCGGTGCCGTAGGGGACGTTGTCGTAGCGCTGGCGGCGTTCGTTCTTGACGACGTTGCGCTGGTTCTCCATCGACTCGTCGTCGAGGGCCGTGAGCAGCGAGCCCATACGGTCCGCCTCCAGCCAGAGGGCGAGCTCCAGCTGGTGGGTGGGCATCGTCTCGAAGTAGTTGGTCCGCTCGAAGCTGGTGGTGCCGTTGAGCGAGCCACCCGCTCCCTGCACCAGCTCGAAGTGGCCGTTGTCCTTGACCTGGGCGGAGCCCTGGAACATCAGGTGCTCGAAGAGGTGGGCCAGACCCGTGCGGCCCTCGACCTCGTGCCGCGAGCCGACGTCGTACCAGAGGCAGACCGCGGCGACCGGGGTCAGGTGGTCCTCCGAGAGCACCACGCGCAGGCCGTTGGCGAGGCGGTGCTCGGTCGCTGTCAGGCCGCCGGAGCCGGCCTCGGCCGTGGCCGTGTGACCCATGGGCATGTAAGTCCCTTCGATCGCGAGATGTCGTGCTGGGATGACCTGTCGTCGGCGTGCGGTGACGTGCCGGATGACGGTCGTCGACGCGGTCGCCGAGGCAGCCCTGTCACTGTATGCAAGCGCGCGGACATCTGGCGAAGTTCCCGGCACGGCCAAACCCACCCGATCTCGTGGTGCCGCAACGGTCACAACGGGGCGTTCCGGTACGCGGAGTTCGCTGAGGGCGATCCTGGATACGTGCCCCTGAAGGCCGATCGGACGGGTCGCGGTCCGCGTTGTCAGTGGCGCGGTCCACAATGGTCCGCGTCAGAACTGGAGATTGCCCCGCACAGGAACGTGAAGGAGCCGCAGCAGCGATGGCCCGCCGCAGCACGAAGACCCCGCCGCCCGACGACGCGTACGAGGAGAAGATCCTCGACATCGACGTCGTCGACGAGATGCAGGGCTCCTTCCTCGAGTACGCCTATTCGGTCATCTACTCCCGGGCCCTGCCCGACGCCCGCGACGGACTGAAGCCGGTGCAGCGCCGCATCGTCTACCAGATGAACGAGATGGGCCTCAGGCCCGACCGCGGCTTCGTGAAGTGCGCCCGCGTCGTCGGCGAGGTCATGGGTAAGTTGCACCCGCACGGCGACGCGTCGATCTACGACGCGATGGTCCGCATGGCGCAGCCGTTCTCCATGCGCGTGCCGCTCGTCGACGGCCACGGCAACTTCGGCTCGCTGGGCAACGACGACCCGCCCGCCGCGATGCGGTACACCGAGGCGCGGATGGCGACCGCCACCTCGCTGATGACGGAGTCGATCGACGAGGACACGGTCGACTTCTCCCCGAACTACGACGGCCAGGAGCAGGAGCCGGTCGCGCTCCCCGCGGCGTATCCGAACCTGCTGGTGAACGGCTCGTCGGGCATCGCCGTAGGCATGGCGACGAACATGCCGCCGCACAACCTCGGCGAGGTCGTCGCGGCCGCCCGGCACCTCATCAAGCACCCGGCCGCCGACCTCGAGACGCTGATGAAGTTCGTCCCGGGACCCGATCTCCCCACGGGCGGACGGGTCGTGGGCCTCTCCGGCATCCGGGACGCGTACGAATCGGGCCGCGGCACCTTCAAGATCCGCGCGACGGTCGCCGTGGAGAACGTGACGCCCCGCCGCAAGGGCCTGATCGTCACCGAACTGCCCTTCACCGTCGGCCCCGAGAAGGTCATCTCGAAGATCAAGGACCTGGTCGGCAACAAGAAGCTCCAGGGCATCGCCGACGTCAAGGACCTCACCGACCGCAACCACGGCCTGCGCCTGGTCATCGAGGTCAAGAACGGCTTCATCCCCGAGGCCGTCCTTGAACAGCTCTACAAACTGACGCCGATGGAGGAGTCCTTCGGCATCAACAACGTCGCGCTGGTGGACGGCCAGCCGCTCACGCTCGGCCTGAAGGAGCTCCTCGAGGTCTACCTCGACCACCGCTTCACCGTGGTGCGCCGCCGCAGCGAGTTCCGCCGCAGCAAGAAGCGCGCCCGCCTCCACCTGGTGGAGGGCCTGCTCGTCGCGCTGCTCGACATCGACGAGGTGATCCGCCTCATCCGCTCCAGCGAGAACTCCGCGCAGGCCAAGGAGCGCCTGATGGAGCGCTTCTCGCTGAGCGAGATCCAGACGCAGTACATCCTGGACACCCCGCTGCGCCGCCTCACCAAGTTCGACCGGATCGAGCTGGAGTCGGAGCGCGACAAGCTGAACGCCGAGATCGAGGAGCTGACCCGCATCCTCGATTCGGACACCGAGCTGCGCAAGCTGGTCTCGGCCGAACTGGCCGCTGTGGCCAAGAAGTTCGGCACCGACCGGCGCACGGTGCTCCTTGAGTCCTCGGGCGCGCCCGCGACGGCGGTGCCCCTCGAGGTCGCCGACGACCCGTGCAAGGTGCTGCTCTCCTCGACCGGCCTCCTCGCGCGTACGGCCGGCGGCGAGGTGCCGTTCGACGAGGACGCGAAGCGCGCCAAGCACGACGTGATCGTCTCCACGGTGTCCGCGACCCAGCGCGGCGAGGTCGGCGCGGTGCTCTCCTCGGGCCGGCTGCTCCGGCTCAGCGTCATCGACCTGCCCCGGCTTCCGGACACGGTGGCCGCGCCCACGCTCTCGGGCGGCGCGCCCGTCGCGGAGTTCCTGAGCCTGGAGGCGGACGAGGAGCTGGTCTGCCTGATGACGCTCGACGAGTCCTCGCCGGGCCTCGCGCTCGGTACGGCGCAGGGCGTGGTCAAGCGAGTGGTGCCCGACTACCCGTCCCACCGGGACGAGTTGGAGGTCATCACGCTGAAGGACGGTGACCGTATCGTCGGCGCGGTAGAGCTGCGCACCGGCGAGGAGGACCTGGTCTTCGTCACGGACGACGCCCAACTGCTGCGCTACCAGGCCTCGCAGGTGCGTCCGCAGGGCCGTCCGGCGGGCGGCATGGCGGGCATCAAGCTCACCCAGGGCGCGAAGGTCATCTCGTTCACGGCGGTGGATCCGGCGGCCGACGCGATGGTGTTCACGGTGGCGGGCTCGCGCGGCACCCTGGACGACTCGGTGCAGACCACGGCGAAGATCACCCCGTTCGACCAGTACCCGCGCAAGGGCCGGGCCACCGGCGGTGTGCGCTGCCAGCGGTTCCTCAAGGGCGAGGACTGCCTGTCCTTCGCCTGGGCGGGCGCGGTGCCCGCACGCGCGGCGCAGCGCAACGGCACCCCGGCCGAGCTCCCGGAGATCGACCCGCGCCGGGACGGCTCGGGTGTCTCGCTCGCGAAGCCTGTGGCCGCGGTGGCGGGCCCGTTGTAGGCCCCTTGTAGGCCCGAGTGCCTACTCCACCGCGGGCTCGGGCTCGCGTTCGTCCACGTACCGCAGGACGCCCCACATGACCTCTTCGAGGCCGGCGTCCTGCGGTTCGTCGTCCCGGCAGTGGCTCAGGGCCCGGTGCAGCCCGTCGCCGTCCACCCCGGAGCCGATCAGTACGAGCTGGGTGAGCCGCTCGGCGCCTGCGGGCCACGGCTCCGGGCGGAAGCGCAGGAAGCGGCCGACGGCGTGCAGCGTGTAGCGGTTGCGCGGGTCGTACGCGCCGAAGTCGACAAATCCCTTGATGCGGTAGAGCCCTTGGGGCCGCTCATCGAGGAAGTCGAGCAGCCGACGCGGGTGCAGGGCGACGTCCGAGGTGAACGAGAGGCTGTCGTACGCGGCATGCAGATGCGCGCCCTCGTCGCCACCGTCGCGGTCGTGCAGGTCGTCGAAGGACAGCTGCCCGAAGCGCTCCCCCTTCGGCTTGCCGTCGAAGAGGAGTTCCGGGTCGATACGGCCGTACGTCGAGGGCACAACGGCCGCCCCGTCGGCGAACGCGCCCACGGCGGCGCGCAGTTGACGCAGCTCGTCCGGCTCGACCCGGTCGGTCTTGTTGAGCACCACGAGGTCGGCGAGGGCGAGATGCCGCGCGATCTCGGGGTGCCGTTCCCTGGTGGTGTCGAACTCGGCGGCGTCGACGACCTCGACGAGCCCGCCGTACACGATGTTCGGGTTGTCGCTGCCGAGCAGCATCCGCACCAGCTCCTGCGGCTCGGCCAGGCCGCTCGCCTCGATCACGATCACGTCGAGGCCGACGGAGGGGCGGGTGAGCTTCTCCAGATACGCGTCGAGTTCGCTGCCGTCGACGGCGCAGCAGAGGCAGCCGTTGCCGAGCGAGACGGTCGAACCGACCTGCCCCGCAACGGACATGGCGTCGATCTCGATCGCCCCGAAGTCATTGACGACGACGCCGATACGGTTGCCGCCGCTGAAGCGGAGCAGTTGGTTCAGGAGGGTCGTCTTACCGGACCCCAGAAACCCCGCGAGGACGACGACGGGGATCTGCCGCTTGCTCACACTGCGCCTTTCGTACGGAACCGTCTGGTCCCGGCCAGGATAAGTGCGCCCCCTTGTGCGCCGTCGAGTGGCGCACAAGCCACGACAGGGCGCATCCGGGTCCCGGAGTGAACGATTGTTAGCAGCGCGCGCGGGGCACACATTGTGCACGGCGCCGGTTGTTAAGACATCCGCATACCTCCGTGCGCCTCCTCTCCGCCTCCTGCCGATCAGCGCCGCTCGGCACCCTGGGAGGCGGCAAGCGCGCCGCCCACCGCTCGCTGGTCCCGCTCCCCCGTCACCCCGCACCCGACGGCCGGCGGACGGTCGTCTGACTCGGGGGTTGACATGGCCACACCCAAGACCTGTAAGCACCGCATCGGTTCCGCCACGGCATCCCTGGCCGCCGCGGCCGGCGCCGCCCTGCTGTTCGCCGCACAGCAACGCAAGTGCGAGTCACTGAGCGCACAGCTACGCGCGTACACCTCCCTGGTGCAACAGCAGCACCGCCAGGGAGCGCTCAACCACCAACACCGACTCCACTTCGACCTCCTCTGCAAAGCCATGGACGACCCCACACTGGCCGCCGTCCTGGACACGTACGAGGAGGAGGTGGGTCCGGAGGTCCGGCGTCAGTATTTGTTCGCGAACGCGCTCTACATCAACGCCGTGCACGCCCATCGGGCCGGCGCCATGAATCTGCTCGAACTCCATGGACACCTTCGGGTGATGTGCCAGAACGCCCCGTTCCGCGACTACTGGGCAGCCACCAAACCGCACCGGGCGAGCCTTCCGGATACATCGCAGGAGGCAGAGATCGGCCGCATGGTCGACGAGCTCATCCGCGAACTCGACGACGCGGAGACCGATGAGTGGTGGGTTGTCGGCGAACCGCCCATCAGGTGAGGCCAGTTGGGCTAAGTTGAGCGCCATCGAGGCGGCGTTCGAGGGCTGTTCAGGCGGCCGCCGAGGGGTACCCTTTCCGCGGTTACACAAGTACGTGCAAAACCTCCCAAAACGGAGTCTCTTCCGCCCAGACCAGGGTGCCCCCGCAGAGCACGACCCCGCGCTGCCAGCCTCGCCACTACTGCCCTCAAGGACCGGGATCCCTCTTGAAGATCGTGCGCCGCATCGGCGCGTCACCCCGCGAACGCGGCAGCGCGACCGGCCAGACCTGCCCCGATCTCTTCGAACTGAGCGACGGCAACTTCGCCGTGATCGGCACCGAGGCCACAGAGCAGCTCGACAGCGAACTCCCGCCCGACGCCGCCAGGGCGGACTACGAGCGCATTGTCGTGATCAGCCGGGAGACGCTGATCCGCGCCAAGGCAGACATCCCGGACGCCTGACGCCACCCCGGCGGCCGGACGGGGACCGTCCGGCCGACCCTCGGAGCCTTCCGCGTCGACCCGTTCCAGCGAACGGGTCGACGACCCCAGCCGCCGCGACGTTCATGAACACAGCAACCGCGTCGCGGACCTGCCCGTCGAGGCCTGCGCGTCGCGGACCTGCCCGTCGAGATCCGTGTCCCCCACACACACGCACCAGCACCCCCCACCCCAATGCAGGCTAGGCTCACCTACGTGAGTACGTGCGCGACCGCCTCGCGGGACCTGGACGAGCCGATCGCCGGCACCGCCGCCACCGCGAGGACCTGGCTCCTTCTCGAACAGTCCGGGCCCTGGGGCGCCAAGGCCCTGACCTCCAGCCACCTGGACCCCGAGATCGGCCGGGCCCTGGAAGCCGCGGCCGAGGGCACCGGCGTACGCGTCGCCCTGATCCGCCGCCCCGGCCGGCACGCCGACTGCCACACCGGCGCACGCCGCCGCGTCTACGCGGCCCACGTCGACCCGCGCTCCCCCAGCACCTGGCTGCACAGCGCGGTCACCGACGACCCCGCCAAGCTGCTGCACCTCGACTTCGCCGCCCTCGGCAAGGGCGACCACCACAGCTTCGACCAGGTCCTCGGCGCCGCCCCGCACTCCGGGACCCCGCTCGCCCTCGTCTGCACCAACGGCAAACGGGACCGCTGCTGCGCCCTGCTCGGCCGCCCGCTCGCCGCCGAACTCGTCGCCGCCGGTGAGCACGGCGCCTGGGAGGTCACCCACCTCGGCGGCCACCGCTTCTCCCCCACGCTCCTGGTCCTGCCGTACGGCTACGCGTACGGGCGGGTCGGCGCCGACGAGGTGCGCCGGGTGCTCGCGGCCGCCGGCGCCGGACGCGTGGTGGTCGACGGCTGCCGCGGCGGCTCGGCCTGGGACCGTCCCGGGCAGGCCGCGGAACTCGCGGTACGCACGGCGAGCGGCGAGGACCGCGCCGGGACCCTCTCCGTACTGCACACAGAGAACGTGCGGCACGCAGCGGACCTGCGGCACACAGCGGACGCGCCGCCCGCGGAGAACGCCCCGCACACGGAGAGCGCCCCGCTCTGGGACGTCCTCGTCGCGCACACCGACGGCCGCCGTTGGCGCGTCACGGTCGCCCAGGGCGCCTCGCTGCCGCCGCGGCCGGAGAGCTGCGGCGCCGCTCTCGCCTCCCCGGCGCGCATGGACGTACTGGCCGTACGCCCGGAACCCTCTCCTCCGCCCGCCGCTCCCACCGAGCCCTCCGGACCGCGTGACGTCGGCAACGTAATTGACCGCTGACCCGATTTGCGCCGTACCGTTTCCTCTCATGTACCCAGGTCTGTCCACCGTCCGAGAGCCGCTGACGCCGTGAGCACCGGGCGCAGGGTGCGCATAGGACTGCCGCGGCGGGTGTTCTCGCAGGTGCTGCTGATGCAGCTGGCCATCGCCGCGGGCGTCGCCGTGCTCGCCACCGGCCTGTTCCTCGCGCCGCTCAGCGAGCAGCTCGACGACCAGGCGATGCGCCGCGCCCTTGCCATCGCCCAGACCACAGCCGCGCAGCCGCAGGTCGCCGAGGACCTCAGCGAGACCCGGCCGAGCCGGGGCGGCCCGGTGCAGACCGAGGCCGAACGGATCCGCAAGGCGACCGGCGCCGAGTACATCGTGATCATGGACAAGCACGGGGTGCGCTGGTCGCACGCCAATCCCGCCGAGATCGGCAAGGTCGTCTCCACCGACCCCAGCGACGCGCTCGCCGGCCGGGACGTCATGGAGATCGACGACGGCACCCTCGGTCGCTCCGCCCGCGGCAAGGTCCCTCTGCGCGGCGAGAACGGCCGGATCGTCGGCGCGGTGTCGGTCGGCATCGAGTACGACAGCGTCCGGGACCGGCTCGTACGCGCCATCCCCGGCCTCTTCGCGTACGCGGGCGGGGCCCTGGCCGTCGGCGCGCTCGCCGCCTATCTGATCTCCCGCAGGGTCCAGCGACAGACCCGTGACCTGGCCTTCTCCGATATCTCCGCACTGCTCGCCGAGCGCGAGGCGATGCTGCACAGCATCCGCGAAGGCGTCGTCGCACTGGACCGGAACGGCCGCATCCGCCTCCTCAACGACGAGGCGCAGCGACTGCTCACGCTCGGCCCCGAGGCGATCGGCGCGCCCCTCGACGAGGCGCTCGGCGAGGGCCGCACCACCGATGTGCTCGCGGGCCGGGTCACCGGCACCGATCTGTTGACGGTGCGCGGCCAGCGCGTCCTGGTCGCCAACCGGATGCCCACCGACGACGGCGGCGCCGTCGCCACCCTCCGCGACCGTACGGAACTGGAACGTCTGGGCCGTGAACTCGACTCCACCCGCGGCCTGATCGACGCCCTGCGCGCCAAGGACCACGAGCACGCCAACCATCTGCACACCCTGCTCGGCCTGCTCGAACTGGAGATGTACGACGACGCGGTCGACTTCGTCGGCGAGACCGTGGGCGCCCACCGTGCCACCGCCGAGCAGCTCACCGAGAAGCTGCACGACCCGCTCGTCGCAGCGCTCCTGGTCGGCAAGGTCGCGGTCGCCGCGGAGCGCGGGGTCTCGCTGCGGGTCTCGGACGACACCCGCCTCCCGGACCGCCTGATCGACCCGCAGGGCCTGGTCACCATCGTCGGCAACCTCGTCGACAACGCCCTGGACGCAGCCGTCGGCAGCGCTCAGGCCTGCGTCGAGGTGGTCCTGCGGGCCGACGTCCGCTCGGTCGAGTTGCGGGTACGCGACTCGGGGCCCGGAGTCCCCCCGGAGAAGCGCGAGTTGATCTTTACGGAGGGCTGGTCCACGAAGGAACCGCCCGCGCACGGCAAGCGCGGCATCGGCCTCGCCCTGGTGCGCAGGCTCGCCGAACGCCAGGGCGGCACCGCCCGCGCGGGCGAATCCCCGGGCGGCGGCGCCGAGTTCACCGTCGTCCTGCCCGAGGCCCTGACCGAACCCGACCTCTCCCACGCGGAGGAGCCCCGATGAGCGTGATCGAAGTACTGGTCGTGGACGACGACGTACGCGTCGCCGGGGTGAACGCCGCCTACGTGGCGAAGGTCCCCGGCTTCCACGTCGCGGGCCAGGCACACAGCGGCACCGAGGCCCTGCGCCTGATCGAGGAGTCGGCCGCCGGGGGCGCGGCCGTGGACCTTGTGCTGCTCGACCACTATCTGCCCGACCGCACAGGCCTCGACATCGTCCGTACGCTGCGGGAACGCGGCCACCAGACCGACGTGATCATGGTGACGGCGGCCCGCGACGTGGCCACCGTGCAGGCGGCGATGCGGCACGGCGCGCTGCAGTACCTGGTGAAGCCGTTCACCTTCGCCGGCCTGCGCGCCAAGCTGGAGGCGTACGCCGGGCTGCGGCGCACCCTGGACGGCGGCGGCGAGGCCGAACAGGCCGAGGTGGACCGGATCTTCGGCGCCCTCTCCTCGACGCCCGAGCCCGAACTGCCCAAGGGCCACTCGCCCAGCACCGTCGAGCTGGTGCGGCGCGCCATGATGGCCGCCGAGGGGCCGCTCTCCGCCCAGGAACTCGCGGACCGGACCGGCCTGAGCCGCCAGACCGCCCAGCGCTACCTGAAGCTCCTGGAACGCGGCGGCCGCGTCCGCCTCACCCTCAAGTACGGCGACACCGGCCGCCCGGAACACCGCTACGCGTGGACGGCCAGCCGCTAGGCAGCGTCTCCCCAGGCCCCTCCTGGCAGCCGGCCTCGACTCAGGACTACACGGCGCCCGCCCCGGTCAGCGACCGCACCTCGACCTCCGCGTGCTTCGCCTCGTCCGGGGGCTCCGTGGACGTCACCGTGCCGATCCAGCCGGCCGCGAAGCCGAGCGGGATGGATACGAGGCCGGGGTTCTGGAGCGGGAACACCTGGAAGTCGAGCCCCGGGAAGATCGACTCGGGGCTGCCGGACATCACCGGCGAGAGCGCGACCAGGACGAGCGCGGGCACGAGGCCCCCGTACACCGACCAGACGGCGCCGCGCGTGGTGAAGCCGCGCCAGAACAGCGAGTACAGCAGTACCGGCAGGTTGGCGGACGCCGCGACGGCGAAGGCGAGCCCCACCAGGAACGCCACGTTCAGATCCCGGGCGAGCAGGCCGAGCGCGATGGCCACCAGACCGATGCCCACGGCCGCGACCCGCGCGACCGCGACCTCGCTGCGCGGTGAGGCGGGGGGCTTGCGCCTGCTCCGCAGCGAGGCGTACAGATCGTGCGCCACGGACGCCGACGAGGCGAGCGTGATGCCCGCGACCACGGCCAGGATCGTGGCGAACGCGACGGCCGCGACAACGGCGAACAGCACCGTGCCGCCCGTCGAGTCCGCGCCCCCTCCCAGATCGAGCGAGAGCAGCGAAACCGCCGTGTTCCCCGCGGGGTTGGAGCGGCGCACCGCGTCCGACCCGACGATCGCGGCGGCACCGAACCCGAGCACGACCGTCATCAGGTAGAAGCTGCCGATGAGCGCGATGGACCAGACGACCGAGCGCCGCGCCGCCCGCGCCGTGGGCACGGTGTAGAAGCGCGACAGGATGTGCGGCAACCCCGCCGTACCGAGCACCAGGGCGAGTCCGAGGCTGATGAAGTCGAACTTGGCCGTCCAACTGCCGCCGTACTTCAGCCCGGGGCCGAGGAACTTCGCACCGTGACCGCTGCGCTCAGCGGCCGTGTTCAGCAACTGGTTGAAGTCGCCGTGGAAGCGCACCAGGACGAGCACGGTGAGCGTGATGGCTCCGGCCATCAGCAGCACTGCCTTGACGATCTGGATCCACGTGGTGGCCCGCATCCCTCCCAACGACACATAGACGACCATGAGCGCGCCGACTCCGACGACGGTCCAGGACTGCGCCGCACCGCTGGTCCCACCGAGCAGCAGCGCGACCAGGCTGCCCGCCCCCACCATCTGCGCCACCAGATAGAGAACGGACACGGTGACCGAAGAAGTTCCCGCCGCGATCCGCACCGGGCGTTCACTCATCCGGGCCGCGACGACGTCCGCGAGCGTGAACCGGCCGCAGTTGCGCACGAGTTCGGCCACCAGGAACAGCACGACGAGCCAGGCGACGAGGAAGCCCACGGAGTAGAGCAGCCCGTCGTAGCCGTACAGCGCGATGAGTCCCGCGATGCCGAGGAACGAGGCCGCCGACATGTAGTCGCCGGCGATGGCAAAACCGTTCTCCAACGGGGAGAAGAGGCGGCCGCCCGCGTAGAACTCCTCTGCCGTGCCGTGCCGCTTACGGCTCGCCCAGGTGGTGATCGCCAGCGTGACCGCGACGAACACACTGAACAGAACGAGCGCCAGGGTCTGATGGTTCCCGCTCACCGCTGGACCCCCCTGGTCAATTCCTGGGTGTCCCAGCGCAGTTCGAGCGCCGCGTGGTCCCGTCGTAATCTCGCGTGCCGCGCGTACGCCCAGGTGAGCAGGAACGTGGAGAGGAACTGTCCGAGTCCCGCGACCATCGCCACATTGACCGCGCCGGCCACCGGCCGCGCCATCAGGTCGGGAGCGGCGGTCGCGGCCACGACGTACGCCACGTACCAGGCGAAGAAGGCCGCGCAGGCGGGCACGACGAACCGCCGGTACCGACGGCGGACTTCCTGGAAGGCCGGGCTGCCCTGCACCTCCAGATAGATGTCTGCCGCCCTCGTGGTGGGCTTCTGGTCCGCTTGCTGCGACACCCCGCGCGCGTGCGGCAGAGCGGACGCGGGCGCCCCGGTGCCGTCCAACTCGCCCCACCCTGAGGCCGACGCGTCTCGCCAGGGGTCACCCAGCCCACCTGGATCGCTGAGCCGGACCCTCCCGGCAACGCGATCTTCGTGCTTCTCCACCGAACTCTCCTCGTCCGCGGCACACTTGGGCCGCGCGCCCAAGCATGGGCAGAACATGAAGATCCAGACACCTCAATCCCGCCTCTTCACCCCATCGGATGACCAACTGCCCGATTCGGGACGGACTGCGCGAGCTGAGCGACCTCGGGCACAAAAAACCGCCGCTCCTCCACCCGGAAGGTGAAGGAGCGGCGGGAGAAGCCGAGTTGAGCCCTCAGGCGTCGATACGCGACCGGTCCAGGGTCGCCGCCGAGCTGGTGATGAACTCCTTGCGGGGCGCCACCTCATTGCCCATCAGCAGATCGAAGACCTGCTCCGAGGCCTCCAGGTCGCTGATGTTGATGCGACGCAGAGTGCGGAAGCGCGGGTCCATCGTGGTCTCCGCGAGCTGGTCCGCGTCCATCTCACCGAGGCCCTTGTAGCGCTGGATCGAGTCCTTGTAGCGCACACCCTTACGCTCGAACTCGAGGAGCGTGGCCCGGAGTTCGTTGTCCGAGTACGTGTACACGTACTTGTCCTGGCCCTTCTTGGGCTGGACCAGCTCGATCCGGTGCAGCGGCGGCACCGCGGCGAAGACCCGGCCGGCCTCCACCATCGGCCGCATGTACCGCTGGAACAGCGTGAGCAGCAGAACACGGATGTGGGCGCCGTCCACATCGGCGTCGACCAGGAGGATGATCTTGCCGTAGCGCGCGGCGTCGATGTCGAAGGTCCGCCCGGACCCGGCTCCTATGACCTGGATGATCGCGCCGCACTCAGCGTTCTTCAGCATGTCCGAGACGGACGCCTTCTGAACGTTGAGGATCTTGCCGCGGATCGGAAGGAGGGCCTGGAACTCGGAGTTCCGGGCGAGCTTGGCCGTACCGAGCGCGGAGTCCCCCTCGACGATGAACAGCTCGCTGCGGTCCACGTCGTCACTGCGGCAGTCGGCGAGCTTCGCGGGCAGCGAGGACGACTCGAGCGCCGTCTTCCGCCGCTGCGCCTCCTTGTGCTGGCGTGCGGCGATCCGCGTACGAGCGGCGGCGACGGTCTTCTCGAGGACCGCCCGCGCCTGCGCCTTGGCGTCCCGCTTGGTGGAGGCCAGGAACGCCTTGAGCTCCTTGGCCACGACATTGGCCACGATCCGGTTGGCCGCGGAGGTGCCGAGGACTTCCTTGGTCTGGCCCTCGAACTGCGGCTCGGCGAGGCGCACCGTGACGACCGCGGTCAGGCCCTCCAGAGCGTCGTCCTTGACGATGTCGTCCTCGGCGACCCGCAGCAGCTTCTGGGTGCGCAGGACCTCGTTCACCGTCTTGGTCACCGAGCGCTCGAAGCCGCTGACGTGGGTGCCGCCCTTGGGGGTGGCGATGATGTTCACGAAGGACTTGATCGCCGTGTCGTACCCCGTGCCCCAACGCAGCGCGATGTCGACCGCGAGTTCACGGGTGACCTCGGTGGGCGTCATGTGACCGCGGTCGTCGAGTACGGGGACGGTCTCCTTGAAGGTGCCCTGCCCGGACAGCCGCACCACGTCACAGATCGGCTTGTCCTGGGCGAGGAACTCGCAGAACTCGCTGATGCCGCCGTCGAAACGGAACGTCTCTTCGCTCTTGCCGATCCCGTCCAGGTCCCGCTCGTCGCGCACGATGATGGTGAGACCCGGCACGAGGAACGCGGTCTGGCGGGCGCGCTGGTGCAGCGTCTCCAGGGAGAGCTTGGCGTCCTTGAGGAAGATCTGACGGTCCGCCCAGTAGCGCACGCGCGTACCGGTGCGGTTCTTGGGGATCCGCTTGCCCTTGACCAGGCCGTTCGCCGGGTCGAAGGGGGCCTCAGCGCCGTCCTGGGTGAAGAGGCCGGGCACACCGCGCCGGAAGCTGATGGAGTGCGTCTTGCTGTTGCGGTCCACCTCGACGTCGAGCCGGGCCGACAGCGCGTTGACCACGGAGGCGCCCACGCCGTGCAGACCGCCGGAGGCCGCGTACGAGCCGCCGCCGAACTTGCCGCCCGCGTGCAGCTTGGTCATGACGACCTCGACCCCGGAGAGGCCGGTCTTGGGCTCGACGTCCACGGGGATGCCGCGGCCGTTGTCCTGCACCTCCACGGATCCGTCCTCGTGGAGGATCACCTCGATGAGGTCGCAGTGGCCGCCGAGGGCCTCATCCACGGAGTTGTCGATGATCTCCCAGATGCAGTGCATCAGGCCGCGACTGTCCGTCGAGCCGATGTACATGCCCGGACGCTTGCGTACCGCTTCGAGCCCCTCGAGGACGAGCAGGTGCCGCGCGGTGTAATTGGAACCGTCCCGGTCTGCCCCGGACAGCAGCTCTGTGGACGACACGGACGTCTCGGCGGTCACGCGTTTCGCTCCTCGCTGAATTTCAATTGGGACCCTCTGGAGAGAGAGTCGTCATCGGGCGTCGCTCAGAGGGTACCGAGGCCTGGTAGAGCCGATGTAACGCCACCCTCGACTCACTGCAGCGTAGTCCAGGGTCGTATGGATGTTCGATCCCTCGATGGGGTGATGCGCACATCACGTTCCCAACCAGGCATGAACCATTTAGGCTCCGGGCACGTCCTCATGAACAACCGGTCGCGCCACGACCGGGGAGGGCCAAGCATGAACCACAACTGGATACGGCAAGTAACTCTGCAAACCACGCGAAAACCGTAGAAGACGTAATACGGCACATTCGCCGCCAACCGGCAGCAGACAGCCGCCTCGGAAGATTTTTTCGAGGAAAAGCCTCGAGCGGGAACGTTTTCGGCCTGGTTGGATGTTGACCCTGGTACGACAGCTCGTCGAGCTAGAGAAGAGGCGACGTGACTACTGTTCTGACCCCCGCGAGCCCCCTGACGGCCGCTGATCGCTGCGACCGCTGCGGCGCCCAGGCATACCTGCGCGTCGTCCTGATGAGCGGCGGTGAACTGCTCTTCTGCGCCCATCACGGCCGCAAGTTCGAGCCGGAACTCAAGAAGATCGCCGCTGAGATACAGGACGAGACGGAGCGGCTGACCGCCGTCCCGGCAACCAACGACGAAGAACGCTGACACTCTTCGCATCACGACGAGCCAGCACCGGCCCAGGGCCGGCACAGCGGGCGGTCACCCCTCCACGAAGGGGTGACCGCCCGCTCTCGTACGCCCGTGACGGTGACCCGCGCCTACTGCCCGGCCACCGGCTCCGACAGGCGCTGCTCGTCCGACACCAGAGGCAGTACGTCGGAGATCCGCGTGTAGACGCCGGGATTGCCGGGTCGGCCGCAGCCGCTGCCCCACGACACCAGGCCGATCAGCCGACCGCCCGCCACCAGCGGACCACCGCTGTCCCCCTGGCAAGCGTCCTTCCCACCGCTCTCCTCGCCCGCGCACAGCATGGAGTCGGCGAGGTACTTGCCGTCGGTGGTGCCGGGGTAGGCCTGTTCGCACACGGCGTCGGAGAGCACCCGAACCTGGGCGGCACGCAGCGTACGCGCGTAGTCACCCTTGCCTGTGGTGTCGCCCCAGCCGTACACCGAGGCCGTCCTGCCCGGCTCGTACGCGGAGTGCCCCGGCCCCGCCATGGGGATCACGGATGCGGCGGGCAGCGGCTTGGCCAGCGTCAGGACCGCCACGTCCCCGGCGTTGGTGATGCTGTCGTACTCCGGATTCACCGACACCCGGCGCACGGCCACCTCGCGCCCGCCGGCCGCCTCCAGGTCGCCGCGCTCCGCGATGATCTCCAGGTCACGCACCTCGTTCAGCGGGACTCCGAGGACTTCCCTGCTCAGGCAGTGCGCGGCCGTGAGCACCGTTCGCGTGCCCACCACAGCGCCACCACAGAACTGCCCCGACCGGGTACCACCGAACCGGTCACGGCTGGCCACCGCCACGACCCACGGGTGCTCAGCCGCCTGGACCGGCTTGCCGCCGACCACCACGCTGTCGGCCACCGCCGCCGGAGCGGGGGCGGCCAGAGGCAGCACGACCGCCGCCGACAGCGGGGCGAGCGCACCCGACAGCGCTCTGACGAAGGGACGACGGCGCATACGTACTCCTGACGCTGAGTTGCAGTGACTCGCTCAGCGTCGACCACGCGCGCGCGGTGCGCACCCGCGCACGCGGAAGGGCCCGGAATCCTCACGGAATCCGGGCCCTTGCCGCGTACGAACTGTGCGTGACCTAGTCGAGGTAGTCGCGCAGCACCTGGGAGCGCGACGGGTGCCGAAGCTTCGACATGGTCTTCGACTCGATCTGACGGATGCGCTCACGCGTCACGCCGTAGACCTTGCCGATCTCGTCGAGGGTCTTCGGCTGACCGTCGGTGAGACCGAACCGCATGGACACGACGCCCGCCTCACGCTCGGAGAGCGTGTCCAGGACGGAGTGCAGCTGCTCCTGGAGGAGGGTGAAGGACACCGCGTCCGCCGGGACGACGGCTTCGGAGTCCTCGATGAGGTCACCGAACTCGCTGTCGCCGTCCTCGCCGAGCGGGGTGTGCAGGGAGATGGGCTCACGACCGTACTTCTGGACCTCGATGACCTTTTCAGGGGTCATGTCGAGTTCCTTGGCCAGCTCCTCCGGGGTGGGCTCGCGGCCCAGGTCCTGGAGCATCTGACGCTGCACGCGCGCGAGCTTGTTGATGACCTCGACCATGTGCACCGGGATACGGATGGTGCGGGCCTGGTCGGCCATGGCGCGGGTGATGGCCTGACGGATCCACCACGTCGCGTACGTGGAGAACTTGTAGCCCTTGGTGTAGTCGAACTTCTCGACCGCACGGATCAGACCGAGGTTGCCCTCCTGGATCAGGTCCAGGAAGAGCATGCCGCGGCCGGTGTAGCGCTTCGCCAGGGAGACCACCAGACGGAGGTTGGCCTCCAGGAGGTGGTTCTTGGCGCGGCGCCCGTCCTCGGCGATGATCTCCAGCTCACGCTTCAGCTTCGGCGCGAGCTTGTCGGCGTTGGCCAGCTTGTCCTCGGCGAACAGACCGGCCTCGATGCGCTTGGCGAGCTCCACCTCCTGCTCGGCGTTGAGCAGCGGGACCTTACCGATCTGCTTGAGGTAGTCCTTGACCGGGTCGGCGGTGGCGCCGGCGACGGCGACCTGCTGCGCAGGAGCGTCGTCCTCGTCGTCGTCGGAGAGGACGAAGCCCTTGGCCTCGCCGCCGGTCTCCTCCTCTTCCTCGCCGGGCTTGGCCGCGGTCGACGTCTCCTCGATCGGCTCGTCGCCGTCGAGCAGTTCGTCGTCCTTCTTGCCCTTCTTGGCCGTCGTCTTCTTCGCTGCGGTCTTCTTCGCCGCGGCCTTCTTGGCCGTCGTCTTCTTGGCGGCGGTCTTCTTCGCGGGGGCGGCCTCGTCGGCCGATGCCTCGGCTGCGGACGAGACGGTCGCGGCGGTGGCCGTGGCCTTCTTCGCCGTCGCCGTCTTGGCCGCCACGGTCTTGGTAGCGGTGCGCTTGGCCGGACTCTTCGCTGCGACGCTCTTGCGGGGGCGCTTCGGCGACTCCGCGGCACTGACCATCAGCGTCACACCCTCTTCCTCGAGGATCTGGTTGAGGCTGCGCAGAACGTTCTTCCACTGAGTGGCCGGAATCTGGTCAGCTTCGAAGGCCCGACGCACGTCATCGCCGGCGATCTGCCCCTCAGCCTTTCCCCGCTCGATGAGCGCCATCACAGACTCGGACTCGGCGATCTCCGGCGGGAGCGTACGGGATGTGCTGGCCGACACGAACAACCTCTCGGAACGATGGAAACGGCTTCCGGCCCCGTCCACTGTGGAACCGGAGCCGACTACCGACGGCTTGGGGATTGGCCGACGGCACGGGCGGCGCGTTGGAGCTGTCACAGCGCCGCGAGCGGCGGCTGTATTCCCTCCTCGGCTGTCACCTCTTAGGTCATCGCGCTACCCGGAGGAGCGTTACGCCCAATCTGCGTGGCCCGAGTCACACCCCGTAACCATTGATTACAACCCCTATGGGACATAGCCCCTCAGATACGCGTGCCCACACCGGCGCATCGCACTCCTCCGCGCGCTGTTCACCCGGCAGCGAGCGCTCTGCGCACGCGAGCCGTCGGGCCCTGCGCGGGTCCCGACGACTCCCCTGACGCGTGAGGCGGGTCCGCGGGCCGCCGCTCCGGCCCACGAGTACGGAGCGGCGGCGCACCGCCGGGGCGTACACGAGCGAACACGGAAGCGAGCGAGGAAGGGAGTACGCGGCCGACGTACGGGCATGGCGTACACGGCGGACGTACCGAGCTCAGTGCTGCTCGCGCGGCGCCGGTACCACACGCTCCACGTCCGGGTGGACGGTGAGCAGCTGCCGCATGGCCGTCTCGGCGCCGACTCCGTCGCCCGCGCCGAGGGCCTCGACGATGCGCGCGTGGTGGGCGATGGCCGTCTCGTTGGGGCGGTCGCAGCCGGTGACCGGTCCCCCGGAGACCTGGAGCGCGGCCGAGACGATGCCGGAGAGGTGCTCGAGCATGCGGTTGCCCGCGACCTGGATGAGCAGCGAGTGGAACTCGGAGTCCGCCCGAGCGAAGGTGACGGCGTCACCCTGCCCGAGGGCGTGCCCCATGATCTCGACCATGTCGACCAGACGCTGCTGCACGTCCTCACGGCCGTGGCCGGCGGCGAGCCTGGCGGCCAGCGGCTCGATCGTCCAGCGCAGTTCGCTCAGTTCGCGGCGCTGGTCGTCGCGCTGCGGACCGAAGGCGCGCCATTCGATGATGTCCGGGTCGAGCAGGTTCCAGTCGCTCACGGGACGGACCCGCGTACCGACATTGGGGCGGGCGCTGACGAGGCCCTTGGCCTCTAGCACTCGCAGCGACTCGCGGACAACGGTGCGGGACACCTCGAAACGCTGCCCGATCTCCTCCGGAACGAGCGGACGGTCCGCCCCGAGGTCACCGGAAACGATCATCTGGCCAAGCTGCTGGACGAGTTGGCCGTGCAGGCCGCGCCCGCGGTTGCCCGCCGCGCGTCGGCTGGTTCGACCCAGGTCCGGATCCGAGCTTTCCCAGGAAGGGACGCCGACGCGACCGGCCATGGGGGCCTCCGCGTAGGAGTAGCGGTTGAGTTCGCCCGGTCCTGCGAGGCCGGAGTCGGCAGAGCGGGCGGCGGTCATCATGGTGTGCGCAAGGGTACTCACGGATCCTTTGTCGGCTCAGCGCTCAAGCCCCTTGAGGTCTTTGGTGAAAAGCACACGAAAGGGTGATCGCTTACCTCGCTGCAATTGACGCCTTATCCGACAGAAACGAACCTTCTACCGCTAGCCCGTGGGCAGTTGCGCACAAGGGCTGCGCGGCGAGTTCGGGCACGGGACTATCTCGCCCTGCTGCGCAGTGAGGTCAGCAGATAGGCGCACAGGAGTGCGGTAAGACTCAACAGCAGTGCGCTGCCCACTGGTTGAGCGATCATGCGAACCGCACTGGCGACGAAGTGGTCGCCCTTCGCCGGCCACTGCACGAGCATCACGTCCCGCAGCCGACTCGGCAGACCCGCCGCCGACCGCGCCGACGGCCCTTCCATGAGCTTCTCCACCAGGGGTACGACGACGATCGGCACGGCGAGCAGCGCCGCCAACCCCGCGGTGGTGGAACGGAAGACGCCCGCCGCAAGAAGCCCGGCCCAGGAGCACGCGACAGTGAGCGCACCCCAACTCGCCGCCATTTCAAGCCAGTCCGGCGGCAGTTGGGTCACCTCCTCGCCATAGACGACGTGCAGCGTCAGGCCGTCGCCCACCACCGTGGCCAGCGCGAGGAGTAGCGCCGTGCCGGAGCAGACCACGAGCTTGGCGGCGAGCAGGCCGAGTCTCCGCGGCACCGTGCCGCGGTCCGCGGCGAGTGCGGGGTGCCGGAACTCGTCCCCGAACGACAGCGCTCCGAGCAGTCCCGCCCCCATCGCGGCGGGGGCGAGCGGGAGTTCGTAGGGCCAGGCCGCGAGCAGCCGGGGCAGCGGCGTGTGTCCAACCCTGGCCAGGTAGAGCGCGAGGACCGCGGAGACGGCGAGCACGAGGAGTGTCGTCAGATACCCGGTGCTGAGTCCGGCAGCACGACGCAGTTCGTAGCGCAGGGG
This sequence comes from Streptomyces boluensis, assembly GCF_009908195.1. Lineage (GTDB taxonomy): Bacteria > Actinomycetota > Actinomycetes > Streptomycetales > Streptomycetaceae > Streptomyces > Streptomyces boluensis. The sequence continues at coordinate 8,218 of NZ_JAAAHS010000030.1, read as the reverse complement.
GCGCAGCGGACTGCGGGCCGGGCGGACCGTGATGGGTGGCGGCAGGGGGGAGAGTTCCGTTCGGTAGGCGCCAGTTGAGCCACTCAGCATCTTGCCGACTCTGATGACCCCACAACGCGCCGCAGCCTTTCCGCCAACTTCATCTGAGGTGTTGGAGGAGTCGGAGGTGTTGGAGGTGTTGGAGGTGTTGGAGGTGTTGGAGGTGTCGGAGGTGTCGGAGGTGTTGGAGGTGTTGGAGGTGTCGGACAGGGTGTGCGGGCCTGCCGTCCCCGCGCCGGTCCTCGCGGTTACGGTCCCAGTCTCATCGCCGGATACCGCATCGCCGGGTACCGAATCAGCCGCTGTTGCGCCCCCGGTCGACACCTCTGCGGGCTCAGGTGGCCCGGAGTCACCGATCTCATCGGCGAGTTGATGAATCAGGACGCCGTGCTTGAACGCCGTCTCGCCCACCTCGGCACAGTTACTCCCGTACACCGAAAGCCTGTTGCCGTCCTCGCGCACCACCTCGACCGAACGCCGGCCCACGCGCGCCTCCTTCGTCAGCAACGCGCCGAGACGGGCCGCGTGCGGGGACCTGACGGCCACCCTGGGGCGCAATCTCGTGCGGGCGAACTCCCCGACTCCCTGGTCCGCCACCACCTTTCCGTGTTCGATCGTGACCACGTGATCCGCGGCTCGGGCCGCCGCCTTGGCGTCGCTCGTGGTGAACAGCACGGCGCCGCCCTGCTCGGCATGGGCCCGCAGCATCCCGTACATCCAGTGCCCCTCGCGCGCCGAGAGGCCGTCAGCGGGCGAGTCCAGAACCAGCGTGTGCGGATCGGCGAGCAGCGCGCAGGCGAGGCCGAGTCGACGGTCCATCCCGCGCGACAAGGTGCCGAGGCGCTGGTCACGGAGGCTGACCAGGCCGACGACCTCCAGCACCTCGTCGGCCCGGGACACCGGCACCCCGGCGGCCGCGCACAGCATGCGCAACTGCCCACGCACCGTGCGCCCCGGATGCCCGGGAACCTCACCGAGGAGGACTCCGACTTCACGTGCGGGATGCGCGATGCGACGCAGCGGACGACCTCTGAAGTACGTGATGCCACGGCCTGGTTGCAGTTCGAGCATCAGTCTCAGGACCACGCTGGTACCCGCGTCAGCGCCTCCGAGCAGGGCGGTGACGTGTCCGGCCCGCGCCTCGAGGGACACATCGTCGACTGCGGGCGGAAATCCCCGACGAGGATTGCTGGTCAGTCCGGTTGCCTGGATCATCGCTTCTCTCACAGACGGTGGAGACCGCGCGGCGGCCGTGGGAAGTCCGCCAGGTCGGGGACGGACAGACCCCGTGAGTACTTCAGCAAGATAACCCTCCATTTCCGGCTTTTCGGTCAGATACGGGCCTCGGGTGCGCCCACCCGCCCCGTTCACCCAGCCCTGGAAAGGCCGCAGTTCGCCCGTGTGTACGGCTCGGTCGCACACTGCTCGGGGGCGTGCGCGTGTAGGGCGCGGTTCGTTGCGGTGCGGTGCGCAGGGGTTTGTTGCGGTTCGGTGGAGTGGCGAACTCGCGTGTGGGCGGTACGGGTACGTGAGTGGGTGGGCGCACGTCAGCGCATGCGGGCACGGCGGGGTGACAGGTCGGCCCGAGGTGCGTGCGGGCGAGGCGGGGCCTGCTTCAGCCCGCGCCTGGGGTGCGATGGGCGTGCTGCACCGGGGCGCCGCTCAACTCGTGCCGAGGACTTCGACCTCAGACCTCAGGCCTCAGCATCGGCGGGTTGAGCAGCGTGGCGCCGCCCGCCCTGAACAGTTGCGCCGGGCGACCACCTTGCCGCGTGGTGGTTCCGCCCGTGGGTACCAAGAAGCCCGGCGTGCCCGTCACCTTGCGGTGGAAGTTGCGCGGGTCCAGCGCCACGCCCCACACCGCCTCGTAGACCCTGCGCAGCTCCCCCACGGTGAACTCGGGCGGGCAGAACGCCGTGGCCAGCGAGGAGTACTCGATCTTGGACCGCGCACGCTCCACCCCGTCCGCGAGGATCTGCGCATGATCGAAGGCGAGCGGTCCTGTTTGATCTCCCTCCGGATCCTGCTCGAGGAACGTCTCGACCGGTGCCCAGCGCGCGCTGTTCGCATCGCCGCCCGCCTTGGGCGCGGGCAGGTCGGGGGCGAGTGCGAGGTGCGCGACGCTGACCACTCGCATGCGGGGGTCACGCTTGGGGTCGCCGTAGGTGCCGAGTTGCTCGAGATGCGCCCCGTTGCCCGACTCGGGTGCCGGCTCCCCCGGATCGTGTGCGCGCAGCCCGGTCTCCTCCGCCAACTCCCGTGCGGCAGCCGTCGCGAGATCCTCGTCCGCCCGCACGAACCCGCCCGGAAGTGCCCAACGCCCCTGGAACGGTGGCTCACCACGCCGGATCGCCAACGCGCAGAGGGAGTGACGGCGAACAGTCAGCACAACCAGGTCGACTGTGACTGCAAAGGGCGGGAAGGCCGACGGGTCGTAGGGCGACATGCCGCGATCATAGTCGTCTGCCTGACGATAAACACTCCCTTCGCTGTGGATCATCCACCGTCGTGCCAACAGGCCAGGACGTGACCGCGAGGACGCCGCACCTCCCGTTCCCTACTTCCCGTTCCCTTGATCACCTCCTGCCGAGGAGGAGCCGCCCGACCGGCGCCCCGGGCCGCCAGGTCGTCGACCGGCCGACGGTCCACCGCCGCGCCGCCGCGGTCCGCCTCCGGTCGCACCGGCCGGGCCTCGCCGGGCGATGTTCCGCTTGAGCCGTCCCGCAAGGTCGGGATCGACTCGCGTATCGGGCCGGGTCCTCCCCTTGCGGCGCGTGGCAGAGCCGGGCGGACGCCGCGTCGCCGAGCCCTTGGCCGGTCGGTGGTGGGCCTGGCACCCACCGGGCTTCCCTGTGGGTGCGCCCGGCTCGGCCGATGACGCGGGCGCCTCTCCGGGGCGGCTCACAAGAGGGGATTCGGGCTTCCTCCCTTCAGCTTCCGGGTCCCTTGCGGTGCGACTCCCGTGGGTGTCCCTTCGCCAGACCCCTGACATCGACTGCCAGTCCGGTACGAGCAGTTGGGGTCGGTCACCTTCGCCGGGACCCGGCAGGGCACCGGCCACCCGAGCCGTTGACCGGGCGTCCCGTGTGCGCAATTGGTCGCGCAGACACTGCCGTACCTCCTCGACGTCGAGGCCCTGATTGCAGGCTCGGTGCAGGAGTTGGGCGAAGGTGTAGACGGGGTCGAGTTCCAGGGCGAGGCCCAGGGCGACCCTGGCTTCCGGTTCGTCGTCGAGAGACCAGGCGACCCAGCCCGCGAGGGCAAGTGGTGCTGTGGCGAACTCCATGTACGGGGCGACACAGCGCCGAGCCAGCGCCCTCCAGAGCCGGAGCGCGAGGACGGCCTCCTCGCCCTCCATCCACTCCGCCGCCCGGTCACGCGTCTCCCGTACCTGCAGGCCCAGGATCACGTCCGCCGCTTCACGGTCCCCGATCAGCTGATCGTCACGAAGATCGGCCTCCAGTACCCCGCCCACGGGTGGCGCCGTACGTAGCCGGGCCATCATTCCCGCTGCCGTCGCGATGGTCTCCCGTGCGACCAGCTCGCCCTCGTTGTCACTGAGCATGCGCGGAACCAAGGCCGACGAGGCGGCGTCCAGGGTGGACTTCTGATCCGCCACCCCACCCCCTCGACGGGGCGCGAACCGGGCCTTCATCTGGCGCAGGCTCCCGTGCATGGGAAGCCCGGCGTACGTCGCCGCAGCAGCAGTGACCGAGGTGCCCTGCAGCGCCATCGGCGCTCCGGTCGGCGGGCAGCAGCGCGCGTCACGGCAGACGTACGACCAGTACCGCCCGGCGGAGAGGCAGAGTGCCTCATCGACGGTGATGCCGGCGTTGCCACAAGCCGCGCACAGGGCCGCGGCGAGTGGCCGCAACCGTTCCATCGCCTGCTGGGCGCTCTCACCGTCGCGGGGATCCTGGCAGAGGAAGACGACCACGCCGTCAGGCCGTGCCACGCGCCGCTCGCTCCCGGTCACGAGGCACGTGACCAGTTGTTCCGCGATCGAAGGCCAGTCCTCCTCCTGGTCGGGAATTCCCAGGCGCACCCGCCCGCCGAAGGTGCGCCGGTCGCCGTGGGAGGCGACGAGAACCACACTGCCGTCGGGGTGGAATCCCATCAAATACGGGAGCGCATCCGCGAGTTCGGCCGGGCTGCGCAAGGTGATCGTCGGCTCGCCGGACCCGCCGGCGGCTTCGCTGTGATTCGTCATGCGGCGACTCTGTCGCGGATTCCCGGGCTCCGGTTTACCTGTGGACAACCCTGGCCGTGCACACGTCAGAAGTTTTCCACAGGCCGCCGAGGCCATTCGCCGAATGTCCGAGCCATCGGGTTGCATGGACGCATGAGCAACGAAGAACTCCGCACAGCGGCCGACGCCGTACTCGCCCGGCTCGTCGGCGACCAGACCGGCCGTGCCCGGCTGCGCGAGGACCAATGGCGGGCCATCGAGGCACTGGTCGCCGACAAGCGCCGGGCCCTCGTCGTGCAGCGCACCGGCTGGGGCAAGTCGGCGGTGTACTTCGTCGCGACCTCGTTGCTGCGCGAGCAGGGCGCCGGGCCGACCGTCATCGTGTCGCCGCTGCTCGCCCTCATGCGTAACCAGGTGGAAGCCGCCGCACGGGCCGGTATTCACGCACGCACGATCAACTCGTCCAATACGGAGGAGTGGGACACGATCCAGGCCGAAGTGGCCGCGGGTACCGTCGACGTCCTCCTCGTGAGCCCGGAGCGCCTCAACAACCCCGACTTCCGCGACGAGGTGCTCCCCCGCCTGGCCGCGGCGACCGGCCTGCTCGTGGTCGACGAGGCGCACTGCATCTCCGACTGGGGTCATGACTTCCGGCCCGACTACCGCAGGCTCCGCACGATGCTCGCGGACCTGCCGCCAGGCGTCCCCGTCCTCGCCACCACGGCCACGGCCAACGCCCGAGTGACTGCGGATGTCGCCGAACAGCTGGGCACCGGAGGCGGGTCGGACGCACTGGTGCTCCGAGGCCCCCTGGACCGCGAGAGCCTCAGCCTCGGCGTGCTCGAACTCCCGGATGCGGCCAGCCGGTTGGCCTGGCTGGGCGAGCACCTCAACGACCTGCCGGGCTCAGGAATCATCTACACCCTCACGGTCGCCGCGGCCGAAGAGGTCACGGCCTTTCTCCGGCAGTGCGGTCACACCGTGTCCTCGTACACGGGCAAGACCGAGAACGCGGAGCGGCAGCAGGCTGAGGAGGACCTGCTCGCCAACCGCGTGAAGGCCCTCGTCGCCACGTCCGCGCTCGGCATGGGCTTCGACAAGCCCGACCTGGGATTCGTCGTCCATCTCGGGTCCCCCTCCTCCCCCATCGCCTACTACCAGCAGGTGGGTCGCGCCGGCCGCGGTGTCGAGCATGCCGAGGTGCTGCTCATGCCGGGCAAGGAGGACGAAGCGATCTGGCGGTACTTCGCATCGGTGGCGTTCCCACCGGAATCCCAGGTGCGCCTCACCCTGGACACGCTGGCGAACGCGGGCCGCCCGCTGTCCCTGCCCGCACTCGAACCGCTCGTGGAACTGCGCCGCACACGACTCGAGACGATGCTCAAGGTCCTGGACGTGGACGGCGCGGTCCGGCGCGTCAAGGGCGGCTGGATCTCCACGGGCCAGCAGTGGACGTACGACGCCGAGCGGTACGCATGGGTCGCCCGCCAACGTGAGGCCGAGCAGCAGGCCATGCGGGACTACGCGACGACATCGGGCTGCCGAATGGAGTTCCTGCGGCTCCAGTTGGACGACGAGGCGGCAGCGCCGTGCGGGCGTTGCGACAACTGCAAGGGGCCTCGCTTCGACACAGAGGTCTCCACGACATCGCTCGACGCCGCGCGGGGCGAACTCGGGCGCGCAGGGGTCGAGGTGGAGCCGCGCAAGATGTGGCCGACCGGGCTCGCAGCCGTGGGCATGGACCTCAAGGGCCGCATCCCGGCGAGCGAACAGGCCGGTACGGGACGCGCGCTCGGGCGCCTCTCGGACATCGGCTGGGGCAACCGGCTGCGCCCCATGCTGGCCCCGCAGTCAACCGACGGTGCGATTCCGGACGATGTGGCCCGAGCCGTGGTGGAGGTCCTGGCCGACTGGGCGAAGGGGCCCGGGGGTTGGGCATCGGGCAGCCCTGACGCTCAGCTCCGACCGGTCGGCGTGGTGACGATGCCGTCCCGTACGCGCCCGCAGCTCATCCAGTCCCTGGCCACCCATATCGCCAACGTCGGCCGCATGCCACTGCTCGGCTCCCTTGCCTATGTGCCGGGGGCGGACCACATGAGCCCGCCGCGCAGCAACAGCGCCCAGCGACTGCGCGCGCTGGACGGCACGTTGACCGTTCCCGGCGAGCTGGCCGAGAGCCTGCGACAGGCGCCCGGCGGTCCGGTGCTGCTCGTCGACGATCTGACGGAGACCGGCTGGACGCTCGCAGTGGCGACCCGCATGCTCCGCCGGGCCTCCGCGGAGGGGGTGTTGCCACTGGTACTGGCCATTCAGGGGTGATCCACGCGTCATGAGAGTCGAACGGGGGCAGGATATTGACAACACACCCATCGATTACGGGCACCGGCCCCAACTGCTCGTTGCTTGGGGGCCGATGGGCGGGCGAGAATTGGAGTGCTCCCCGCACGGCTCGTCCGTGGTCCGGCAGTGCTGTGCCGCGGTGCGCTCCCCAGTCCGACCCCGCCCGCAGGTGTGGGCGCGTAGCCGAAGGGAGGACCGTGACCTTCGGATTCACTCCGTCCGCCGCGGCGTCAGAGCCGGGAGCGTCACATCCCGCTGAGATGTCCGACTCCGCCAACCAACTGGCCCGTGTGCTTGAACCCTCCGAGTGGGCGGCCGCGGGAATCCCACTGTTGCGCGACCCACGCGAGGTCGTCAGCGGCCTGCATGTCAGGCATCTGCCCACACCGGAAACGGCAGTGGTGGCGGTCCTCGATCAGGACGAGCGGCTGCGGGCGAGCGCGTCGTTCTCGCGCCGGGCGACCGGCGCGGACGGATGGGTGTACCGGAACGCCCTGCTGGCTCAGCTGCGCCGAGTCATCCCGCACGACCTGCGGCGCCGCACCCCGGTGCGGACGGCTGTGTTGCTCTACTGCCGGGAGGGCGACGCGAAGTGGACGCAGGAGGACGGCGCCTGGATGTGGGGGTTGCGGGATGCCTGCACGCTGCACGGGTTGCGGTGCGGTGCGTACATCACGTTGACGCGCGGTGGTTGGCAGGTGCTCGGCGAGGGACGAGGCGGCCGACGGCCGTACATCGGCTCGGTCTCCGGGCAGTCCGAGGACTCCGGGCAGGAGGAAGTCGGGCTCCACGAGCGGGCTCAGCCACCGCTCCGACGGCTGCCGACCAATGGCACTGCGCAGCCACAGCAGAACTCCGGCAGAGCGCAGGAACGGATACACGGGGGCGCGGCCCGCTGAACGGCACGGGTCCGCCACGCTCGCCACACACGCCGCCGGCCCGGGGCGGCAGCCACCGGCCAACGCCGGACAGCCACAGCCACAGCCACAACACCGGACAGCGCCCAAGCAAGTGCGAGCCGTGAACGGACCTGAGGCCGCGCGGTGTGCGCGGACCTTCAGGTGTTCACGTGTCCCGGCAGGGTTCGGATGCGCCTGCCGGGGGTGCGAGTGCTCGGACACCCGGATCCGGGCGTCCGAGTGTCAGACTCCGGCGCCCAGGGCCGAGTTGATCCGCTGCGCGTCACCGCAGACGATCAGCAGGGCTCCGGCACGGCCGAGCGCGAGGGGCAGGGCGGTGGCCGCCTCACCCTCGGTCGAACCGTTGACGGCGACGACGACCACGGGGCGGGTGGCCGCGCGGGCGATGTCGGCAGCGCCGGCGTAGAACACGTCGTCCTGGGCGTCGTGCTGGGCCCAGTAGGCGTCCGCGCCGAAGGACAGCTCGTGTGCTGCCCACGGGTGCGGGTCGCCCGTCGTGATCACAAGGATCTCGCCGGGCGGGCGGCCGGTGTCGAGCAACAGGTCGACCGCTTCTTCGGCGGCGTCCAGCGCACCCTCGGCGGAGGCCGGGATCAGCTGGATCTGCGGGGTGCCGGACGGCTCGTCCGCAGCGGTACGCGCTGCGGGAACCGCGGCCGGCTTCGCCGGTGCGGCGGGCGGCACGGGCGCACCCGGCTTGGCCGGAGTGCGCTGCGCGGGAGGCGTGGGC